>JBJMLB010000016.1:0-16044 GCA_045805465.1 Conexibacter sp. | reverse complement strand
TTCGGCAAGGCGGCCGTGCGGCGCGAGGGCGACGACGTGACGATCGTCGGCATCTCGCGCATGGCGCTGACCGCTTCGCGCGCGGCCGAGGTGCTCGCCGACGAGCACGACGTCTCCGCCGAGGTGATCGACCCGCGCACGCTGCGGCCGTTGGACCTCGACACGATCCTCGCCTCGGTGCGCAAGACGAACCGCTGCGTGATCGTCGAGGAGGGCTGGCCGCACGGCGGCGTCGGCGCCAACCTCGCCGCGCTGATCCAGGAGCAGGCGTTCGACGACCTCGACGCGCCGGTCGGCCGCGTCACCGGCGCCGACGTACCGATGCCCTACTCGAAGCCGCTGGAGCAGATCGCCTTCCCCCACGAGCCGCAGGTCGTCGCCGCCGCGCTGGCGACGCTGCGGGACGTCTAGAGAGGACTTTTCCGTGCCCGACGTCGTCATGCCCCGCCTGTCCGACTCGATGGAGGAGGGCACGATCCTCAGATGGCTCGTCGAGGACGGCGCCACGGTCGCGCGCGGCGACGAGATCGCCGAGATCGAGACGGACAAGGCGAACATGACCTACGAGGCCGACGCAGGCGGCGTCTTCGAGCGCGTCGCGGCCGAGGGCGACACGCTGCCGATCGGGGAGCTGATCGCGCGGATCGGAGACGGATCGACTTCTGCCGCCGAAAGTGTCCTGCCTGAGGGTCGCGACACGACACCGGAACAGGACACTCCAAGCGAGCCAGCCACCGAGCCCCCCTCGCCGCCAGCTCCCGCCCCATCGATGTCCGCCGTGGGCGAGCGCTCCGAGGCGCCGGCCACGACCGGCGACAACGGCCGCGTGAAGGCCTCACCCGTCGCGCGGCGACTGGCGCGCGAGCGCGGCGTCGACATCGCGACGCTCACCGGCACGGGCCCCGGCGGGCGGATCGTGAAGGCGGACGTGGAGGCGGCCGAGGCGGCCCCCACGGAGGCCGCGCCCGCGCAAGCCGCGCCCACGGCAGACGAGGCGGCGCCGGCTGCTGCCGCGCCCGCGGCGCCGGCGGCCCCACAGCAGGCCCCTGGCCCGGTCGCCCCCGGCGAGCGCGGCGGCGGGAAGGGAGAGACGACGGTCGAGGAGCTCTCGCGCACGCAGCAGACGATCGCGCGGCGGATGGCGGAGTCGAAGGCAACGGTGCCGGACTATCAGGTCTCGACCGAGGTCGACATGGCGGCGGCCGTCGCGGTGCGCGAGCAGCTGAAGGCGCTTGCGACCGACGGGCACCCGGCGCCCTCGTACAACGACTTCGTCGTGAAGGCGGCCGCGCTCGCGCTGCGCGAATTCCCGCGCGCGAACGGCGCCTACAAGGACGGCCGCTTCGAGCTGTATGAGCGCGTCAACGTCGGCGTGGCGGTCGCGGCCGAGAACGCGCTGGTCGTGCCGACGGTCTTCGACGCCGACCAGAAGTCGATCGGCGAGATCGCGCTCGAGGCGCGTGCGCTCGCCGGGCGCGTGCGCTCCGGCGCGATCACGCCGCCGGAGCTGAGCGGCGGCACCTTCACCGTCTCGAACCTCGGCATGTTCGGCGTGACGGAGTTCACCGCGATCGTCAACGCCGGCCAGGCCGCGATCCTCGCCGTCGGCGCGCTGCGCGACGTGCCCGTCGTCGTCGACGGCGCCGTCGTCCCCGGCAAGCGCATGACCCTCACGCTCGTCAGCGACCACCGCATCCTCTACGGCGCCGACGCCGCCCAGGTCCTCGCCCGCATCCGCGCGCTGCTCGAGTCACCGCTCGGCCTGGCGCTCTGACCGCTGCCGCCGCCCCGGCCGCGATGCTGTGCGGCGATGGAGACGCCGGACGCGCCGCTGGAGCTGGAGGGCAGCCACCGCTACGGGATCGTGCTCGCCCTCGCGCTGACGACGGTGCTGTTCCTGATCATCGCGAGCGAGGCGCCGTGGAGCCATGGCGTCTCGCTGCTGCTGTCGGGCGGGATGCTCGCGGTCGTGATCGCCACGAGCCGCGGGCACAGACGCCTGCGCGAGTGGGTCAGCGTCGTGCTGACGGCGCTGACCCTCATGCTCGCGGTGGTCGCCGTCACGGACGCGGGACCCGAGTCGATCGCGAGCGCGGCGAGCGCAGCGCTGATCCTCGCGACCGCCGGCCAGCTCGTGCGCGGGCTGGCCGTGCTGCTGCGGGTGCGCGGCGTCACCGTGCAGGCGGTCGCCGGCGCGCTCGCGGTCTACCTCCTGCTGGGCATCGTCTTCTCGTTCGCGATCTCGACGATGGCGAAGGTCGACCCCGGGCCGTACTTCGCGCAGGGGACCGACGGCAGCGAGTCCCAGCGCGTCTACTTCAGCTTCACGTCGATGACGACGACCGGCTTCGGCGACCTGACGCCGGGGACAAGCGGCGGACGCGCGATCGCGGTGCTCGAGATGCTGATCGGGCAGATCTATCTCGTGACGGTCATCTCGATGCTGGTCGGCAACCTGCGCCGCAGACGCGAGGCCGCGGACGCCGCGGCCGGCGGCTCCCCCTGACCGTCGCGCGCATGCGCGCCTCCACTTTCGCCGCGCGGCAGTCGGCGCGGTCCGGCTGCGCGACGGATAGGTTGGTGTCCGCGTGCCGCTCCGCTCCCGCATCCTCGTCGCGCTCGCATCGCTGTTCGCGGTGGTCGCGCTGCTCGGCGGCTGGGTCGACCGACAGCTGCTGAATACCGACGACTGGACCGCCACGAGCGCGGCGCTGCTGCGCGATGACGCGGTGCGGGTGCCGCTCGCCGACGAGCTCTCCTCCGAGTTGGCCGACGGCTCGCGCACGCGGGAGGCGCTGCAGCAGGTGCTGCCGCCGAGACTCCAGCCGCTCGCCGGCCCGGCCGGCAGCCTCGTCGCCGACGGCGTGCAGAGAGCGGTCCAGCGGCTGCTCGCCTCCGGCAAGGTGCAGCAGGCCTGGGTCACCGCGAACCGCCTGACGCACGAGCAGTTCGTGAAGCTCGTCGACGGCGAGGGGACTGTGATCAACGGCGACGGCGTGATCCTTGACCTGCGCCCGCTGGCAGGACAGATCGCCGAGCAGATCGGGATCGACCCGAGCGTCGTGGACCGTCTGCCGAGCGATCGCGGGCGGATCGTGATCGTCAAGCCACACGAGCTGGAGACTTTGCAGAAGGCCGGCGACCTCCTCGGCCTGCTGTCGTGGCTGCCGGGCGTGCTCGCGCTCGCGCTCTACGCGCTCGCGGTGTGGCTCGCCGGCAACCGGCCGGACGGACGGCGCCGCGCGCTGCTCGCCTCCGGCGCCGGGCTCGCGCTCGCGGCGCTGCTCGTGCTGGTCGTACGGCGCGTCGCCGGCAACGAGATCGTGGAGGCGCTCACGAGCGGCGGACCGCTCGCGCCGGCCGCGCACGCGACCTGGCAGATCGCGACGACGCTGCTGGCGGAGCTGGCGGCCGTGATGATCGTCGTCGGAGCGGGCGCGATCGCCGGCGCTTGGCTCGCCGGCGACGGCAGACGCGCGCGCTGGCTGCGGGCGCGCTTCGCGCCCGGCCTGGCCGAGCGCCCGGACCTCGCGTACGGGCTCGCCGCGCTCGTGTACCTCGTGCTCGTCGCGTGGGGGCCGCTGTCGGTCCTGCGACGGCCGCTGGCGATCGTGATCTTCGGTGTGCTGCTGCTGGCGGGCGTCGCCGCGATGCGCGCGCAGGTGCGGCGAGAGCTGGCCGCCGGCCGCGACGCCGAGACGCCGGCCACGGGATGATGGCGGCGCGGGCCGCAGCCGGTCCGCGCATGTCATGGCCCTGATCGAGTTCGACCCGCTCGCCCGCCTGGAGCACGCGGCGCGTCGTCACGCGCAGCTCGCTCACGCGATCGCGCTGGTCCGCGCCTGCCTCGACCGACTCGTCGACATCCAGTTCGTCGACCGCTCGATCGCGCTCGGCTCGCTCGGCTTCACCGCGCTCGTGCCGCTGCTCGTGATCGCCTCGGCGTTCCTGCCCGGCGCCGAGGGGCTCGCGAACGAGCTGATCGACCGCTTCCACCTGCACGGCTCGACCGCGCAGCTGGTGCGCGAGGTGTTCGCGCAGCCCGACGCGGTGCGCCAGTCGATCTCATGGCTCGGCGTGCTGCTGCTGGTCGGCGCCTCGCTCAGCTTCACGCGCGGGCTGCAGCGCGTCTACGAGCGCGCGTGGCGGCTGGAGGCGCGCGGGCTGGCGGGCACGAAGTCGGGGTTGATCTGGATCGCCGGCATCGTCGTGTGGTCGACCGTCTTCGCCTCGGCGCGCGACGCGCTGCTCGACCTCACGGGCCCGCTCGCCTCCCTGATCGTCCTGCTCACCGGCGACGCGATCCTGTGGCTGTGGTCGCCGTGGATCCTGCTTGCGAGACGCGTCGACTGGCACCGGCTCGTCCCGACCGCGCTGCTGACGGCGGTCGCGATCACGGCGATCAGCATCGGCTCGGTCATCTACATGCCCGAGGCGATCGGCCGCTCGGCCACCCACTACGGCCCGATCGGGATCGCGATCGCGCTCGTCTCCTGGCTCGTCGGCATCGGCTTCGCGCTGACGCTGTGCGCGGGGGTCGGTGCGGTGCTGGGCGGCGAGTGGGACAAGCCGGGCACCTCGGCCGCCGCCGAGGCCGCCGCCAAGGCCGGCTAACCCCGCCCGGCCTGGAAGACGGCGTTCGGGGTGCCGCCGTCGCGGCGGACGGCGCCGTGCGGACGGACGACGACGCACCACGAGCGCCCGCTCGCAGGGTCGGGCGCGCAGGTGCGGTAGAGGCTGCCGGGGACGACGGCGACCGTATCCGCCAGCGCGAGGTGGCGGCGGTAGGGGGCGGGCGCGTAGGTGCCGATCCACGCGACCGCGCGCGCGTGCGCGTCGGCGGCCGCGTCGGCGTTGCGAACGACCGTCCCGTGGTGGAGCGTCCCGCCGGCCACCAGGCCGGCGGTCACGAGCAGCACGAGCACCACGCCGGCGCGGTCGCGCGCGACGACGACCGGCAAGTCGGGCCGCAGCCGCCGCCACGCCATCCCGACGAACGGCGCGAGCGCGGCGATCGCGACGAGGTTCAGGAAGCTCGCGAGCAGCAGCGCCGCGAAGAAGCCCGTCGGCCCGTCGCCGGCGAGCGGACGCCAGTGGATCAGCAGCGCGTCGGCGCAGGTGAGCACGACGAGCAGCGGCGCCAACCATGCGCCCCGCAGACGCCAGCGCAGACGTGAGGGCCATACCCGCTCCATGGAGCGAGGGTAGGGAATGGGATCAGGCGTGGACGTCGGAGCCGGCGACGCCGACGACCTGCCAGGGGCGGTCGTCGGGGCCGGCGAGCGCGAGCGTCCAGCGCTCGGCGACGGTGGCGGCGCGCGACTTCGAGCCGGACAGCACCGCGGCGGTGTCGCGGTCCTCGACGTAGCGGCGGCCGTGCACCTCAACCTCGACGGTCATCGTCGGCGGCGTCGCGGCCGGATCAAGGGCGACGATCCGCAGGCGCCGCACGCGCGGGCCGCGGATCACCAGCCGCGTCTTGCCGGACGGGTCGCCGGGATGGAGCAGCTCGCCCGCCGCCTCCGGCGTGGCGACGTCGAGCAGGTCGCGGTCGGCGCCGTCGACCGCCGCCGCCCACGCGGCGACCGCCCGGCGAACGGACGCCTCGAGCACGTCGGGCGCCCAGCGCCCGTCGGCCAGCGACAGGTCGAGCGCCGCGGCACGCGCGTCGCCCGCGTAGTCAAGGTCGGCGACCTCCGCGGTCGAGACGCCGTCGGGCAGCTTCTCGGCGGCGGCGAGCTCGACGACCGACGCGTCCTGCATCCGCTGCTCGTCGCCCCACGGCGTCGCGACGACCTCCTCATCGAGCACGTGCGCGCCCTCCGCATCGGACTCGATCGAGGCGACGATCCAGCCGTCGCCGCGGCGGCCGAGCGTCCAGTACTCCGTCAGCGCGACGACCGAGCTCGCCGCTCCCGTGCGCATGACGGTCGCACCGTCGAGCGTCTCGACCCAGTCGCTGAGTCGCGCGGAGATGCGGACGGTCACGCGATCGTCCGCCGTGCCCTCGCGGTTGACGAGCCCAAGGTACTCGAGCCCGTACACGCTCTGCACCTCGACGCGGTTGTGCCAGCCACGCTCGGCGAAGTCGTCGAGACGGCGACGCCACTCCACCAGCAGGTCGGCGCCGAGCAGCTGCGCGAGGCGCGCGTCGTCGCGCGCGTCCCACGCCTCCTGCGCAGCGCGGAAGATCTGCTCGGCCGCCGTTGCCACCACGTCGGCCGCGAGCAGCGGATCGTCCTCCGCCGCCTCGGCCGACGCCAGCTCGACGCGGCGTCCGTGTGCCTCGCGGCGCTTGCGCGCCCTGCGCACCTGCAACCCGCTGAACATGACGAACAGCAGGAAGGCGACGACGATCACGGAGTAGAGCAGGCCGCCGCCGCCCGCGCCGCCCGCGCCGCCGCCCCCGTAGCCGCCGCCTCCTCCGCCTCCGCCACCGCCGAAGCCGGACGAGCCGCCGCCGGCCGCCGCGAGCACCGCCGTGAGCGCGAATGCGATCATCGTCGCCCACGCTAGCGCGATCCGGCGCGGATCACGCAGGACCGGATCCGCGGACGCTCACCCACCCGTTCGGGGGGCTCGCCGGCGGGTACCCTCGACCCTGATGGAGACCCTGCCGCCGCGCTCGACCGGAGATCCCGGCCGGACGCGCGAGGGGACGGACGGAGATCCCGCTCCGACCCACGAGTGAAGGGGTGAGCACAGCGATGGCGACGCAGACCGCCGGCTCCGCGGCAGCGGAAGACCCGGCCGCCGTATCGACCCAGGCGGATCCGCCCGCCCACCTCACCGCAGCTGACCGCGCCGAGCTGCTGCGCACGATGCTGCTGATGCGCGCGATCGAGGCGCGCGCGCTGACGCTCTACCGCCAGGGCCGCGTGCCCGGCTCCTTCTACGACGGCTTCGGACAGGAGGCCGTCTCGGTCGGAGCGGCGTTCGCGATGGGTCCGCAGGATCGCCTCTGCATCCTGCACCGCGACCTCGGCGCGCACCTCGTGCGCGGCGTCGCGCCGCCGCGGATCCTCGCCCAGTACATGGGCCGCGCGAGCGGCGTGACGGGCGGGCGCGACGGCAACGTCCACTTCGGCGACCCGGCGCTCGGCTGCGTCCCGATGGTCTCGATGCTGCCCGACATGATGTGCGTGGCGACGGGCATGGCGATGGCGTTCAAGCTGCGCGGCGAGTCGCGCTGCGCGCTGACGTTCTTCGGCGACGGCTCGACCTCGCGCGGCGACTTCCACGAGGCGATGAACTGGGCCGGCGTGCAGCGGCTGCCAGTCGTGTTCGTGCTGGAGAACAACCAGTACGCGTACTCCACCCCGCTGTCGAAGCAGTTCGCGGTCGACCCGGTCGAGCGGGCGCGGGTGTACGGGTTCCCCGGGGTGACGGTCGACGGCAACGACGTCGAAGCGGTCTTCGAGACGGTGCGCGCGGCGCGCGAGCGGGCGCTGGCCGGCGAGGGGCCGACGCTCGTCGAGGCCGTGACGATGCGCATGCACGGCCACGCCGCGCACGACGACATGCGTTACGTGCCGCCCGAGCTACTGGCGGAGTGGGCGCAGCGCGACCCGATCGAGCGCCAGGAGCGGCGTCTCGCCGCGCTCGGCGTGGACGTGGACGTGGTGCGCGCGCAGGTCGAGGCGGAGGTGGAGGCGGCTGCCGCGCAGGCGCTCGCCGCGCCGATGCCCGACCCGGCGACGGCAGCCCACGGCGCCTTCGCGGTCGGCGACGCGCAGCCGCTCGGCGACGGGCGCGCGCCCTGGAGCGGGTTCGCCGCCAACCCGCCCGCGCCCGGCCCCGCCGACGATCTCCCCACCGCGGGAGCCGCCGCCTGATGCCCACGATGACCTACCTCGAGGCGATCTCCGACGCGCTGCGCGAGGAGCTGCGGGTCGACGAGCGGGTGCTCGTGATGGGCGAGGACGTCGGCGCGTTCGGCGGCGCGTTCAAGATCACCGACGGCTTCGTCGAGGAGTTCGGCGAGGCGCGCGTGATGGACACGCCGCTGGCGGAGGCGGCGATCGTCGGCACCGCCGTGGGGGCGGCGGTCGTCGGCATGCGCCCGGTCTGCGAGATGCAGTTCTCCGACTTCGTCGCGTGCGGCTTCGACCAGCTCGTCAACGTCGCCGCCAAGACCCACTACCGCTCCGGCCTCGCTGTCCCGATCGTCGTGCGGCTGCCCTCCGGCGGCGGCTTCTCCGGCGGCCCGTTCCACTCGCAGAACCCGGAGGCATGGTTCATGCACGCGCCGGGTCTGAAGGTCGTCGCGCCGTCGACCCCGGAGGACGCAAAGGGCCTGTTGACGGCGGCGATCCGCGATCCCAACCCGGTCGTGTACCTGGAGCACAAGCACCTCTACCGCCGCGTGAAGGGCGAGGTGCCGACGGGGACGTACGAGACCCCGTTCACGGCGCGCGTCGCGCGGGAGGGCGAGGACCTGACCGTGATCGCGTACGGCGCGATGGTCCACGCTGCGCTGGAGGCAACCGCGCCCGAGCAGCTGGACGGCGCGTCGGTCGAGGTGCTCGACCTGCGCTCGCTCGTCCCGCTCGACGTCGATGCGATCCTCGCGAGCGTCGCCAAGACCTCCAAGGTCGTCGTGATCGACGAGGCCAACGAGACGTGCGCCGCCGGCGCCCAGGTCGCCGCGCTGATCGCCGAGCACGCCTTCGAGCAGCTCGACGGCCCGATCCGCCGAGTGGCCACGCCCGACGTCCCAATCCCCTTCAGCCCCCCGCTCGAGCAGGCCGTCCTGCCCAGCGTCGAGCGCATCCGCGATGCCTGCCGAGACCTCCTCGACTACTGACGTAGTCATGCCCCAGCTCGGGGTCTCGATCGTCGAGGGGACGGTCGTCAGATGGCTCGTCGCCGTGGGCGAGCCCGTCGGGGCGGACCAGCCGCTCTGCGAGATCGACACCGACAAGATCGTCACCGAGATCCCGTCCCCGGCGGCCGGAACGCTGACCGAGATCCTGGTCGCCGAGGGAGAGACGGTCGAGGTGGGAACCACGCTCGCGCGGATCTCGGCATCCTCGGGTCAGGCCGGACTGCGGGCGGGTCCTGTCGACTCCGGGCGCGCGCACGTCCGCCTGCCGGCGGCCGCACGTGCGTCCTCATCGCCACCCGCCCGATCATCGGAGGCTCGGGACGCCGAGGGCGCGACCGCTCCCTCCTCCTCGATGCCCGTCGCCGGCAGCGCCTACCACTCCCCGGTCGTGCAGCGGCTGGCGGCCGAGCGCGGCGTGGATCTGAGCACCGTCAAGGGCACGGGCTCGGGTGGGCGGGTGCGCAAGCAGGACGTGCTGGCGGCCGCGGCCGCGCGCGAGACCGAGCGACCGCTGCACATCGAGAGCCCGTACCGCCCGGACGACGAGCCCCAGCCCGTCGGTCAGCTCTCGCGCATGCGCAGAGCGATCGGGGCGCACATGAAGCGCTCGCTGGAGACCGCCGCCACATGCACGACGTGGATGGAGGCGGACATGGCGCGCGTGGAGGCCGCGCGCAGGCACGCGAAGGCCAGCTCCCTGCTCGGCGTCACCGCGCTGCCGATCGTCGCGCGGGCCGCGATGGATGCGCTCGCAGAGCACCCCGCGCTCAACGCGACGCTCGAAGGCGAGCGGTATACGCGCCACGAGGCCGTCCACCTCGGCGTCGCCGTCTCGCTCGGCGAGGACGGCCTGATCGTGCCGGTGATCCGCGATGCGCACGCCCTGAGCGTCGAGCAGCTCGGCCTCGCGATCCGCGACCTGGCGCGCCGCGCGCGCGCCGGAGCGCTCGCGCCCGACGAGGTCCACGGCGGCACGTTCACGATCACCAACCCCGGCCAGTTCGGCTCGCTGATGGCGACGCCGGTGATCAACCAGCCGCAGGTGGCGATCCTCGACCTCGAGGCGATCGTCAAGCGCCCTATCGTTGTGAGCGACGACGATGGAGACGACGTGATCGAGATCCGCCCCCAGACGATCCTCGGCCTCTCATGGGACCACCGCGCGCTCGACGGCGCGCAGGCCGCGCAGTACCTCGGCGCGCTGCGGCGGCGGCTGGAGCACTGGGATGGCTGAGGCGCCCGACCACTGCACGTCTGCGACTCGTATGGAGTCGCAAAGGGACAGTGCTCCAGCAGAGCTGCTCGTCGTGCGGCTCGGCACGGTGGAGTACCGCGCCGCCTTGGCACTGCAAGAGGCGGTGCGCGCGCGGCGGCAGGCGGACGAGCTGCCGGACGTGCTGCTCCTCGTCGAGCACCCGCCCGTCTACACGCAGGGCCGCCGGTCGAGCGAGACCGACCTGCCGTTCGCGCCCGAGTGGTATGCCGAGCAGGGGATCGACGTCGTGCCGGTGCGGCGCGGCGGCCAGCTGACCTACCACGGCCCCGGCCAGCTCGTCGGCTATCCGATCATGCGGGTCGACGACGTGATCGCCTACCTGCGCACGATGGAGGAGGCGCTCATCACCGCGCTCGGCGACGAGGGGCTCTCCGCCCGCAACCGCCCCGAAGACGGGATCGAGTACACCGGCGTGTGGGTGCAGGACCGCAAAATCGCCTCGATCGGCGTGCACGTCAGCCACCACGTCACGGCGCACGGCTTCGCCGTCAACGTCGACAACGACATGCGCCCGTTCGAATGGGCGGTCGCGTGCGGCCTCCAAGGCGTGCGGATGACCTCGCTCGCCGACGAGCGCGGTGAGACCGCGCTGACGCGTCCGCCGGCGAACGAGCCGCTCGCGCTCGAGCGCGCGCCCTCCCGCGCGCTCGCGCAGCTCGCCGACCGCGTCGTCGCGCGCTTCGCGGCAGCCTTCGACCGCACACCGGTCGAGGCCGCCGCAGACGCGCTGGGCCTCAGCGCCCAGTCCGCTGAGCCAGGCGCGCGGCCGGTTCGGCGGCAGCAGCATCACGAGCAGGATCACGATCGCCGTCACGCCGAAGTACGTGTAGAGCGACGCGGTCCCCTCGTTGTTGCCGGTCGAGGTCTGGCCGAACGACAGGCACGCGAACGTGAACAGCGCGAGCGACAGCCCCGCCAGCAGCACGGCCTTGCGCCGGCGCGGCAGGAACTCGCCCATCACGAGGCTCACGACGAGCAGCACGAACACCGCGAACTCGAGCACCGAGAGGATCGCCCACAGCGCGTCGACGCCGGGGAACGTCGCGACGAACGTGCCCTCGAACTGCTTCTCGATGCCGGGCGGCACGTTCGCGTCGTTGTCGAACAGCTTCTCCTTGCCGGAATAGAAGAAGAGCACGCCGACGAGGAAGTAGACCGACGCGATCGTCAGCCAGTAGGCGACGTCGTCGAAGATCGTCCCACGCGTCTCAGCGGCTCCTGCAGCTCCTTCAGTCATCGTCCCTCCAGAAGGTGGATTGGAGGGAGCTTTCCCACTTGAGTCGGCATCCGTTCGGCCGGCCGGTCATGATGCAGCCCCATGCGCATCTCAGCGAAGGTGGACTACGCCGTGCGCGCGGCGATCGAGCTGGCAGGCGCCGGCGAGGATCAGCTGACGAAGGCCGACGCGATCGCCCACGCGCAGGACATCCCGCCGAAGTTCCTCGAGAACATCCTCGGGGATCTGCGGCAGGGCGGGCTCGTGCGCAGCCAGCGCGGCGCCGAGGGCGGCTACCGGCTCGCGCGTCCCGCCGAGGAGATCACGCTCGCTGACATCATCCGCGTCGTCGAGGGCCCGATGGCCTCCGTGCGCGGCGGCCGGCCGGAGGACGTCGAGTACGCCGGCTCCGCCGAGCCGCTGCGCAGAGTGTGGATCGCCGTCCGCTCGGCGCTGCGCCAGGTCGCCGAGCACGTCACGCTCGCCGACCTCGCGAGCGGCAGACTCCCCAGAGACGTCGAGGCGCTCACGCGCGCCAGAGACGCCTGGATCACGCGCTGAGCGGGCGCGGCCTCAGGCGCTGAGCGCGTCCGGCTCCGGCTCGCGCGGCGCCGCGCCGGCCAGCGCGCGCGGCAGCACCGTCGAGCGCACGTGCACGATGTCGCCGACGGCGACCTCCAGCTCATCCGCCTCCGCGCGCGTCAGCTGCACCGCCAGCTCCTGGCCGTCGCCGAGCACGAGCTCGGCGCGCACCTCGAAGCCGAGGTGCACGACGCGCGCGACCTGCGCCTCGTGCGAGCCGGGCCGCGCGTCGAGCGACAGGGCGATGTCGTGCGGGCGCACCAACGCTTCGCCGAGCCGCGTGACCGGGCCGAGGAAGCGCATCACGAACGGCGTCTCCGGCCGGTCGTACAGTTCGCGCGGGGTCCCGACCTGCTCGATCCGCGAGTGGTCCATCACGGCGATCTGGTCGGCGATCGACATCGCCTCCTCCTGGTCGTGCGTGACGAGCAGCGTCGTCACGTGGACCTCCTCGTGCAGCTTGCGCAGCCATTCGCGCAGGTCGGCGCGGACCTTGGCGTCCAACGCGCCGAACGGCTCGTCGAGCAGCAGCACCTTCGGCTCGACCGCCAGCGCGCGCGCCAGCGCCATCCGCTGGCGCTGGCCGCCCGAGAGCTGCGACGGGTAGCGCTTCTGGTAGCCGGCAAGGCCGACGATCTCCAGCAGCTCGTCGACCTTCGCGGCGACCTCGGCCTTCGGCCGCTTGCGCACCGTCAAGCCGAACGCGACGTTGTCGCGGACGGTCATGTGCTTGAAGGCGGCGTAGTGCTGGAAGACGAAGCCGATCCCGCGGCGCTGCGGCGCGACCGACGTCTGGTCCTCGCCGTGGATCACGACGCGGCCGGCGTCGGGCGACTCGAGCCCGCCGATGATCCGCAGCAGCGTCGACTTGCCCGAGCCGCTCGGCCCGAGCAGCGCGGTCAGCGAGCCGTCCGGCACCTCGATCGACACGTCGTCGAGGGCCGTGTAGTCCCCGAATCTCTTGGTCACTCCTGTGACGGAGATCATGCGTCCCCCTCCTCCCGACGTGGCTTGATCATGGTCATTGCGAGCAAGGTCCCCAGCGCGATCAGCGCCAGCAGCGCCGAGGCGGCATACGCGCCCGCGAGGTCGAAGTTGGCGAAGCGCTTCTCGACCAGCAGCGTGAGCGTCTCCGTCTGTCCGGAGATCTTGCCAGAGACGACGCTGACCGCCCCGAACTCGCCGATGCAGCGCGCCACTGAAAGCACGACTCCGTACGCGACGCCCCAGCGGATCGCCGGCAGCGTGATGCGGCGGAACGTTGTCCAGCCGCCGGCGCCGAGCGTCGCGGCGGCCTGCTCCTGCTCGTCGCCGATCTCCTTCAGCACGGGCGTCACCTCGCGCACGACGAACGGCAGCGAGACGAAGATCGTCGCCAAGACGATCCCCGGCACGGAGAAGATCACCTGGATCCCGGCGTCGGAGAGCGCGCCGCCGAGCCAGCCGTTGACGCCATAGACGAGGATCAGCGAGAGGCCGATCACGATCGGCGAGACGGCGAACGGCAGATCGATGAGGGCGTTGACGAGGCCCTTGCCGCGCCAGTTTCCGCGCGCGAGCGCGATCGCCATCACGATCCCGAACAGCGTGTTGAGCGGGACGGCGATCAGCGTCACCTCGATCGTCAGCCAGAAGGCGTGGATCGCGGCGGGCGTCGTGATCGACTCCCACACGCCCGCCACGCCGTGCTCGAACGTGCGGAAGAAGATGAGGCCGACGGGCACGAGCAGGAGCAGCGCGAGGTAGCCGAGCGCGAGGAAGCGCAGACTCAGCTGCCAGCGGCGGTCAACGGTCATGGCGTGCCCCCCAATGGCCGAGCGCGCGGATCCCAAGCAGGACCGCGAGCGAGACGAGCAGCAGCACCGTCGAGACGGCCGCCGCGCTGACCGGCGCGTCGCTCTCGATCAGCTTGAAGACGTAGACCGAGCTGACCTGCGTCTTGAAGGGGATGTTCCCGGAGATCAGCACGATCGAGCCGAACTCGCCGACCGCGCGCGCGAACGCCAGAGCGGCGCCCGAGAGGACCGCCGGCACGAGGTTCGGCAGCACGATGCGGCGGAAGATCGTCGCGTTGCGCGCGCCGAGCGACAGCGCCGCCTCCTCCATCTCTCTGTCCAGCTCGATCAGCACCGGCTGCACGCTGCGGATCACGAACGGCAGCGTCACGAACAGCAGCGCGAGCAGCACGGCCGCCTGCGTGTAGGCGATGTCGAGCCCGAACGGGCTGCGCGGGCCGTAGAGCGTCAGCAGCGTGAGGCCGGCGACGATCGTCGGCAGCGCGAACGGCAGGTCGATCAGCGCGTTGACGACCCGCTTGCCGGGAAAGCGGTCGCGCACCAGCACCCATGCGATCAGCGTCCCGCCGACGACGTTGATCGCCGCCGTCGCGAGCGAGACGAGCACGGTGAATCTGAGCGCGGCGACCGCCTGCCGGCTGGAGACCGCGTCCCAGAACGCGCCGAGGCCGCCGTCGAGCGAGCGCACGACGACGGCGGACAGCGGCAGCAGCACGATGATGCTGAGCCACAGCGTGGCGATGCCGAGGCCCAGCGCTCCGGAGGAGCGCCAGGCGGGGCGAGCCGAGCGCGCCGCCGCCTTGGGCGGCGGCGCAGACGTGACGGCGGTCGCGCTCACTTGGCGGTCGACACTCCCGCGTCCTCCTCGATCTTCGCGATCGAGCCGTTCTCGACGTCGAAGAACTCGTCGTTGACTCTGTCCCAGCCGCCGAGATCCTCGATCGTGAAGAGGCCGGACGGATCCGGGAACAGCCCTCTCGCCTTGGCCGCGGCGAGCACGTCGGCGTTGACCGGGCGGTAGCCCCAGTCGACGAAGCGCTCCTGCGCCGGCTTCGACAGCACGTAGTCGAGGAACGTCTGTGCCGCGGCCGGCGCGTCGCTCGTCTTCGCGATGTCGATGTTGATCTTGATCGTGTCGTCCGGCAGCACGTAGTCGACGTCCTCGCCCTTCTTCTGCGCAGTCGTTGCCTCGTACTCGTAGGACAGGAGGACGTCGGCATCACCCGAGACGAAGTTCTGCAGCGCCTCGCGGCCGGACTTGTCCTGCACCGGCACGTGGTCGGTGATGAGGCTTCTGACGTAGTCGAGTCCGGCCTGCTCGTCTCTGCCGCCACCCGACGCCTGCCCGTAGGCGGCGAGCAGGTTCCACTTCGCGGCGCCCGAGGAGAACGGGTTCGGCGTGAGGACCTTGATCCCCGGTCTCAGCAGGTCGTCCCACGTCTTGATGTTCTTCGGGTTGCCCTTGCGCACGACGAAGGCGACGACGGAGGTCGTCACGAGGCCTCTGTTGGGCGTCGCGTTCCAGTCTGCGGCGACTTGTCTGGAGTCGACGAGGCGCGTCATGTCGGGCTCGGTCGAGAAGCTGACGACGTCGGCTCTGAGGCCGGCCTCGACGGCGCGCGACTGATCGCCGGAGGCGCCGTAGGACGTCTTGAAGCCGACGTCTCTGCCGCCCGCCGTCTTCTGGAAGGCGGGGATGATCTCGTCGTAGACGACCTCGGGGGTCGAGTAGGCGACGAGCGAGAGCGTCGTCGAGGCGTCGCCGCCGCCGCTCACGTCCGAGCCGCCAGCGGTGTCGGAGGAGCCGCCGCATCCGGCCAGGGCCGCGAGCGCGACGAGCGCGAGCAGTGCGGCGAAGGTCTTGCGTACGTTGGAACTCAAAACTCCTCCAAGGCAGTCGGCTATTAGGGGTTTCTATTTATACAGCATCTCCACAGGACATGTCGGGATAGTGGGGCTAGTGGGGAATGGTGGAGAAGCCGCCGCCCGTGAACCGGCCAGATCCCCCGTCGCCCGCTACCGTTCAAGGGGCATGAGCGCGACCGAGGAACGCAGACACGTCACGCGCTCCCGCGCGAATCCGGGCGGGATGGACGTGCTCAAGGTGCTCGGGTCCGAGGTGCGGCCGTTCCGCGAGCGCAAGCCGCCGTGGTTCAAGGTCCCCGCACCGGGCGGCCCGAAGTACCGCGACCTGACGGCGATGATCAAGCAGGAGAACCTGCACACCGTCTGTCAGGAGGCCGCCTGCCCGAACGTCGGCGAGTGCTGGGAGCGCGGCACCGCGACGTTCATGATCCTCGGCGACACCTGCACGCGCCGCTGCGGCTTCTGCAACGTCAAGACCGGC
>JBJMLB010000015.1:0-41307 GCA_045805465.1 Conexibacter sp. | reverse complement strand
GCCGCGGGCGATCCCGGGGCACAACATGCCGCTGTTCGGGCTGGGCATCTTCATCCTGTGGTTCGGCTGGTTCGGCTTCAACCCGGGCTCGACGCTCAACGCGCTCGACGGCCGCTTCACCGAGGTCGTCGTCACCACCCAGCTCGCCGCCTGTGCGGGCGTGCTGACGGCGATCGTCACGGGCAAGCTGCTGATGAAGACGATCGACATCGGCATGGCGGGCAACGGCGCGATTGCCGCGCTCGTCGCGATCACCGCCGGTTCGGGCTACGTCGTCCCGTGGGCAGCCGTCGTCATCGGCGCGGTCGCCGGCGTGCTCGTGGTCGTCTCGGTGCTGGCGATCGACAAGAAGCTCGACGACCCGGTCGGCGCGCTCTCCGCGCACGGCATGGCGGGCATCTGGGGCACGCTCGCGTGCGGTCTGTTCACCAACCCCGATCTCGCCGCATACAACGCGGTCGGCGATCCCGGGCTCGTATACAGCGGCTCGTTCCACCAGCTCGGCGTCCAGGCGCTCGGCGTGGCGGTGGTGTTCGCGTTCGTGTTCGTCGCCAGCTACATCGTCTTCGGCGTCATCAAGGCGACGTACGGCCTCCGCGTCTCCGCCGAGGAGGAGGATGCCGGCCTCGACATCTCCGAGCACGGCATGTATGGGTACCCGGAGCAGTTCATCCCCGCGCCCGAGCTCATCGGCGTGGGTCCGGTCCAGACTCCGGTCGGCGCGTCTGCGTCGTCCGGCCTCAACCCCACGGAGGTGCCGGCATGAAGCTCGTGATCGCATACATCCGGCACGAGGCCTTCGAGCCGATCCGGATGGAGCTGCTCGAGCTCGGCTTCCCCTCGCTCTCGATCATCGAGGTGAAGGGCTCGGGTCGTCAGAAGGGCATCACCGAGCAGTACCGCGGCTCGTCGATGACGAACTACCTGCGGCCGAAGATCAAGATCGAGTGTGTAGTCGCCGGCGGCGACGTGCAGACGATCGTGGACACGATCCTCCGACACGCGCGGACCGGGTCGATCGGCGACGGCAAGGTCTTCGTGATCCCCGTCGAGCAGGCCTACCGCATCCGCACCGGCGAGTCCGGCGAGGAGACGCTCCAGTCTCATCCGGACGCGGCGGCCACGGTCTGACGCAGCGGCTGGTCCCGGTCGCGGGTTGGATGGACCCGCGGCCGGGCCGCAGCTCCCCCGCCGCTGCACCGTCTCGGCTCCGGCGTCGTAATGACGGGCGGCGCCGGTTCCGTGCACCGTGAGGGCTCGTGGCGTCAGCGCCACGGGCCCTCACGCGTTGCTTGGTGCGGGAGCGCGAGCTCCGTGAGCGCGCATCCCGCCATGCGGCGTCCTCGCCTGTTCGCGTACGAAGTACGCCACACAGGCTGCGTCCTTGCCTGGCGGGCGCCGACATCCGCCATCGGCCAACGCGACCGTGCTGGCAGCGCGTGTTACTGGGAGACGCTGACGATTCTGCCGTCTGGCGTGACGCGGACTTCGGCGGGCTTGCCGCTCACGTCCACGTCGAAGGAGCCGCGCGCGGCGTCGCCGCTGACGAGCCGCAGCTGCGAGCGGCCGGTTGTGGAGCCGGTCAGGCGGTAGTGCAGCTCGTAGCGGCCGGCTCTCACCGGGACGACGTTCCACGTGAATCTGCGCGTGTCGTGCGGTCTGATCGAGCCGAGCGCCCACGTGTTGGCGTAGGCGGTGTCGCCGCTGAGCGGGCCGTCGTCGACGATCCAGACCGGCCGCGAGGTGGAGGCGAGCCCCTTCGCGTCGAGACGCGACGCGAATGCGACCACGCCCGCGTCCTCGGGGCCGCCGCCGGTTTCGATCGTCGCGCTCACGTTCGGGATCGTGCGCGTGCTCTCGTTGCGCACGTCGAGCCGCAGCTGGACGTGCTCGGCGAGGCTCTGTCTGGCCGGGAACGATCTAACCGGGATCGCGACCGAGTAGGTGGCCGACGCCTCCGGCTCGGGCGCATCCGACCCTCCGCAGCCGGCGAGCGCGAACGCGACAGCCGCAGCGGCTGCCGTGGCGCCTCGCAGCATCAGTCCGTGGCTGGGCACAGCGGCGCGAACATAGCACGGCTCGGATGGGGGTCCGCCGGTAGCTCAAAACGCGTTCCGGGCCGACGCCATCGGTATATAGACCTGCGTGTTCCCTTCACAGAAGCTCAACGGTTCACGTTTGGCATGCGCAACTTTCGTGCCATACCCTGTCCGGTCGGAGGCGTCATTCAGGCGCCTTCGGTGGACGTCCTACAGGAGGACTTGAGAGATGGTCCGAGCAGTCGCCGATCGTACGTTCGTGCCCGCGCGCGGCGTGCTGGAGGAGGCGGGCGACATGGTCATCCTCACCGGGAAGACCATCGTCTCGGCGATTCGTCCACCGTATCCGTACGGCGGCGAGTTCGTCTCGCAGTTCCTGTTCGCATTGAAGCTGTGCTGGTTCCCGCTGTTGATCACGATGTTCGTGATCTCCTATGCGGCACCGGGCCTGCAGGCCGCGAACTTCCTCACGCTCTTCGGCGCGATCGATCGCATGGGCGGCTTCTTCGTGCTCGCCGTCGTGCGCGAGTTCGCCCCGGTGATCTGCTCGATCATCGTCGCCGGCGTGGCGGGCACGGCGATCACCGCCGACCTCGGCGCGCGCAAGATCCGCGAGGAGCTCGACGCGCTGCAGGTGCTCGGCGTCGACCCGGTGAAGAACCTCGTCGTCCCGCGCTTCCTCGCGCTGATGCTGATCACCGGCCTGTTCGACGTCTTCGCGATCCTCGCCGGCGTCGCCGGCGGTGTGGTCGCGAACCTCGTCAGCGGCGGCGCCACCGGCCCGTTCTTCGCCACGTTCTTCACGAACGCCTCGACGACGGACCTGTGGGGTTCGGTTCTCAAGTGCACGCTGTTCGGTGCGATCACCGCCGTGATCTGCTGCTACAAGGGAATGACCGCCTCGGGCGGCGCCGAGGGGGTCGGCCGCGCCGTCAACCAGGCCGTCGTGATGACGCTGATGGCCACGGCGTCGTTCAACTACGTCTTCACGCAGACGCTCCTGGCGACGCACCCCGAGATCAACATCATCCGCTGATGTCCCTGCCCGCCGACAGGAGGATCCCGTGAGCCCCTCGGACGACGACCGCGATCGGATCGAGGAGGAAGAGCGGGAGGGCGACATCGACGAGATGCCCCGTGACGCAGTCGATCGCGATCTCGACCCTGAGCCTCGGGTCGAGCCTGAGCTGGGGCTCGACGACGAGCCCTTTGAGGACGAGCTCGAGGAGGCGCCGCACGTCTCCGTCGTCTCGGAGCCCGATCGTGCCACCGGCGACGGCGACGACGAGTTCCAGTACCACACGGAGGCCCACCACGCCGTCGAAGGCGTGCCCGACGCGATCCAGTTCATCGACGTCCACAAGGCGTTCGGGCGCAACCGCGTGCTGCGCGGCCTGAACCTCGGCATTCCCGAGGGCAAGATCTCGATGATCCTCGGACCGTCGGGCACCGGCAAGTCGGTCTGCATCAAGCACATGGTCGGCCTGCTGTACCCCGACCAGGGCGACATCCTCGTGCACGGCGAGTCGGTGCCGAGCATGCCCGACATCGAGCTGTTCGAGATGCGCAAGAAGTTCGGCGTGCTGTTCCAGGATGGCGCGCTGTTCGGCTCGATGAACCTGTACGACAACGTCGCCTTCCCGCTGCGCCAGCACACGGACAAGGGCGAGGAGGAGATCGCCGACATTGTCGACAGACGCCTCCAGGAGGTCGGCCTCGCCGACTCCGGCGACAAGATGCCGAACGAGCTGTCCGGCGGGATGCGCAAGCGTGCCGGCTTCGCGCGGGCGCTCGTGCTCGACCCCGAGATCGTCCTGTTCGACGAGCCCGACTCCGGCCTCGACCCGGTCCGCACGGCGCTGCTGTGCGAGCTGATCAAGGAGGTCCACCAGGAGAACGGCGGCTCCTACGTGGTCATCACGCACGACATCATGAGCGCGCGCCGCGTGGCGGAGTTCATCGCCGTGCTGTGGCGCGGGCGGATCGTCGAGTCGGGTCCGGCATCGGAGCTGTTCAACTCCAGCAACCCGTTCGTGCGGCAGTTCCTCACGGGGGAGTCCAGCGGACCGCTCGGGATGGAGTGAGCCTTCGATGACGATCGCCCGCGGCGCCGTCCTCGGCGCGCTGCTCGCCGTGGTCGCCGTGCTCGCGATCGTTCTGCTCTCGGGCGGCGGCGGCGTGGAGTACAAGCTGATCTTCCAGAACGCCGGCCAGCTGGTGAAGGGCGACGACGTCCAGATCGGCGGCCGCCGCGTCGGCAATGTCGACGACATCCTGCTGACGGACGAGAACGAGGCCGAGGTCGTCGTGACGGTCGAGGAGCCCTACGCCCCGCTGCACCAGGGCACGCAGGCGACGATCCGCCTGACCTCGCTCTCGGGCGTCGCAAACCGCTACATCTCGCTCGCGCCGGGACCGAACAACGCGCCGGAGATCCCCAAGGAGGGACGGATCGGCGTCGAGCAGACGACCTCGGTCGTCGACCTCGACCAGCTGTTCAACACGCTCGATCCGAGAACGCGCCTGGGGTTGCAGCGGTGGTTCCACGGCTCCGCCGTGCAGTACGAGGGGCAGGGCGAGAACGTCAACCAGTCGGCGAAGTACTTCAACCCGTTCCTGTCGACGACCGACCAGCTCGTGAAGGAGATCGCGCGCGACCAGGGCACGTTGACGCGCGCGATCGTCGCCGGCGCGAGCGTCACGGGCGCCGTCGCCCAGCGCGCCCCGCAGCTGACCTCGCTCATCACGAACCTCAACGGCATGATGGGCGCGATCGCGGCCGAGAACGACTCGCTCTCGCAGGCGCTCGGCGTGCTGCCCGACACGCTGCGCCAAGGCAACTCCACGTTCGTCGACCTGCGCGCGACGCTCGACGACCTCGACCCGCTGCTGCAGGCCTCCAGCGTCGCCTCCAAAGATCTGCCGAGATTCTTCAGCCAGCTGCGTCCGCTGCTCAACGAGTCGACGCCGACGTTCGAGAACCTCAGCGCGATCGTCCACCAGCCGGGCCCGTTCAACGACGCGACCGACGCGACGCAGCACCTCCCGCAGCTGCAGCAGGTCGGCAGCAAGGCGTTCGCGAGCTCGATCACGGCGATGCGCAAGGGCCAGCCGGTGATCGACTTCCTGCGGCCCTACTCGCCCGACCTCGTCGGCTGGTTCCGCGACTTCGGCCAGTCGGCCGCCAACTACGACGCGAACGGCCACTACGCGCGCGTCCTGCCGATCTTCGGCGCGTTCCAGTACCAGGCCAGCAACGACACGCTGCAGCCGGTGCCGCCTTCGCAGCGGCTCAGCGGACTCACGAGCGGCTACAACCGACGCTGCCCGGGCGCCGCCAGCCAGCCACGCCCCGACGGCTCCAATCCGTTCGCCCCCGGCGGCTTCGACTGCGACTCCTCGGACGTGCTCCCCGGCCCATGATCTCCGGCGTCTCCCCAACCGTGAAGCGCGCGCTCGCCGGCGGCCTGCTGCTGCTGGCCGTGCTGCTCGTGCTCGTGCTCGGCACGGGCGCGTCGAACGACGACGGCGGCACGTACCGCGTGCGGGCGATCTTCGACAGCGCGAGCTTCCTCGTGCCGGGAGAGGACGTGAAGATCGCCGGCGTGAAGGTCGGCACGATCGAGTCGCTCGACGTGACGATCCACAACAAGGCAGCGATCGTCCTGCGGATCGAGGATCCCGCCTACAGAGACTTCAAAGACGACGCCTTCTGCACGATCAGACTGCAGTCGCTGATCGGCGAGAAGTTCGTCGCCTGCGTGCCGACGCAGCCGAAGGGTGGGAACACCGAGCCGGCGCCCAGCTTGAGAAAGATCACCCACGGCGACGGCAAGGGCCAGTACCTGCTGCCGGTCTCGAACACGTCGGCCCCAGTCGACCTCGACATGCTGAACAACATCATGCAGCTGCCGGAGCGCCAGCGCTTCGCGATCATCATCAACGAGCTCGGCGTCGGACTGGCCGGCAACGGCAACCAGCTCAACAGAGTGATCCGCCGCGCCGACCCGGCGCTCTACCAGCTCGACAGAGTGCTCGCGATCCTCGCCTCACAGAACCGCGTGCTCGCAAATCTCGCGGTCGAGTCGGATGCCGCTTTGGCGCCCTCTGCGCGCGAGAGCCAATCGATCAGCGACTTCATCGACACGGCCGGCGCCACGGCGACCGCGACCGCCGCGCGCGGCGACGCGCTCGAACAGAACTTCGCGAAGTTCCCCGCCTTCCTGACGCAGCTGCGCCCGACGATGCGCCGCCTCGGCGAGTTCGCCCAGGCCGGCACGCCGGTCATGACCGACCTCCGCGCGGCCGCGCCGTCGGTCAACACGATCTTCAGGCAGCTCGGCCCGTTCAGCCAGGCGGCGCTGCCGACGTTCGTCACGCTCGGCAACCTCGCCGACACGGGCAGAGAGGCGCTGCCGGCTGCGGAGCCGGTCATCAGAGACATCCGCGGGTTTGCGGATGAGGCGAAGCCGTTCGCGAGAACGTTGGCGCGGGGG
Organism: Conexibacter sp.; assembly: GCA_045805465.1. Classification (GTDB taxonomy): domain Bacteria; phylum Actinomycetota; class Thermoleophilia; order Solirubrobacterales; family Solirubrobacteraceae; genus Conexibacter. The sequence goes on along the minus strand of JBJMLB010000015.1, from coordinate 34,772 downwards.
CTGACGAGCCTGAGAGCGCAGCACGGGATCGAGCGGCTGCTGGACGTGATCTTGCTCACGACGGGGACGTCGAACGGGTTCGACTCGCTCGGGCACTACCTGCGCACGTGGATCAAGGTAGACACCTCCTGCTTGCCGTACGCAGTGGCGCCTGGCAGCCCCACCGGCGCGGACTGCGTCGCGACGCCCGGGACGTTCGACGCGAGCGCGTCGGCTGCCTCGACCACCCTGGCACCCCCGGCGGACGCACTGAGCGCTTCTGCCGGCACGACGGCTGACGCCTCCGCCTCGCTCGTCGACGAGCCTGCTCCTGCCACCGGCGCGGCGGGCGCCACACCGACGACCGGCACACCCGCCGGCGGCGGCGTCCTTAACTACTTGCTCGGCGGGAGCGGCGAGAGATGAACCGGCGCAGCACATCCGTGGCGGCGAATCCCGTGCTGATCGGCGCGGCGACGGTGCTCGTCCTGATCGTCGCCGTCTTCCTCGCCTACAACGCGAACAACGGGCTGCCGTTCGTGCCGACCTACAACCTGTGGGTACAGCTGCCGAACGGGTCGAACCTCGTGACCGGCAACGAGGTGCGGATCGGCGGCGACCGCGTGGGGATCATCGACAAGATCGAGCCTGTCACGCACAGAGACGGCAACGTGACGGCGAAGATGCACCTCAAGCTCGAGACGGACGTGAAGGAGCTGCCGACCGACTCGACGATCATCGTGCGCCCGCGCTCGCCGCTCGGCCTGAAGTACATCGAGGTCACGCGCGGGTCCTCGAACAGAGGCATCCCGGACGAAGGCACGCTCCCGCTCAGACAGGCGACGCCGAGACCGGTCGAGTTCGACGACTTCTTCAACATGTTCGACGAGCCGACGCGCGCCGCGAACCAGGTCAACTTGCGCGAGTTCGGCGACGCGCTCGCCGGCCGCGGCTCGAGCATCAACGAGGCGATCGTCGCACTCGACCCGTTGACGAAGAACGCGATTCCGGTCCTGAAGAACCTCGCGGACCCGCAGACCGGCTTCGGCCGCCTCTTCCGCGCGCTCGAGCAGACGGCTGCCGCCGTTGCACCCGTCGGCGAGCAGCAGGGCCAGCTGTTCCGCAACCTCGCGATCACGTTCGACGCCTTCGATGCGATCGCCGTCCCGTATCTCCAGGACACGATCAGTGGCGGCCCGGCGGCGCTCGACACGGCGATCCGCTCGTTCCCGATCCAGCGTCCGCTGCTCGTGAACGCGGCCGGCTTCTTCCGCGACCTGCAGCCCGGTGCGGCAGCGCTGCGCACGTCCGGGCCGGCGCTGGCGGAGGCGTTCGACGTCGGCACCACGCAGGTGCGCCGCGCGGCGTCGCTCAACAACGAGCTGGCGCTGACGCTGAGATCGCTGCAGGCGTTCGCGCAGGACCCGCAGGTGCCGCTCGGCCTCCACGGACTGCGCAGGACGGTCGAGGAGCTGACGCCGACCGTGAACCACCTGGCGGGTGCGCAGATCAACTGCAACTACGTTGCGTTGCTGCTCAACAACGCCGCCAGCATCGAGAGCCGAGGCACGAGCGAGGGGACTTGGGTCCGCTCGGTGCCGCTCGCGCTTCCGGACGGCTTGCCGCCGAGCGGCGGCAACAGCGAGGTCGGGCCGGCATCGGCGCCTGCTGACGGCTTGGCAGGGCCTCAAGCAGCCAGTGACGCCGCCAATCACCTGCACGCGAACCCCTATCCGCTCGTCGGCGCGAAGGGTCAGAACGGCATCTGCATGGCGGGCAACGAGGGTTACCTCAAGGGGCAGACCGTGATCGGGAACCCGGCCGGCGCGCCGAGAACGACCGCCAAGGTGCCCGCCAAGCTGAACGACTTCCCTCCGGGGCTGAGATGACGCAACCTGGCCGACGAACCAAGCCTCCGCGCTGGACGCGCTTCCGCATCGGGCTGCTCGCGATCGTGCTGATCTTGATCGGCGTGTACTTCGGCTTCACGAAGGACATCCCGTTCACGCACGGCTATCAGCTGCACGCCGTGTTCGAGTCCTCGAGCCATCTGCGCCCCGGCTCGCCCGTGCGGATCGCGGGCGTGAACGTCGGCAAGGTCTCGAGCGTCGACCGCTACAGGAGCACGAACCTGAGCGAGGTCACGATGGAGATCGACGGCGTCGGCCTGCCGATCCATCGCGACGCGACGCTCAAGATCCGGCCGCGCATCTTCCTGGAGGGCAACTTCTTCGTCGACCTCAGACCCGGCTCGCCATCCGCGCCGGAGGTCCCGGACGGCGGCATGATCGCCTCGACGCAGACGTCGACCCCGGTCCAGTTCGACCAGCTGCTGACCGCGCTCCAGTCCGATCAGCGCGCGGATCTGCAGACGGTCCTGCAGCAGTTCGGCAAGGCCCTCGATACGAAACCGACCGCCGAGCAGGAGCTGACCCTGGACGCTGACGTTCGCGGCAAGACGGGCGCCCAAGGGCTCAACGGGAGCTACACGTACGGACCAGACGCGCTGAAGGGCAGTGCGCTCGTCAACAGCGCGCTGCTGGGCACGGAGCCGCACGACCTCTCGCGCATGATCGCCGGCATCGCGCGCCTCACGACCGCGCTGCGCCCGAGAGAGCGTGAGCTGCAGGAGCTGATCGTCAACTTCAACACGACCGCGGGCGCATTCGCCGCGCAGAGCAGCGCGCTGACGCAGGCGGTCGGCCTGCTTGGCCCAACGCTCACCACCGCCAATGCAGCTTTCAAGAGCCTCGACGCCTCATTCCCGGCGACGCGCGGCTTCGCGCGCGACTTCACGCCCGCGGTGCTGGAGACGCCCGCGACGGTCAAGCTGGCCTTCCCGTGGATCGCGCAGACGCGGGCACTGCTGAGACAGGACGAGCTGGGCGGCCTGCTCGACCAGCTCCAGCCGGCCACCGAAGATCTCGCACGGCTGGAGGGTGCGTCGCTTGACTTCCTGCCGCAGCTCGACAAGGCGAATCGCTGCTTCGCGAACACGATCATCCCGGCGGGCAACATCGGCGTGCAGGACGGGGCCAGTACCACCCGTCGCGGTGACGGCTCGATCGTCGAGAACTACAAGGAGTTCTGGTACACGATGGTCGGCCTCGCCGGCGAGGCGGCGAACTTCGACGGGAACGGCAGCGCCATCCGTGCCGCGCTCGGTGGCGGCTCCTGGCTCACCAACTTCGGCAAGGCCGCCAGTGGCGACTCCGCGGTCGGCAACGCCGACTGGCAGACCCGCGGCACAAGCCCGCTCTACCCGTCGAAGCCGCCGCCGTACGAGCTGAGAGCGCCTTGCTATCGGCAGCAGCTCCCCAACGTGAACGGCCCAAAGGCGGGTCCGGGTGCGGCGACGCCGAGCAAGCAAGTGCCGACACCAAGAGCCCTTCCCGACCCGAGAGTGTTCACTCCGACCACCGGCACCCCGCCGACCGCGGTCGCCTCGACGGGGGACACGCCATGAGGAGCGCAATCCAAAAGCATCTGCGCGACTTCATCGCGATCATCGTGCTGATCCTGATCGCCAGCTTCGTCGGTCTCTACGTGCTCGCGCACCAGCGCACGACCATTCCCGGCTGGGTGCCCGTGTTCGGCCGAGAGGTCTTCGTCCTCAAGGGCGAGTTCTCGACGGCGCAGGCGATCACCCCGGGGCAGGGGCAGACCGTCGACATCGCCGGCGTCGAGGTCGGGCAGATCACGAAGGTCGACCTCGTCAACGGCCGTGCGATCGTGACGATGGAGCTCAAGCCGAAGTACGCGGACCGAGTCCACCCGAACGCGACGATGCTGCTGCGGCCGAAGACGGGTCTGAAGGACATGATCGTCGAGCTGAACCCCGGCACCGCCGCCGCCGGTCCGCCGGTGAGAGAGGGCTACACGGTCCCCGTCGCCAATACGAAGCCGGACGTGAACCTCGACGAGATCCTCGCGGTGCTCGACGGCGACACTCGGACGTACTTGCAGATGCTCCTTAACGGCGCCGCGACAGGGCTGGAGAGCAACGGCGGCAACCTCGCGCAGGTGTTCCGCCGCTTCGAGCCGACCGCGCGCGACACGGCCAGATTCACAAAGCTGCTCGCTGAGCGCCGACAGTACATCCGCCGCTCGATCCACAACTTCGGCATCTTCACGAACGCGCTCGCCGCGCGCGACCAGCAGCTCGCGACGTTCGTCGACAGCTCGAACGAGGTCTTCAAGCGCTTCGCGAACCAGGACGCGAATCTGCAGCGCACGATCGCGCTTCTCCCGTCCGCGCTGCGCGACACGAACAGAGCGCTCGGGCAGGCGAAGGCGTTTGCCGACCAGGCCGGGCCGGCGCTCAACGCGCTGCGGCCGGGGGCACGCGCGCTCGGGCCGTCGCTGGTCGCGACACGCCCGTTCCTGCGCGAGACGACTCCGATCATCAAGAATCAGCTGCGGCCGTTCACGAGAGTGGCGACGCCGGTCTTGAAGGAGCTGGCGCCGGCGGCCGCCGAGTTCGCGGACGCGACGCCCGACCTGACGACGACATTCGGCGTCCTCAACGCCTTCCTGAACGGCCTGGCGTACAACCCGCCGGGCAGAGCCGAGGGCTACATGTTCTACCTCGCGTGGCTGAACCACGTCACGAACTCACTGTTCTCGACACAGGACGGCGAGGGGCCGATCCGTCGTGGCGTCCTGGCGGTCGAGTGCCTCGACCTGTCAGGTGTCAACGGCCTGCGGAGAGGCACCAACTTGAGCTCTCTGACGAGATACCTCTCCGTGTGGCTCCTGACGCAGCTCGTGAACGCCCCACTCGACTGCAGAAACCTGCCGGGCGGAAACTGAGCGATGCAGAAGCAAGCACCTACCCTCGGACGCATCCTCGTCATGGCGGGCTTCGCGCTCTCCTGCTTCGGCTTGCTGCTGTACCTGTGGGTCGCATTCGGCGGCGGCTTCCCGCTCAAGCCCGAGGGCTACCGCTTCCACATCCGCTTCGGGGAGGCCACGCAGCTCGCGCAGCAGGCCGACGTCCGCATCTCCGGCGTGCCCGTCGGCAAGGTCGTCAAACTCCAGCTCGGCCCCGGCCAGACGACGGATGCGACGGTCCAGCTCGACGAGCGCTACGCGCCGATCCCCAAGGACTCGCGCGCGATCCTGCGCTCGAAGACGCTGCTCGGCGAGACGTACGTCGAGCTGACGCCCGGCAACAAGAGCGACGGGTTGCTGCCCGAGAACGGCATCCTGCCTGACTCGCAGGTCTCGAAGACGGTCGAGATCGACGAGATCTTCCGGTCGCTCGACCCGCGCACGGTCCACTCGTTCCAAGTGTGGATGCAGTCGCTCGCGGTGGGGATCGATGGTCGCGGGCAGGACCTCAACAGCGCGTTCGGCAACCTCGCGCCTTTCGCCGAGGACACGAACACGCTGCTCGAGACGCTCGACGACCAGAACCAGGCGGTCCAGCAGCTCGTCCGCAACACCGGCACCGTGTTCAACGCGCTCAGCGCCCGCAGCGATCAGCTGACCAGTCTGATCCGCAACTCGAACACCGTCTTCGGCACGATCGCCGACCGCAACCAGCAGCTGGAGGAGACGTTCCGGGCGTTTCCGACCTTCGAGCGCGAGTCGATCCTCACGCTGAACCGCCTCAACCGCTTCACGCGCGAGGCGAACCCGATCATCACGCAGCTGCGCCCGGTCGCCCGTCAGCTGAGCCCGACGCTGCAGGCCGCCGGCAGACTCGCGCCGTCGTTCCGCGACTTCTTCGTGGACCTCGGGCCGCTGATCACGGCTGCAAAGCCGGGGCTGCCGGCGTTCCGGAAGTTCCTCTCCGAGGCACGCCCGGCGCTCGGTCAGCTCGACCCGTTCACGCGCAGCCTTAATCCGTTCCTCGGGTACATCGCGGACTACCTGCCGGAGCTGGACGGTTTCGTCGGCAACATCGTCGCGGCGACGCAGGGAGCGATCTTCGAAGGCAAGAAGCAGGACAGAATGGTCCACTTCCTGCGCGCCGGGACGGTCTTCAGTCCCGAGGGCCTGGCGACGTATCCGCAGCGGATCGCGACGAACCGGCCGAACCCCTACCGCTTCCCGCGCCAGCTCGACCAGCTGAGATCCGGCCTGCCGGTGTTCGAGAACCGTCAGTGCGCCAGCGGACCGCGTCCGGTGCCGAACTTCCCGTCGAACTTTGCAGAGATCGTCGGCGGCATCTCGCCGATCGCAGCGAACTACATCCTCCAATTCGCCTTCCGCAACGACCCCTCCAACGTGCCCGCACCCGCCTGCCGCGCCCAGGGCCCGACGCCCGGCTACGGCACCGACTTCCCGCACGTCGTCGCAGAGCCGCCCGGCGCGAACGCCGCCAGCGCGAGCGCGAGCACCGCCTCGCCGTGAGATGAGCGTCCGGGACCGGCTCGAGCGCGTCGCGCGGGCCGCCGCGGCCCGGCCGCTTCCCGTGCTGCTGAGCGTCGCGCTGCTGGCCGTCGCCGGCGGCCTGCTCGCGCTGCGGCTGGAGCCGAGCACCGGCGCCGAGACGCTCGCCGGCCGCTCCTCCGACGCGTTCAAGGCGACCGACGAGCTGCACAAGCGCTTCGGGGACGACGCCGTCGTCGTGCTGATCGACGAGCGCGTCGCGAACCTCGTCCTCACCGCCGACCTCGGCCGCACGATCCGCCTGGAGGGCTGCCTCGGCGGCAACGTCCCCAGAGGCGCGAGGCCGTACGGCGGGGCGCAGAGCCCCTGCGCCGGTCTCGCCAAGCTGAAGCCGGTCAAGCTCGTCTACGGCCCCGGCACGTTCCTCAACGAGTCGGTCCGCGCCGTCCAGAACGCCGTCACCGCTCAGCTTCAGGCGCTCCAGCAGCAGGTGGCGAACGCGGCTGCCGCAGCGAGAGACCAGGCCGCCAGAGCCGGCCTCGACGCGACCGCCCAGCAGCAGGCGGCCGACGCCGCCAGAGCGCAGGCGCAGACGCAGGCGACCGACACGCTCAAGCGGCTCTACCTCGCCTCCGGCATCCAGGGCATCCCGCAGATCGACAGCAAGCCGTTCATCTCGCAGATCGTCTTCGACCCCGCCCGCGGCGCCGACGTGCCGAAGGCGCGCTTCGCCGCCCTCTTCCCGAGCAGAGACGCCGCGCTGATCCAGCTGCGCCTGCGACCCGACCTCACCGCGACCGAGCGCACCAAGGCCATCGAGCTGATCCGCCAGGCGACGCGCATGCCGCTCTTCAAGCTCAGACAGGGCGGGCAGTACACGGTCTCCGGCGTCCCCGTCGTCACCGACGCGCTCGCCAGCAGCGTCACCAGCGGGATCGCCACCCTGCTGATCGTCGCCGTCGCCGCCATGGCGCTCGCCCTCCTGCTGCTGTTCAAGGCCCGCCTGCGACTCCTCCCGCTCCTGATCGCACTGGCCGCCGCCGCCATGACGTTCGGCGCCATGGCGCTCGTGGGCGCCGGCCTCACGATGGCCACGATCGCCGTCCTGCCCGTCCTCATCGGCCTCGCCGTCGACTACGCCATCCAGTTCCAATCGCGCGTCCAGGAGCAGGAGCAAGACGGAGTCGAGCGCACCGAAGCCGTCGCCCGTGCCGCCCGAGCCGGCGCCCCCACTATCGCCACCGCAGCACTCGCGACGGCAACCGGCTTCCTCGTCCTCCTCCTCTCGCCGATCCCAATGGTCCGCGGCTTCGGGATCCTGCTCGTGATCGGCATCGCCATCGCATTCGCGGTAGCGATCACAGCCGGCTCAGCCGCGCTCGCGCTCACGCCGAAGCCGGGGACGCCGATCGGGCGGGTGGCCGTGAGGATGCACGTGCGGCCGCCGTCAGGCGGACGTGCGCGCACCCGGAGCGGTCAGGACCCGCCCGCAGCAGCGCCGGTCCTGAGACATATGAGCGCCGCGACCGCCGGAGCCCGAGAGCTGCTGGGAGAAGCGGTGAGGGGGGTGCTGCGAGCGTCCCTCCACAAGCCCCAGCGCATCCTCGCCATCGCCGCCGCCCTGGCCGCGCTCGGCTGGATCGCCGACACCCAGACCAAGGTCGTCTCCGACATCCGCCAGCTCGTCCCCGCCGACATGCCGGCCCTCACGGACCTCAACACGCTGCAGGACAGAACGGCCTCCTCCGGCGAGATCGACGTGCTCGTCCAGGGCGACAACGTCGCAAGCCCGAAGGTCGTGCGCTGGATGGCCGACTACCAGCAGCGCGTGCTGAGACGCTTCGGCTACGAGGAGGCCAGAGGCTGCCGCACCGCCACGCTCTGCCCGGCCTTCTCGCTGCCGGACCTGCTGCAGGGCGGCGACGCACAATCGCAAAGAGCGATCGACACGCTGCTCGCCTCCGTGCCCCCGTACTTCTCGCAGGCGGTCCTCACGCCCGGACGCGACGCCGCGACGCTTGCGTTCGGGATCCGCCTGATGGACCTGGAGGATCAGCAGCGCGTGATCGACGCGATGCGCGCCGAGCTGAACCCGCCGCCGGGGGTGAGCGCGCGCCTCGGCGGGCTGCCCGTGCTCGCCGCGCAGGCGAACGCCGAGCTGAGCTCGCCGTGGCGTCGGGTGCTCACCCTGCTCGCCGGCCTCGCGGCGGTCGGACTCGTGCTGCTGGCGGTCTTCCGCCGCGCCGAGCGGGCGCTCGTGCCGCTCGTCCCGATCGCGCTCGCGACCGGCTGGTCCGCGCTCGTGCTGTTCGCGACGCGCGTCCCGCTCAACCCGATGTCGGCGACGCTCGGCGCGCTGGTGATCGCGATCTCGACCGAGTTCGCGGTGCTGCTGTCCGAGCGCTTCCGTCAGGAGCGCAGCGCAGGCCATGCGCTGGAGGCCTCGCTCGCCCGCACGTACCGCTCGACCGGCCGCGCCGTGCTCGCCTCGGGCGTCACCGCGATCGCCGGTTTCGGCGTGCTCGCCGTCTCGGACTTCCGCATGCTGCGCGACTTCGGCATCGTGACGGTCGTGGACTTGACCGTCTCGCTGCTTGGCGTGCTGATCGTGCTGCCGTCGGTGCTCGTGCTCGCCGAGCGGCAGCGGCTGCTCGCCCAGATTCGCGGCGCACGGCCCCCCCGCCGGTCGGCGGAACGCGGCTCCTCCGCGCCGGTCGCGTGAACGGCCGGGGCGGGCGGGCGCCGGTCATCGCGATCGTCGCTGGCCTCGCGATCCTCGCGTACATCACCTACAACACGCTCTCGACCCCGGCGACGAGCTCGAGCGGTCTGGAGCGGGGCGCGCACATGCCGCCGTTCGCCGCTCCGCTCGTCACGAGCGACCTCGTCGGCGACGCGAACGTCGCGAGACACGCCGACCAGGGCGAGGCCGGCGCACGCCCGGCCTGCTCCGTGACCGACCCGCGCGCGCTCAACAGCTGCACGCTCGCGCGCCGGGGCCCGGTCGTGCTGGCGTTCTTCACCGACAGCGCCGGCCGCTGCATCGACGCGCTCGACACGATGCAGCAGGTGGCGGTTCGTCATCCCGGCGTCGGCTTCGCCGCCGTCGCGATCCGCGGGGATCGCACCGACGCGCGCGCGGCCGTGCACGAGCACGGCTGGCGCTTCCCCGTCGCCGAGGATCGCGACGGCGCCGTCGCCAACCTCTACGGTGTCGCGATCTGCCCGACGGTCGTTCTCGCCTACAGAGGCGGGGTCGTCATGCGCACCGCGCTCGGCTCGGACGAGACGACGGCGGCGGCGCTGGAGCGAGCCGTCGGGCGGCTGGAGGCCGGGCCGGGGAGCTCCTCCGGATGAGCGGCCGTCGCTCGCGTGAGGAGACAGCTGCCGACCTGCCGGCAGCTGCCCCGCCCACGGCTCGTGACGGCCACGTCGCCGAGGAGCTGCGCGCCGAGCTGCCCGGCCTCGGCATCGTCTCGCTCGCGTTGCCGGGGCCGCGCGTCCGCCGCAGCCCGCAGGGCGTGCGCGACCACCTCGCGATGCTCTCGACCCGCTTCCGCGGCGCCGACGCGCTCGCCCTGCGCCAGCGGCCGGTGCCGCACGCCTACCGCGTCTGCTACCGCCACGTCGGCCTCGATCCCGACGCGACGCACACGCCCGTCGAGGCGGCTGCGATCGAGCGGCTCGTGCAAGGCGGATTCGTCTCGCGCGGGCTGCTCGACGACGCACTCACGATCGCGCTGGTCGAGACCGGCGTGCCGATCTGGGCGCTCGACGCCGACGCGGTCCACGGTGAGCTGTGCCTGCGACTTGCGCGACCCGGGGAGCGGCTCGGCGGCGACGCGAATGGGCTGCCGGCGCCCGCCGGCCAGATCGTCGTCGCCGACTCCCGCGTCCCGCTCGCGCCGCTGTTCGGCGAGCCGGCGGCCACCGCGGTTCCCACCAGACGTACGACGCGCCTGCTGTTGTTCGCCGTGCCCGTCGACGGCGTCCCGCGGGTGCACGTCGCGGAGGCGCTGTGGCAGTGCGCGGACGCGTTGGAGACCTGACTCGTCGCGCGGCGCACGGCTCGAACGCGCCACGGCCTGGGTAGACTGAGACGAGCGGATCGGAGGTGCATCGATGGTCGTCATCGCGGAACGTCATGCGGCACCGGCCTTCGGCGGGGAGGTCGAGGAGGCTCCCGCGCGGCGCACCCTGCGCGCGCAGATCACACGGCTCGAGCACGAGCTCGCCGCGCTTGCCCCGCAGGCCTCGCCGCGGGACGGCATCGCCTGGACGATCGGCGGGGAGGGGGGACCGCGCCTGCTCGGCATCGGCGAGCTGGAGCGCGTCCGCGACGACCTCGCGGAGCGCCTGCACGAGGTGCGCGAGACGCTCGCCGCGCGCTCCGCGCGCGAGGCCGAGAAGCGTGCGCTGCTCGAGCGGATGCTGCGCGACCCGGGCAGACACCGCTTCGTGCGCATCAGCGCCGCCGACGTCGGCCAGCCCGGCTGCGGCGTCTGGCACGTTCGTCCCCGCCTCGGCCTGATCGGCATGCTGGCGGGCTGGTGGCACGTCAAGCTGTCCTCCGGATGTCCGCTAGCCCAGGCCGCCTAGCGGCCTGAGCTGACAGAGGACGAACACCGCCATGGGTCGCCGCAGTCGCCAGCGCGCGAGCGCGCCGCAGCAGGAGCGCGTGCGCAGTCCCGCGCCGCCACCGCCGGCGCCACCCGCCCGCGCCGGTGCTGCGGCCGCGCCGACGACCACGGCCGCGCGACGCAGCCGCCGCGACAACGCGCCGAAGCCGCCGTGGGGCAGCTTCCCGCTGATCGAGCTGTGCGCGCTGTCGGCGATCGTGCTCGGTGTGTGGGGCGTGCTCGCGCACAACGGCGTGCTGCTCACCGGCGCCGCCTTCCTCGGCTCGGTGGCCGGGCTCGAGGTCGCGCTGCGCGAGCACCTCGGCGGCTTCCGCTCGCACACGCTCGTGCTGACCGGCACGGTCACGGTCGCGACGCTCGCGCTGCTGCTGCTGGCCGGTGTCACGCGCGGGACCGTGTTCGTCGTCGGGCCGGCCATGCTGGTCTTCGGCTTCGTCGGCTTCCGGCAGCTGTTCAAGCGCCGCTCGGGCGGCGCCGGCATGCGCGTCCGCTAGATGGTCGAGACCCTCGCATCCAGGACTCTCGCGGACTCGACCATCTAACCTCCCGCGCGATGTCCGCCGATCCTGCTCAGCCGGCTCCTCGGCGCATGCGCCTCATGGGCCTGCACCACGTGACGGCGATCTGCCGCGATCTCGAGCGTACGACCGGCTTCTACCGCGACGTGCTCGGCCTCGCGCTCGTCCAGCAGGGCGTCAACGACGACGATCCTGACACGCGCCACTTCTGGTTCGGCGACGCGGAGGGGACGCCCGGCACGCTTGTCACGTTTCTCGAGTACCCGCAGATGGAGGAGGGCGTGGTCGGCGCCGGCTCGGTCCACCACGTCGCCTTCACGGTCGAGTCGGCGGAGGAGCAGCTCGCCTGGCGCGACTACCTGCGCGACAGAGGCGTGGAGTGCAGCGACGTGCTGGATCGCGGCGCGTTCCGCTCGCTCTACCTGCGCGATCCCGACGGCCACATCGTCGAGATCGCCACGCGCGGACCGGGCTTCTGACTCCCGATCCGCGCGTGGCGAGGGTGGGTGGGACCCTCTCTAGACGGTGACGAGCTCGCGCGCGACCGCTGGCGCGGCCGGCGCGCATTCATGTTCGATCGTCGCGTGCGCGTCGAGCTGCGCGGCGAGTGCGTGACGCTGGCGCTCGGTGAGCGACCCGATCGTCTTCGTCTCGGTGATGCGGAACATCGCGAGGAACTTGCGGCAGCGCGTGCCGCCCCACCGGCGCTGGCTCATCAGCACGTCGCCGATGGCCATGCTCGATGCCTCCCACGGGGAGGTGAGGATCACCTCTCCGGCGGTCACTTCTCCGTCGGCGATCCTTCGCTTGAGCTCTGCGCGCGCCAGGCGCACGCGGTTGGCACGTTGGAGGGCCTGCAGGTGCTGCGGCCCAGGGGACGTCGTCGGCAACCCGTCCATCTGCACTCTTCTCTTGCCTCCGTACGTAGGCCGTGTTTCAGCACGTCGAGCGGGGGTGCTCGACGGCCAGGGGGGATGCCGTCGTGCGCGATCTCGGTCCCTCCTGCATGGGCGGCGGCTGGCGGCACCTGTGCCCTGAGACGAGTCGACCCGGCGGCACAAGGGAAGCTATTTGAGGGGCCCTGCCCGGGTCAATCCCGAACCGTCCGGTTCATGCGCTAGGAGCGGCCTTTTCGTGAGACCACCGGATGCCGGTGCGTCAACGCAGGTCAGCCCGCCGACGGGAGTGGACCGTGCTCGGCTTCGAACGCGCGCTTGACCTCGGCGAACGCCTCGAGCGCCGCGTCGAGCGTCGCCCGATCGTGCGTCGCCATCACGCTCGTGCGCAGCAGCGCGCCGCCGGGCGGGACGGCGGGATGCAGCGCGACGTTGACGTAGACGCCCGCTTCGTAGAGCGCCTTCCACAGCAGCGCCGCCTTCCAGTCGTCGGCGACGAGCACGGGCACGATCGGCGTCGCTACGCGCGTCCCGTCGGGCAGCGCGACCGGGTCCACGACATGGAAGCCGAGCGAGCGCAGCCCGGCGTTCAGGTACTCCCCGTTCGCCAGCACGCGGGCGAACAGCTCGCGGCCCTCGTCCGAGCGGCAGATGCGCGTCGCCGCCAGCGCGGCGCCGACGGCCGCCGGCACGCCCGAGGCGGTGAACAGGAACGGTCGCGACTGGATCCGCAGGAAGTCGATCACGTCTGCCGGCCCGGCGATTACGCCGCCGCAGGAGGCGAGCGACTTGGAGAACGTCGCCATCCGCAGGTCGACGCGCTCCTCGACGTCGAGCAGCTCGCTCGCGCCCGCGCCGCGCGCGCCGAGCACGCCGAGCCCGTGCGCCTCATCGACCATCAGCCGCGCGCCGAAGCGCTCGGCGAGGTCGGCGATCTCCGGCAGCGGCGCGACGTCGCCCTCCATCGAGAAGACGCCGTCGACGACGACGAGGATCCCGCCGCCGTCGGCCTCGGCCTGCGCAAGGCGCTTCTCCAGCAGGTCGAGCCGGTTGTGGCGGAAGGCGCGCAGCTTCGCGCGTGAGAGCAGCACGCCGTCGAGGATCGAGGCGTGGTCGCCGGAGTCGACGACGACCGTGTCCTCCGGGCCGAGGATCGTGCCGATCGCGCCGAGGTTCGCCTGGTGCCCGGTCGTGTAGACGATCGCGTCCTCCGTGCCCAGCCAGCTCGCCAGCTCCGCCTCCAGCTCGAGGTGCATGTCGAGCGTGCCGTTGAGCAGGCGCGAGCCAGTCACGCCGGTGCCATATCGGCGGATCGCGTCGTGCGCCGCCTCGATCACGCGCGGGTCGGCTGTCAGCCCGAGGTAGTTGTTGGAGCCGAGCATGATCCGCTGCTCGCCTTCCATCTCCACGACGGGCGCGGCGGCCGACTCAAGGCGCCGGAAATAGGGCACCGCGTCGATCTCGCGCGCGGCCTGAAGCTGCGCGACGCGCTCGTGCGTGCGTGCCTTGCTGAAGACGTCGATGGTGGTGGGCATATAGTGTCCGCCGCCAATGGGTCTCGACGTCCGGCCAGTCGCGTCAAAGCGCGACCTCACGACCTTCATCAAGCTGCCTTGGCAGCTCTATCGTAACGAGCCGAACTGGGTGCCGCCGCTCGTCTCCGAGCGCCGCCAGTTCCTCGACCGCGCCAAGAACCCCTGGTTCGAGCACGGCGAGGCGGAGTACTTCCTCGCCTGGCGCGACGGCCGCGCGGTCGGGCGCATCACCGCGCAGGTCGACCGCATCTTCAACGAGTTCCAGGACAACACCTGGGGCCTGTTCGGCTTCTTCGAGTGCGAAGAGGATCCCGAAGCTGCGGCCGCGCTCCTGGCCGCCGCCGAGCAGTGGCTGCGGGCACGCGGGCGCGACCGCATGGTCGGCCCGATGGACTTCACGATGAACGACGAGTGCGGCGTGCTGATCGACGGCTTCGAGCGTCCGCCGATCATCCTCACGAACTGGACTCCCCGCTACTACCCCGCGCTGATCGAGGGCGCCGGGATGGTCAAGGCGATGGACACGCTGATGTGGGAGCTGCACATCCAGGGCCGCGAGAGAGTGCACCCAGCGATCTGGAGAATGGCCGAGCAGGTCGAGTCGAAGTACGGAATCACGGTGCGTCCCATGCGCAAGAAGGACATCAACGCCGAGATCGACCGCTTCCTCGAGGTCTACAACGCCGCCTGGGAGAGAAACTGGGGCTTCTCGCCGCTGACCGAGAGAGAGGTCCGCCACTACGCGAAGACGCTCAAGCCGCTGCTCGACGAGCACTGGGCGTTCATCGCGGAGAAAGAGGACGGCGAGGTGGTCGGTGCGGCTCTCTCGCTGCCCGACTACAACCAGGTGCTGAGACGCATGAACGGTCGCCTGCTGCCGATCGGCTGGGCGAAGTTCCTGTGGAACCGCAGAAAGATCGACCGCGTGCGGGTGTTCGCTCTGGGGGTCAAGCGCGAGTACCAGCACACCGGCGTCGCCGCGCGCTTCTACCAGCTGCACTTCGACTCGGCCGAGGTCACGCCGCAGAAGTGGGGCGAGATGGGCTGGATCCTCGAGTCGAACAAGTCGATGAACCGCGCGATGGAGGGGATGGGTGGCACGGTCGCCCGCCGCTACCGCCTCTACGAGCGGCTGTTCGAGGACGCGGCCCCGGAGGAAGCGACCGAGTTCGAGGCCGTGCCGGTCGGTGCCGGCGCCCCGGCCTGAGCTCGGATTGGCCGCGGCAGGCGCCCGCAGCCTGCCGTTGCCCATTTGCCGTCCGACCGGCGACAGTGTCACGATCTGTCCCTCGCGATGACTGAGTCCACCGAAGCTGTCGCAGAGGCCGCGTCCGATCTCGTCGAGCCCGAGGAGACGGTCGACGGTGTGCCCGTGCTCGCCGCGGAGGTGCGCGCGCTGGAGCGCGCCGTCCCGCGCCGGCAGTTGCCGGCCGTGCAGGCGGCCGCCGTGGCGGCGACCGGGTTCGTCGCGGGGGCCGCGACGGTCGTGGCGATCAGCCGTCACGTCTCGCGCTCGCGCGCGCCGGTGAAGCGCCGCCGCAAGCGCGACGCCGGGCCGGAGGTGATGTCGGTGCTCGGCACGCGCTCGTTCCTGCTCGACGTGCACCTGCTCGGCCGCGGCGAGTGAGCGCGGTTGCCGGCACGCGCCGTCCCGGCCGCCGCTCGCGACCTCGGCCGGGGCCGGTCTCGCCCGCCCCGGGGACGCGCGAGCTGCGCGTCGAGGTCCGACCGGCGTGGCCGTTCCGGCTCTCGCGCGTAAGCGGGCCTGACGGGGTGCTGCGCGTGCGCGCCGGCGTCGTCCACCGGCTGCTGCACCACGGGCCGGACGACGAGCCCGTCGTCGTGCGCGTCGCGCAGACCGCGCGCGACCGCGTGCTGCTCGGCGCGGCGTCGGTCGATCCTGCCGCGGCGGCCTGGGGAATCGAGCGGATGCGCTTCGCGCTCGGAGTCGACGACGACCTGCGCCCGTTCCACGACCGCTTCCGCGACGACCCGCTGATCGGCGCCGCGGTGCGTGCGGACCCGGCCGTGCGCCTGCGCCGGCGGCCCGAGCCGTTCGAGCCGCTCGCGTGGGCGATCACCGAGCAGCTGATCGAGTATGTGCGCGCAGCCGCGATCCAGCGCCGGATCGTCGCGCGGCTCGGCCGCCACTGCGCGCACAGCGGGCTGCGCGACCTGCCGTCGGCCGCGACGGTCGCGGCGCAGGCGCCCGCGCAGCTGTGCGCGTTCGACCTCGCGCCGAAGCGCGCGCTCGCGCTGCGCCGCGTCGCCGAGGAGGTCGCCTGCGGCCGAGTGGATCTGCACGCCGCCGACCCCGAGCCCGGCTGGCGCCGCCTGCGCCGGATTCCCGAGATCGGCACCTGGACGCTTTCGCTGCTCGCACTGCTCGGCCAGGGTCGCTACGACGCGCTGCCCGCCGGCGACCTCGCGTACGTGAAGCTCGTCGGCCGCCTTCAGAGCGGCGGCGATCCGCGCGTGCGCGCGACCGAGGACGAGGTGCGCGACTTCTTCGCGCCCTACGGCGAGTGGGCCGGCCTTGCCGCCGCCTACGCGCTGCGCGCGACTGCGCCAGAGCTGCGCGCGGTTGCCGCGGCGGCGTGAGGACCGCGAATCTGCGTGTCTCCTGGACACGCAAACTCGCGGTCCTCGACCGTCAGCCGCTCTGCCCAGCCAGGAACTCGTTCGTGAGCGCCGTCGAGCCGGCGTTCGGGCGCACGCCGAGCAGGTCGTGCTCGAACATCCAGGTGCCGTAGGCGGTCCACTCCTTCGGATCCTGCCAGCCGAACGGCTTGCCCGTCTGCGTGGGGAAGAAGGCCGGCATGGAAGCCTTCACGCTCGCGAGCGCGAAGCCCTTGTCGAGGTCCGGCGCAGCCTTCACGAGCGCGTCCGTCGCGGCGGCCGGGTCGGCTCTCGCGGCCCCGTAGCCGCGCCCGAGCGCCTGCACGAACGCGCGGACCTCGTCGCCGTGGTCGGCGAGCGTGTCCTTGCGCGCGACGAGGACGAGCTCGTCGTACGTCGGGACGCCGACCTGCTCCATGCGGACGATCGTCGGTCTCTTGCCGGCCCGTCTGAGCTGAACGCCCTCGACGTTCCAGAACGCGCCGAGCGTCGCGGCGACTCTCTTCGACAGCATCGCCGGCACGAGGTTGAAGCCGACGTTCGTCTCCTTCACCGAGTCGATCGGCACCCCGGCGCGCTGAAGGATCGTCTGCAGGTAGGCGCTCTGGTAAGGAATCCCGGCCGTCCCGACGCGCTCGCCTCTCAGGTCGCGCGGCCCGTCGAAGCCTCTCATCAGCGACATCAGCGACGTCAGCGGCACCTGCGCGATCGCGCCGACGGACACCAGCTGCGCGCCCTTGTCGCGCGCGATCAGCAGCTCAGGCTCGTAGGAGATCGCGAGGTCGACCTTGCCGGCCTCCAGCAGCTTCAGCGGAGCGGCCGGATCCGACGGCGTCTGCACCTTCACGTCGAGGCCCGCTCTGGCGAAGTCGCCGGCGGCGAGCGCCTGGTAGAGGCCGACGTGGTCGGGGTTCGGCAGGTAGTCGAGCATCAGCGTGAACGACCGCGTGGCACCGGCGGACTCAATCGTGTCCTGCTTCTCGCCGCAGGCGCCGAGCGCCAGCACCGCGCACAGCGCGGTGGCGATCGCGAGCAGTCGCTTCATCGGGAATTGCCTCCTGGGGGGTTGTGCGCCCACGGAACGAGCAGCCGCTCGGCCAGCGTCAGCAGGCCGAACATGACGATCGCGAACACGGACAGGATCATGACGGCCGCGTAGGCGCGAGCCGTCTCGAGCTGGGGGATCGAGGTCTGAACGAGATGGCCGAGGCCGGACGACGAGCCCGCCTGCTCGGCGAAGACGGCGCCGATCACAGCAATGACGACGGCGATCTTCGCGCCGCTGAACAGTCCCGGCAGCGCCGCCGGGAGCTCGACATGGCGCAGGATCCGCAGGCGCGAGGCGTCGAGCGTCCGCATCAGCTTCGGCAGCTCGGGGTCCACGCGCGCGAGCGCGTCGAGCGTCGTGACGACGATCGGGAAGAACGCGACGAGCCCGATGATCACGAGCTTCGGCGCGAGGCCGAAGCCGAGCCAGACGACGAGCAACGGCGCGATCAGCGGGATCGGGATCGTCTGCGAGGCAGCAAGCAGCGGGTAGGTCGATCGCCGCAGCGTCAGCGACAGGTGCAGCGCGATCGCGCATGCGAAGCCCGCGGCTCCCGCGGCGAGGATGCCGAGCAGCACCTCACCGGCCGTCACGGGGAAGTCGTCCAACAGCAGCGTGCGGTCCTCGCAGTGCACGGTGTCCCCGGCGGGGGACGCGTCGCAATACAGCGCCTGTGCCACCTCGTGCGGGGCGGGGAGGAGGAGCGGGTCGACCGGCCCGAGGTCGGCGTACAGCTCCCACGCTCCGAACAGGACGAGCAGGATCGCCAGCGGCGCGAGCACGCGCGCAGCGCGGCTCATACGAGTGCTCCCAGCGCTTCGAGGGCCCGCTCACGCAGCCCCACCACCGCCGCGTCGGTGCGATGCCGCGGCCGCGGCAGGTCGACCGTCAGCTCCGCCACCGCCCGCCCCGGCCGCGGCGACATCACGACGACGCGGTCGCCGAGCACGATCGCCTCCTCGACGTCGTGCGTCACGAGCACGACGGTCCGTGGCTCGTCCGCGAGCGCCCGCGCGAGCCAGCCCTGCATCTCCTGCCGCGTGAGCGCATCGAGCGCGGCGAACGGCTCGTCGAGCGCGAGCACCGGCTTGCCGGCGAGCAGCGTGCGCACGAACGCCACCCGCTGACGCATCCCGCCCGACAGCGCCGCCGGCCGCGCCTCCTCGAAGCCGCCAAGGCCGAAGCGCTCGAACCACGGGCGCGCCCGCTCGCGCGCGGCGCTTGCCGCGACACCTCTCACACGCAGCGCCAGCGCCGCATTGTCGAGCGCGCTCGCCCACGGCAGCAGCAGGTCCCGCTGCGGCATCAGCACGGCAGGGTCGGCGGCGACCGAGCCGGCATCCGGCTGTTGCAGTCCGCAGACCAGCTCAAGCAACGTCGACTTGCCGCAGCCGCTCGCACCGACGACCGCGACGATCTCGCCGGGCGCGGCACGCAGCTCCATCCCGCGCAAGGCGACGACCTCGGCGCCACGACGGCCACGGAGGACCCGCTCCACTCCGTCGACCCGTACGCCGTCCATCGCTCCCTCCGCGGGCATTACCCCACAGGTTCGAAGGGTCAGCGCCGGGTCGCATCGATGCGAAGGGGGCGCTATCTCAGCCGGCTCACCTGCCAGCTCCCCTGGTTGTCACTCCTGACCCAATGCTAATGGACGGTCGTCCAACCAGTGTCACAGCAGTCGGCTGGTCGTGTACGGTGGCCGCGTCCGCCATCCCCCGTTGCAGGAGGCGCCTCATATGACCTGGATCCGGCGCGGCTCGCCGCGTATCGCCCTCGCGCTCGGTCTCTTGACCGCCGCGCTCTTCGCGTCGAGCGCCCGCGCGACGACGTGGACCGAGATCGCCTCCGGCACGACCGAGGACATCACGGCGATCGAGTACCAGGGGCCTGACCGTCTCTGGTTCGGCACCGCGGCGGGGAGAGTGTTCAAGCGCGTCGGCGGCGCCTTCCAGGAGAAGGGATTCGTCCCCGGCGCCGTCATCAAGGACATCGAGTTCCAGGACGGCGGCACCATCGGCTTCGCCGTCGGCACGAACGGCACGGTCCTGCGCAGCACCGACGGCGGCGAGACGTGGTCGCAGGCCGACGGCATCGCAGGCGGCAACGCGACGAGTCCCTTCGGCTGCTCCGACACCCAGCCGATCGGCGACGTCGACAGCGTCCGCTTCGCCGGCAACGCGCGCGCGTGGCTGTTCGCCGGCGGCAATCAGATCTTCCGCACCCCGGACGGCGCGACGGCCGCGAACGTCGGCGCGAGAGGCACCTGGGAGTGGATCAACAGAGGCCCCGCCGCCACCTGTCGTATCACCGCCGACATCGACGACGCCTTCCCGATCCCCGGCACCGACGCGATCTACTTCGTCGGCACGTCGTTCGGCCAGGTGTTCTTCTCCTCCAACGCCCTGACCTCGTCGGCCACGGCCAAGCCGGCCTCCGCCGGCAACGGCTTCGACATCACGCGGCGGCTCGTCGGCGACCCGAGCAACCCGAACCGCATGTGGTCCGTCGCGCCGTACGGCACCGGCGGCTCCTACTACGCCCGCACGACCGACGGCTGGAACAGCGCGGTCGACTGGACGGTCGGCGGCGCCGACGGCTCCACCAGCTCGCTCACGAGAGGCGAGAGCATCGACTTCAACGGCGGCACGGTGCTCGCCGCCGGTTCCGCGGGCATGATCGTCACCTCGATCGACGGCGCGACCTTCTGGTTCAACCCCGCCGGCGGAGCGGTGGCGACGCAGGACTGGAAGGCCGTCAGCCTCGCGTCGGCCAACGACGCAGCCGTCGGCGGCACGAGCGGCAAGCTGCTGGTGAGCACCGACGCCGCCAACGTCATCCCGGCCGCGCCGCCGGCCGGCGGCGGAACGACGCCGCCTCCCACGCCGAGACTGCCGGCGATCAGATTCCCGTCGGCCGCGAACCCGCCCGTCACCGGCGGCGTCGCGAGACTCGGCAGACTGTTCGTGACCGTGCCTGTCTCCGGCAGACTCACGCCGCCGAGCGGCGTCGGCGCTGCGGCTGCGTGCAGAGGCAGAGTGATCCGCCTGAGACTCAGCAAGACGAGAGGCAGGAAGCGCACGCTGCTCAGAACGACGGTCAGAGTGTCGAGAACCTGCCGCTACAGAAAGCAGCTGAAGGTCAGGCGCTCGAAGCTCAGAGGCGCGAGAGCGCTGCTGCTGCAGGTCTCGTTCAGAGGCAACTCGCTCGTCGGCGCGGCGAGAGCGACGTACACGATCCCGGTCGCGTAGCTCTCCGCGACGAAGCCGCAGGTCAAGCGACCTGCGGCTTCGTCAGCGCCTTCACGAACTCCTCCAGCTGGTTCGCGGTCCAGCACTCGAACGCCGTGCAGTGGCGCTCGTAGGTGGAGATCACGGAGTCGCCGTAGTTCCAGTAGAGGCGCGGCTCGGGGTTGAGCCAGAAGGTGCGGCCGGCCTTCGCGGCGATCGCGGCGAAGACGTCGTCGCGCGGCGGGCGGCCGTTCGTGCGCGCGTCGCCGAGCACGATCACGGTCGCGCGCGGGTGCAGATCGTCCTCGACGGCGGCGAGGAACTCCGTCCACACGCGCCCGTAGTCGGTGTAGCCGGAGATGTCGGCGACGCCGGCGTCGCGGGAGATCGCCTCGCTCGCTCTGCGGAAGTCGCGCTCGCGCTCGAACACCTCCGTCACCTCGGAGATCCGCTCGATGAAGACGAACGAGCGCAGCTTGCGGAACGAGTCGTGCAGCGCGTGCAGCACGCTCAGGAAGAAGACGCTGGCGGACGTCACCGACGTCGAGACGTCGCACAGCACGAACAGCTCCGGGCGCCGTGGCCGCAGCGGCCGGTACTTCAGCTCGACGGGTACGCCGCCTGTCTGCAGCGACGCGCGCATCGTGCGCCGCACGTCAACGTGCGCGTGGCGTCTGCGCCCGCGCAGCTCCTTGCCCTGCGTCGCCAGCCGCCGTTTCAACTGCGCCACGACCTTGTGGACCGCCGCCAGATCCTGAATCGGCCCGCCCGGCAGCGAGCGGTCCATCTCGCTCAGCGGTCGCGCCGGCGGCAGCTGTCGCGTGCGCTCGATCTGGCCGCGCTCGAGCTCGCGTCGCAGCTGCTGCTCGAATCTCCGCAGCTGCTCGCGCGGGACGCCGTCGCGGCGCGGGTCGCCCTCGGGGAACTCCGGCTGCGGCTCGGCGCGCAGGCCGAGCGAGCGGCGGATCCGCTGCACGTCCACGCCGATCACGCCGGAGCCCTCGCCGCGCTCGCCGAAGGCGGCGATCGCCAGTCGCGCGAGGTCGCGCATCGCGCCCTCGGTGCCGCCCTCCTGCAAGGCGGCGGCGATCTGCTCGCGCAGCGCGTCGACGTCGATCTGATCCGCGCCCTCGAAGCCCTCGCCCTCGGTCACGCCCTGCACCGCCGCCTCCGCCTCCGTCGCGCGGAAGAAGAAGCGGTCGAAGACGAGCTCGAACACGCGGCGGTCCTCGGGCGACTTCGCAAGCGTCGCGGCGAGCGCCTCCTTGAAGTCCGCGCGCACCGTCCACGGCACCTCGTTCAGCGCCGCGAACGCGTCGAGCAGCTCGGAGGTGCCGATCGCGACGCCCTCGCCGCGCAGCTCCTCGGTGAAGCCGATCAGCCGACCGTCGAGGCGGTGGGGGATTGGCGGGTGGGAACCGAGCTCAGCGCGAGGGGGCACCGTCGGGCGCTCCCTCGAGCCGCACGCCCACGCGCGCGGCGACCGTGTCGAGATCGGCGCGGTGCTTGACGATTACCGACATCGTCTCGCGGAACATCTGCGCGTCGAGGTCCTCGGCGCCGAGCAGCAGCAGCGCGCGCGCCCAGTCGATCGACTCCGCGATCGAGGGCGGCTTCTTGAGGTCGAGCTCGCGCACCTCCTGCACGATCGTGACGAGCTTGCGCGCGATCGTCTCGCTCAGCTCCGGCGTGTGCAGCCGCACGATCTCCAGCTCATGCTCGACGTTCGGGTAGTCGAGCCACAGGTAGAGGCAGCGGCGCTTCAACGCCTCGGTCAGCTCGCGCGAGTTGTTTGACGTCAGCAACACGACCGGCTGCGTGCGCGCGTCGATCCGTCCCAGCTCGGGGATCGAGATCTGGAAATCGGACAGCAGCTCGAGCAGCATCGCCTCGAACTCCTGGTCGGTCTTGTCGATCTCGTCGATCAGCAGCACGACGGGATCGGGACTCGCGATCGCCGTCATCAGCGGCCGTGCGAGCAGGAACTCCTCGCCGAAGATGTCCTCCTGCACGGCGTCCCAGCCGGTGCCGGACGCCTCCGCCTGGATCCGCAGCAGCTGCTTGCGGTAGTTCCACTCGTACATCGCCTTCGCCTCGTCGAGCCCCTCGTAGCACTGCAGGCGCACGAGCTCGCGGCCGAGGAAGCGGGACAGCGCCTTCGCGAGCTCCGTCTTGCCGACGCCGGCCGGACCCTCGACGAGCACCGGCTTGCCGAGCTTCGCGGCGAGGTAGGAGACGAGCGCCGTCGACTCGCCCGGCAGGTAGCCGACCGAGCGCAGGCCGTCGGCGACCTGTGCGACCGATGTGGGTTCGACGGGGGCCATCGGACGGCGAACGATAGCGGCGGGCAGCGAGCCGTCCGCCGGCTGCTTCAGCTCGCGCCCGGCTCGTCCGGCGGCGGCAGCGGGATCGTCAGCTGGTCCTCGGAGGTCGTCGCCGGCCGTGCGGCGCGACGCGGGCGCTCCGGCGGCAGCACCTGCGTGACAGTCGTGCCCGGGGCCGGCGGAGGAGGCACCTCCGTCACCGGCCGAGGGCTAGAACGCGACCGCTCGCGCACGAGCGGCGCAGCCGGCTGCTGCGCGCGGCGCATCCGCACGCCGGCGTATGCCAGCCCTCCCGCGGCCGCGAGCGCGAAGAAGATCCCCCAGTCGACGCCGACGAGCGCCGCGGTCGCGTCGGGCTTGTCGAACAGCCGCCACACGAGCAGCAGGGCGACCCACGCCCCCGCCGCCATCACGACCGTTCCGTCGCCCCCCGGCAGGTGGAAGGTGGCGTGCTCGCTGCGCGCGAACAGCAGTGCGAGCACCGCGAGGGCGACGAGCAGCACCGCGGCCTCCACGAACGAAAAGGCGCCGAACGCGGTCACGCTCTCCGCCAGCGCTCTGCCCTGCACCTGATACCACGGCAGGAACATCGACAGGAACAGCGCCGCCGACGCGATCGCGGCGAGTCGCCCGTCCGGCGTCAGCGCCCGCCACGCTCGCCGGATCCGCGCGAGCGTCCCGCCGCGCGGCTCGCTCATACGCGAGCGGGATCGGCGATGAGGGGGCGCGAAGGCGGGATTCGGAGCCGCGCGACGAGCACGTCCGCGTCGTGCTGGGAGACGGCGCGCATCTGGCCCTGGAACGCGAGCTTCCAGTGCTCGCGCGGCCACTTGCCGATGTGCTCCAGCTCGCCGACGAGCGTCTCCGCGCGCACCCACTCCTCGTCCGGCAGCACGAGCTCGGGCTCCGTCTCGAAGCGCCACGGGTAGGGGTCCGCCTTGCCCGGCTTGCCCGGCCAGATCTTCTCGCGGTCCTCGTACAGCTCGCCCGTCACGCGGATCGAGGCAGCGAACGCCATCACGCGTGTCAGGTACAGGACGATGCGGTCGCCGGGGACGATCTCGAGCGCGCGATTGCGGTTGCGCTCCTTGAGCCCGATCACGCGGTAGCCGTGCTCGCGCGTGGCCGCGTAGTTCTCCGGCGAGCCGGTGAGGATCCAGGTTCTCTGGGCGTCGGCGGGCACGGCTCCGATTCTACGCGGCCGCCGCGCGCAGCCTCAGACCCGCGGTCTTCTTCTCGCGCTCAGCACCTCGATCGTGCCGGTCGTCCGCCCGGCGTTGCCCGCCAGGTCGGTGCCGGTCAGCGTCACGTCGTAGGCGCCCGGCGTCGCGGCGACGGTCCAGCCGTACGAATGCTCACCGCGCGAGACGCTCGCGCTCGTGCTGAGCACGACCTTCCCGTCCTGCTCGCGGCGGATCGTCATGCCGACGCGCGAGACCTTTGACAGCTCGAAGCGCACGAGCGCGTATCTGCGCGCGCGCAGCCGTCTCGTCAAGAGCTCCATCGTCGGCGGTTGCTTCAGGTCGCGCGTGTAGGCGGCGGCGGTGGTGCAGTAGATCTCGGTCCGCGTGCGGTCGCAGAGGTTGTGCAGGAAGCCGGTGAGCAGCTCGTGGTAGGAGAGGTCGGACTCGGCGCCCCCCAGCTGGTAGAGCGACCAGGCGCCGGTGTTCCCCGCGCGCACGTCGAGCCGCGCCTGCCGGTCGCCGGCGCGGTACAGGCGTCCGGCGGCGGCGCTCCTGGTGATCGCGGCGAAGTCGTGCAGCGCGACGAGCGTCTGCACCGACGCGTTGACGACGATCGCCCCGGGCGCGAACGAGTAGAGGAGGTAGCGCGAGCCGACCGGCGTCGTGAGGCGCACGCCGACCGGCGGCGCCAGCGAGAACAGCTTCAGCGCCTTGCGCGCCGCTTCCAGGTACACCGGTTCGCCGAGCCGCTGCCCGGCGCGCGACAGCGCCTGGACGCCGGTCGCCTGCGCCATGCCGCTCGCCCACGGCGGTGCCCCGCCGCCGAAGTCGAAGTAGTACTCCCACGCGAGCGCCCCGCCGCGCTGCGCCGCCATCGGCACCATCTCGTCGAGCAGCGCGCGCAGCTTGCGGTCCGACTTCGCCATCCACAGCCCGTTGGCCTTGCCGAACGTGCCGAGCACCTGCAGCTCGATGCCCTCGCCCGGGTAGTACTCCCACACGAGCTCGCTGTCGGAGAACTCGACGCGCTGCGCGTAGGTCAGCAGGCTGCCCGTGGTCCACCACTGGCGGTTGCGCGCGAGCGTCTCGAAGAGCACCGGCAGCCGCGCCGCCGACAGCTGTCCGCGCGCGGCGATGTCGTGCAGGTTCGTGATCACCGCCTGCAGCTCGCTGCCGCGCGTGCCGCTCAGCCGGCTCGCGGTGCGGATCGCGTCGTCGAACGTGCGTCGACAGCGCGCCTGCGTCGCGGCGTCGATCTCGCCGGCGGCGAGCAGCCGCTTCAGCTCGCTGCGGACCGTGCGCTCGCGCGGGCGTCCGGCGGCGGCGCGAGCAGAGCCGGGGGGCGCCACGGCGGAGGGCGGCCGCTCGGCCGGCAAGGCGGCGGGGCCGCCCGCGAAGCTGGCGATCGGTGGCAGCGCCGGGTCGATTCGAGCGTGCACGCGCCCGTCGCGGTCGAGCACCAGCACGCGGCTCGCGGCTGCGGCGAGGCTCATGTGAACGGTCCCGACCAGGGCACCTGCGACGATGAAGGGACACAGGAGGAGGCGCAGAGAGCGCATGCGGACGAATGCTACGCTCGCTCGCCTGGCCGCCACGTCGCACAAGGAGATTTGCAGGTGCTTTTCACCCATCGGTTGGTCCAACACCGGGCACGTGCGATCGTCGCGCTGCTCGCGCTTGCGGTCGTCGCGCTCGTGCTCGCCGCGTGCGGCGGAAGCGGCGGCAGCAGCGATTCCGGCGGCGGCAGCTCAGCCGATGCCGAGACGCTGCTCAGACAGACCTTCACCGGCACGCACGACATCAGAAGCGGCAAGGCCGACATCCATCTGAGAGTCGACGTCAGCGGCGACGACTCGGTCAGAGGACCGATCACGGCGAGCATATCCGGGCCGTTCCAGAACGCCGGATCCGACGAGCTGCCGAAGTTCGACATGGCGCTGGATGCCAACGCCCAGGGCCAGGGCTTCAGAGCCGGCCTGACCTCGACGAGCGACCAGCTGTTCGTCAACTTCGGCGGGACCTCCTACGAGGTGCCGGCCCAGCTGCTCGACCAGCTGAAGGACAGCTACAGAAGATCCCAGCAGGACGGCTCCTCCGACCAGCAGATGAGCCTCAAGAGCCTCGGGCTCGATCCGCTCAGTTGGCTGCAGGACCCGACCGTCGAGGGCACCGAGACGATCGGCGGCGTCGAGACCGATCACATCAGCTCGCAGGTCAACGTGAATGCGCTGCTCGACGACGTCGACAAGATCCTCGCGAGAGTCAGCGCACAGGGCGGCCTGCCGACCGGCCAGCAGGTGCCGAGCAAGATCCCGGCCGACGCCCGTTCGCAGATCGAAGACGCCGTCAAGAGCGCCTCGATCGACGTGTGGAGCGGCACGGACGATCACACGCTGCGCAAGCTGACACTGGCGCTGAGCGTCGACGTCCCGAGAGAGTCGACGTCGCTCGACGTCGAGCTCTCGATCGAGCTGACGGACATCAACGAGCCGCAGTCGATAAGCGCGCCTGAGACAAGCCGTCCGCTGGACGAGCTGCTCGGGCAGCTGCAGGGCTTCCTCGGCGGTGCGCTCGGCGGCGGCTCGCTCGGAGGCGGCTCCGGCAGCTCCGGCGGTGGGGCGTCGTCCGCTCAGCTGCAGGCCTACTCGGACTGCGTCCAGAGAGCCGGATCGAACGTCACCGAGGCGCAGAAGTGCGCCGACCTGCTGACGCAGTAGCAGCAGCGCTCACGTAGCCCACGTCGCCTGTCCGCGCCTCGCCGGTGCGGGCAGGCGCGGGTGCCGCGCGCTCGCGTATGGTTCGGCGCCCGTGAGCGTCGAGCCAACTCAGCGACCTGGCTTTCGCCGCTTCCTGCTCAGCAGCAGCGGCTGGCCTTACCTGCTGCTCCCGTTCATCCCGCTGGCGATCGCGCTCGACCTCGCGCACGTCTCGCCGACGGTCATCTTCTTCAGCTCGGCGCTCGGCGTGATCCCGACCGCCGCGCTGATGGGCCGCGCGACGGAGGAGCTGGCGGCGCGTTCGGGGCCAGGCATCGGCGGCCTGCTGAACGTCACGTTCGGCAACGCCCCCGAGCTCATCATTGCGCTGTTCGCGCTCAACGCCGGGCTGCACGAGGTCGTGAAGGCCTCGCTCGTGGGCTCGGTGATCGGCAACGTCCTGCTCGTGATGGGCGCGTCGATGTTCGTCGGCGGGCTCGGGCGCGAGCGCCAGTACTTCAACCGCGTGAGCGCGGTCGCGCAGTCCTCGATGCTGCTGCTCGCCGTGGCGGCGATGGCGATGCCGGCGATCTTCGAGCTGGTCGAGGGCCAGGGGCTGCCGCTCCCGGGCGCGGAGCACGTCACCTATGACTCGACCGTCGAGCAGCTGTCGCTCGCCGTCGCGATCGTGCTGATCCTGTCCTACGGCGCCGGGCTGATCTTCTCGCTGCGCACCCACAGAGACCTCTTCAACCCGCCCTCCGACGAGGACGAGCACGGCGAGCCCTGGAGCGTGCGCCGCTCCGTTGGGATGCTCGCGCTCGCCGGCGTGGCGGTCGGCGTGATGTCGGAGATCCTCGTCGGCTCGATCTCCGAGGCGGCTGCGTCGATCGGCCTGACCGAGTTCTTCGTCGGCGCGATCGTCGTGGCGATCGTCGGCAACGCCGCCGAGCACTGGGTTGCGGTGTTGGTCGCGCGCAAGGACAAGATGGATCTCGCCGTCAACATCTCGATCGGCTCGAGCGCCCAGATCGCGCTGTTCGTCGCGCCCGTGCTCGTGCTGTGCTCGTTCTTCCTCGGCCCCGGCCCGATGCCGCTCGTCTTCAACGGCTTCGAGCTCGGCGGGATCTTCCTCGCCGTCCTGATCGCCACCCACGTCACCGACGAGGGCGAGTCGACCTGGTTCGAGGGCGTGCAGCTGCTGGCCGTCTACGCCGTATTGGCGCTGGCCTTCGCGTTCGCGTAGGCGTCGCTCACGGCTCGCGGAGGGCGCGCGGATGCAGGTGCCGCGTGTCGACCCACTTGATGACGTAGTCGTAGGGCCACAGCGGCATCACGGCGTCGGAGTGCGGCACCCTCCGGTTGTACAGCTTCAGGCCGTGATGGGTGACGAGCCGGAACCCGCGCCGCTCGAGCACCGGGAAGATTCCCGGATCGAGCGGGTTCGGCAGTATCGCGGTGTTGCCGCCGGCCTTCGCGAGCGCGTCGAGAGCGGCTTCGATCCGCTGCACCGTCGGCGTCGACTCCATGCCGGTGTAGGGAGACACGTTGCGCACGCCGTACGCGTCGGCGACGCGGTGTCCGGTTCGCAGGAGGATCAGGACGGGCGCCCCTCGCTTGTAGACGAAGTGCGACGGGCCGTCGGCGAGCTCCGCGACGAAGCGCCGCGTGCTCGGGTCCTGCGAGGGCACGAGCGGACGGGGCCCGTTGTCGGAGTCCTCGCGCGGCGTGTACGGGGCACCGAAGCGCTCGATCTGCGACCACGGCAGCGGCGCCTGCGCCAGCGAGCAGGCGGTGACGCCGAGGCCGAACAGGACCGCGACGGCGGCTATCGTGACCTGGCGCGACGGTCGCGCGGCGAGGTCTCGCACGACGACGACGGCCAGCAGCGCCAGCGCGAGCGACCAGGGCGAGAAGAGCGACTTCAAGGCCACCGGGTGCGAGCGGCCCACGTAGTAGCCCGCGGAGCCGAGCCCGAAGATCCCTACCCATACGAGCATCCCGGTCAGCACACGGTCGGGTTCGTGTCGCAGCACCCGCACCGTTGCGACGGCGATCGCCGCCACGTACGTCACGTAGATGATCAGGTGCATGCCGAGCAGTCCGGGCACCGGCATCATCGCGAAGCCGGCGAGCGTGAACAGACGCGCGTAGTCGACGAGGCGGCTGAGGTGGGGCAGCGACCCGGCTCGCACGAGCGTCAGCAGGCAGACGATCGCGAGCGCCGTCAGCAGGCCGGCGCCTGCCGTGAGCGCGAGCCGGCGCAGCGGCGGACGCGACCCCGGCGTGCGCGCGCAGACGAGCGCCGCGACCGTCGCCCCGACGGCGGCGACGCCGAAGTCGGCGTTGTTGAGCACGCCCAGACCGCCGACGAGGAACAGCAGGTACGTGCCGCGCAGCCCGTCCTCGCGATCGATGTGGCGAGCGGTCAGAAATGCGAGGAAGTACGGGATCGCGTAGCGCAGCGGAAACGTGCCGTTGTAGGTGCCGACGGTCGTGCGGTCGACGAGGTCGCGGCCGCCGACGAGGAAGACGCTGGTTGCGAGGAACGGCAGGTAGAGCAGCAGCGCTGCCATCGCGCTGCGCACGACCCGCCGCAGGACGCCATAGAGCGACAGCAACGCGAGGCCGGTCAGCACGCACATGGCTGCGGAGAACGCGAGCACCGTCTTGCCGAACGCGAGCATCGGCAACGCGACCACGAACGGCCACAGCGACCCGTACTGCGCGCTGAAGTCGACGAGCGGGGTCAGGCCGTTCAGGACCGCGAACGTTTCGTCGAGCGGGAAGCTGATGTGGAAGCGCACGTCTTCCGGGGCGTTGGCGAGTGTTGTGTCGGACTGGAGCGCAGGCAGCAGCCATATGGCTGTCATCGCGACTGCGATCAGCAGCGCAGCGACGCGGCGCGTCCGCGATTCGCGCAGCAGCGCACTAGCCACACGTCGCGCGCGGTCCTGGCGAAGCGTGATCAGCGCTCCCGCCGCGAGCAGCGCGCCGACGAGCAGTGTGCCGGTCGTGAAGTAGCGCATCCGGAAGACGAACTGGTCCTGGGTGTAGACGCGCCCGAACCTGAGGTGGACCTGGGTCACGTAGCAGGCCACGATCAGCGCGGCGAGCAATCCCTGCACCACGGTGACGAGCGTGCGCGCGTTCGATGACGGCGGTGGCCTGGCCCAGCGCGGCGCCGTGACGGTGGCGAATGCAATCAGCAGCGGCAGGCTGAGCGCGATCAGGAAGCGCGCGTGCTCGGTCGGCTCCGGTCGGACGGCCGAGGCGAAGTCGGGCGTGAAGGTGTACGCGCCGGCTGCCGGCGTCATCAGGCGGCCGAGCGGCGGCCCCAGCAGGTAGGCGGCGACGAGCACGACGATCGCGCAGGGAATCGCCGACAACCATGCGGCTGCGCTGAGACCGTCGTCGTGTGGGAGCGAAGACGGCGCCACGCTCCCATCGCGCGCAGATGCGTCGGCCGACACCCCCAGGCCGGCTGAAGCCATGAATCCACTCTAGGGCATATCGGGCTGACGGATGCGATGAGCCGGAAGCAGCCGATGGCTCGTCGGCGCGTGTCCCTACAGCTCCTCGGGATCCTCGTCCGGCTCCAGCTCGTCCTCTTCGTCGAGGTCTTCCTCGTCCTCGTCGTCGAGCACCGCGCTCGGGCCGCCCTCGTGGTACGTCGCCTGGAAGCGCTCGAGCAGCTCGTCGCGTCCGGCCTCGTCGATCGGCACCTCGTCGGAGACGAGCACCCAGTCGCCCTCGCCGGCCCCGCTGTCGGCCTCGAGCGTCGCCTGGTCGATCTCGGCCGAGTCGTCGACGACGATCAGCACCTCGGTCTGCGGGTTGAGGTACGTCCCAGGGCGGACGAGCAGTTCGTCGATCTCGTAGCGGCGCGGACGGGCCATGTGCGCACCCTATCCAACCACGCTGACGGGCCTCTCCCGCTGCCGCTTGTGGGGCGCCGGGGCGGTCCGCTACCCTTGGGAACACGCATTGACTGACCAGTCAATCTGTCGCGCCGGGGCGTGCTCGACCACGCCGCGGGCCCACCGCTTCAAGGAGATCCAAACCCGTGGTCGACTTCACCCTCACCGACGAGCAGAAGAACCTGCGCGAGATGGCGCACGACTTCGCTGAGAAGGAGATCCGCCCTGTCGCCTGGGAGTTCGACAGAGACGGCACCTGGCCGGAGAAGATCATCGAGAAGGCGTGGGAGGTGGGGCTCATGAACACCCACATCCCCGAGGAGTACGGCGGCCCCGGCGCCGGCTACCTCGACGGCTGCCTGATCGAGGAGGAGCTCTCGTGGGGCTGCTCCGGCATCCAGACCTCGCTTGGCTGCAACGGCCTCGCGACCGCGCCGGTCGTGATCGCCGCCTCCGACGAGCTCAAGAAGGAGTACCTCGGCCGCCTCACGGAGGCGCCGCTGCTCGCGTCCTTCTGCCTCACCGAGCCCGACGCCGGCTCCGACGTCTCCGGCATGAAGACCACTGCCGTCAAGAAGGGCGACAAGTGGATCATCAACGGCTCGAAGTGCTTCATCACCAACGGCGGCTACGCCAACTGGTACACGGTCTACGCGAAGACCGACAAGGAGGCCGGACACCGCGGCATCTCCGCCTTCATCGTCCCCCGTGACGCCGGCGTCGTGGTGGACAAGAAGGAGGACAAGATGGGCCAGCGGGCGTCGAACACGGCGACCGTCTCCTTCAGCGACGTCGAGATCCCCGCCGACCACCTGATCGGCGAGGAGAACAAGGGCTTCAAGATCGCGATGATGACGCTCGACCGCACGCGCCCCGGTGTGGCGGCGATGGCGACCGGCATCGCGCGCGCGGCGATGGAGTTCGCCGTCGACTACTCGAAGGAGCGCGTCCAGTTCGGCGTGCCGATCGCGATGCACCAGGCGATCCAGTTCATGATCGCCGACATGGCGACCGACGTGGAGGCCTCGCGCCTGCTGACCTGGAAGGCTGCGACGCAGCTCGACCAGGGCCAGCGCAACACGCTCGTCTCCTCGCACGCGAAGCGCTTCGCCGCCGACGCCGCGATGCGGGTCGCGACCGATGCCGTGCAGGTCTACGGCGGCTACGGCTTCATCAAGGAGTACCCCGTCGAGAAGCTGATGCGCGACGCCAAGATCATGCAGCTCTACGAGGGCACGGCGCAGATCCAGCGCCTCGTGATCGCCCGCGAGACGCTGCTGCCGCGCCGCGTCGAGGAGCCGGCGACCGCCGGCGTCTAGGTCTCACCGTCGCGTTCCCCCTACGCGACGCAAGGCCCCCCGCGCGCGACGACGGCCCCGGTTCCCCACCGGGGCCGTCGTGCGTTTCGCGGGGGCGCGAAGTCCTCAGGTGATCCGTACGAGGTGCGAGGGCGCCGCGAACGGCGTCAGGATCGCGTTGCCGCCGAAGAAGACGTGCACGCGCATCTGCGTCACCCTCGTCGAGTGCGGCAGCGCCCGCGTGCGCAAGCGGAACGAGCAGTGGCCGGGGGAGAGGCGCACGCTGTCGCGCGCGACGGTCCCGAAGCGCGACGTGAAGCGCACCCGGATCGTTCCGCTGCTGCAGCCCTCGGCTACCGACACGCCGGAGCCGAGCTCGAGCCGTCCGCTCGTGACGAAGAACGGGTGCGACCGTCTGGCGCTGCCCGGACGCGTCGCGGCGACCAGCTTGCCGGGCGGGAAGGGGCCGGTCTGCGCGAGCGTGTCGGGCCCGAAGGTCGTGCCGGCGCGGTTGGAGGCCACGACGCGGAAGTGGTAGGTCGTGTGGGGCGCGAGCGAGTTGATGCGGAAGTCCACCGACTGCGGCAGGACGCCCGCGCCGATCGACTTGCCGAACGTCTCGAGTCCGTACGCATTCGACGTGCCGTACTGGAAGCGGTAGGTGGTCGACGCCGCGCCGGGGTTGAGCAGCGCGGTGAACGTGATGCCGTTCGCGCTGGGGGCGAACGGCGCCGTGCCGAGCACCACTGGCGGCTTCGCGGGCGGAAGCGCCGTCTTGAAGGAGCGGTCGGCGCCCGTGCTGGTGCCGTCGGCGTTGGAGGCGATGACGCGGTAGTGGTAGCGCACGCCGGGCGTCAGTCCGGTGAGCCGGAAGGTGACGCGCGTCGCTCTCGTGCCTGAGCCGGCGCTGCGCCCAGGTGTTTGAGCGCCGTACGCGCTGCTCGTGCCGTACTGGAAGGCGTACGTCGTCGCCGTACCGTGCGGGTTGACATCGGCTCGCAGCGTGGCCGCCGTCTGGCCGATCGACGCTGCGGCCACCGTCGAGACGGTGGGGGTGGCGGCCTGCGCCGCGCTCGGCGCCGCGACGCTCAAGGCGGCGGCTGCCAGCAGGGCGAGCTTCGAAGGTCTCATGTGTGCCGTGCTCCAGGGTCGGATGGCTCTGCGACCTCCGGAACACTGCCCCGGCACACGAGTTGCCATGCGCCAAGGGCACCTGGTCAGACGACCGGGTGCCCTTGGCGACGATCGGGCGATGACGGCGCGGAGGCCGAACCTAGTTCACCGCAAGGGCGGTCTTGACCTCGGTCGTGTACGCCCCCTTCGCGGAGCCGTTGCTCTGCAGCCCGCCGAAGTACGCCTCGCGGCCCGTCTTCGCGCCAGTCGCATACTGGTCGTGCGCTTGGTAGAGGAAGAACGCACCGAGCCGACTGCCGTAGCGCGTGCGCATGCCGGAGAGCACGGAGTGCAGCGTGCTCGCGGCTTCTCCGTACGTCATGCACTTGTTCCAGCCGTAGTTGTCGGACAGGCAGCGACCGTTGTCGCTGGAGAGGCCCCACTCCGTGACCCAGACCGGGCGGACGGGGGAGCCGGCGGTCGCGGTCGAGTTGAGCGTCGAGTCGATGCGCGTCGCCCAGTTGGGGCCGTACGGGTGGATCGTCCAGCCGGCGGCCCGCTGCCCGAGGTCCGGGACGGCCTTGAACATGTTCTGCACCCAGGCGGTCTGCTGCTGGGCGTTGTCGCCCTGGACGAGCAGCCCGACCTTCGAGTTGGCGGCGGCGATCGCCGCCGCCGCGTCCTTGGCGCGCAGCGCGTACGTTTGCGCGCGCGCCGCGTACGTGCTCGAGCTGTTGTCGCTGAACTGGTAGGTGTAGCTCGTCTCGTTGCCGAGCTCGATGTTGGTGACGGCCGTGTTCGCCGGATAGGTCTTGCCTGCCCAGAACGAACCCCCTGGCCCGTACGTCGCCGCCCAGGTGCCGAGGTTCTGGGCCTCGGCGGTCGTCGGGTTGCGACCGTAGAAGGTCGCGAGCAGCAGCGGCCGGACGCCGGCCTTCGCGTACGCGTCGATCACCGAGGCCATGCTCGACGCCGAGGTGCTGATGCCGTAGTCGAGTCGGGCGGTGTGGGCGCCGAGGCCTCGCAGGAAGCTGAGCTCGTACGACAGTGAGGCGCCGGCGGTGATGCCCGTTTGGAAGGCGCCGCCGGTCGCAGGGGGCGTCGACGTCGCCGGGTAGGTGATCGTGACCTCGTTGGCCCAGTTGCTGCCGCTGACGTTCGTGCGGACGCCGTAGCTCACCGTCTGCCCGGCGACGACCGGAGGCGTCACCGACGTTCCGTTGACGATCGAGTACTGCGTCGTCTGACCCGGGACCTTGCGCACGAACACGTAGGAGCTCACCGACGGGATCGCGGTCCAGCTCACGGTGTTGCCCGAGACGGACATCTTCGGTGCGGTCTTGGGGTCGACCGTCGGCGCCGGGTAGGTGATCGTGACCTCGTTGGCCCAGTTGCTGCCGCTGACGTTCGTGCGGACGCCGTAGCTCACCGTC
>JBJMLB010000014.1:0-29320 GCA_045805465.1 Conexibacter sp. | reverse complement strand
CGCACCGGCGCCGCGACCGCTGCTCGGCCGGCTGCCCGCCGGCGGCCGGCTGCTGGTGAGCGCCGGCGGCAGCGCCTGGGTCGTCGCGCCCGACGGCGCGAAGCGGCGCCTCGGCAGCTACACGGGCGCGTCGTGGTCGCCCCGCGGCCTGTTCGTCGTCGCCTGGCAGGGCGGGGAGCTGACGGCGCTCGAGCCCGACGGCGACGTGCGCTGGTCGCTGCGCGGAGCGGATGCGGTCACGAGCGCGCGCTGGGCGCCCGCCGACGGCTACCGGATCGCGTACGTCGCGGGCTCCGCGCTGCGGATCGTCAACGGCGACGGGACGGGCGACCGCCGCTTTGCCGAGACGCGCTCCGCGGCGATCCCGGCGTGGCGCCCGGGCGCAGGCCACGTGCTTGCCTACGCCGACGCGCGCGGCGGCGTGACGGTCGCCGACGTGGACACCGGCCGGCTGCTGTGGGTGAGCCACCCGCTGCCCGGCGTGCACGGCCTCGCGTGGTCGCCGGACGCCACGGGCCTGATCGTGCTGACCGCGCGCGGGGCCGTGCTGCTGAACGGTGCCGGCAAGCGTTCGGCGACGCTCCCGTTGCCGCCGGGAACGCGCGCGAGCTCGGCCGCCTGGACGCCCGGCGCCGAGGTCGTGCTCGTGCTGCGCGACGCCGCCGCCGATCGCAGCGAGCTGGCGCTGCTCACGCCCGCCAGCGGCCGTCGGCGCGAGCTGCTCACCGCGCCGGGACGGCTCGGGCCGACGACCTGGTCGCCCGACGGACACGTGCTGCTGGTGCCCTGGCCGGACGCCGACCAGTGGCTCTTCTTCGCCCCGGAGCGTCGGCGCCGGCTGGTCGAGGCGGTCGAGGACGTCGCCGCGCAGTTTGCGCCAGGCAGGACGTCCACGCGCTTCCCGTCGAGCGTCGAGTGGGCGCCGGCGACCGGGCCGTAGCTCGGCCTCTGCCGAGCCCGTTCAGCTAGCGCGCCGCGCCCACTACGTCGCCCTGCTGGCAGAAGTCGACGGCGATCAAGTCCCGGCAGGCCGCCGAGCGGCTCGCTCGCACTTGGGCGCACGTGCGCGGCGTGGATCGCGTCTCGTCACCGGCTGGTCCGCAGTTGACACGGCACCCTATACACCTAAAAGTAGTGCGATGCTGTACGCCGTCCCACCTCCCCGCCGCCGGGGACCACTCTCGACAGTCGAGCTGCAACGTACGCTGCGGCTGCTCGGCTGGCCGATCCGCGTCGACGGGGTAATCGGCGAGCAGACGAGGAGCGCCGTGCGCGACTTCCAACGCGGCTACGCCTTCTCGACGCTGGTCGCCGGCGGCGGCGTCGGCCCGCGCACGCAGACGGCGCTACGCATGGCTATACGCCGAGGCGGGCGCTGCTCGCAGCACTTCACGTTCCGCACCTTCCGCTCGCCGGGCGACGGCTGGATCAAGCTCGACCGCATGCTCGTGAGAGCGCTGGAGGTCTACCGCGCCGCGCTCGGCGAGCCGGTCGCGATCCTCGCCGGACACCGCGACGCCGACTGGAACGCCACCCACGGCGGCGACCCCGACTCGCAGCACCTGCACGGCACCGCCGCCGACCTCGAGCCGAGGATGACGCTCGACGTCGTGTTCGCGCTGCGCGTCTTCTCCGGAATCGGCTACGACCCGAGAACCGGCCTCGTCGTGCACGTCGACGTGCGCCACGCCGGGCCGGCGCCGGATGGCGGGACGGTGGCCAACCCCGCCATCTGGGCCGTGTGACGGCGTACAGGGCGCGCGCTCCGGGCGGCTGGCGCGGGCGCGCGGCGCGTAGCGCCGTGGACTAGGCGATCTGCCGCTCGGCCCAGACGGCGAAGCGCTCTTCGACGCGCTCGCTGCCGTCGAGCAGGCCGGCAGGGCGTCGACCGCGGCGGCTCAGGTCTTGTCGGCCGCCGCCAGCTCCTTCTCCAGCTCCTTCGTCTCAACCTTGATCTCCTTCTCGATCCGCCGGTTCGCGCGCTTGAGCTCGCGTTCGAGCGCCTCTTCGAGCTTCGAGCGGCCGATCACGACCAGGCCGGCCTCGCCGCTGTCGAGCAGCTCGCCGAGCTCCTTCACGTCGCTGCGCGACATGCCGCGCCAGAAGTGGCCGATCACGCCGCCCGCCGTGCCGGCGACGGCCGCCGAGGCGATGATCGAGGGCGGGAACAGGATCCCGACGACGGCGCCGACGCCGATGCCGGTCCAGGCCCCGTGCTGCGTCGGCTTCTCATGCTTGTGGACGTGGACCTTGCCCTCGGCGTCCTTCGTCACGAGCGCGGCGTCGTAGGTGCCGACGACGCCGGCGTCGTGCAGCTCCAGCAGCGCGTCGTAGTCGAGGCGCGCGTCCTCCTCGCTGTCGTAGGTGGCGAGGTAGAGAAAGACGGGTTCGTCGGCCATGCGAGTCCTCTCGAACGTGGGAATCGGATGAGCGGATCCGTCGGCACGCGCGCCGCGCGCGCATGAGTCCCGCTCCTGCGCGTATGCCCTCACGTGCGCGCGATGACGCGCAACTGCGAACCACGCCGGTGAATGCTCGCGGTCATCCGAGAGACGCTGCGGAACGAGCAGGCCGGGACGATCGCGTACCGTGTGGAGACGGATGCGTAGCCGGATCTCGCAGCCGCGCTTCGTCCTCGTGATGGCAGTCGCGTGCCTCGCTCTCCTCGCCGATCCCGCAACCGCGGGCGCGGCCGGTTGGCTGCGCGCGACGCCACCGGCGACCGCCGCGAACGGGCCGAGCGGCGCGGTCGTCGCGGTCGACCCGGCCGGCGACGCGATCGCCGCGTGGACCGACGGCGACGGCAACGGCGCGCAGTCGCTGATCGTCGCGACGCGGCCGGCGGGCGGTCCCTGGAGCACGCCCGCGCCGCTCGCGAGCGACGTCGGCGTCGACGCGCCCGCGGTGACGATGGACGCGGTGGGCAACGCGACGGTGGTGTGGATCGAGAGCGCGGACGGCAGCTCCTACGCCGCTCGCTCGCGTCGGCGCGACGCCGCGAGCGGCACGTGGGGCGCGACCCACGACTTCCCGGTGGGCGGCGCCTCGAACGTCGCGGACCCGCTGACGCAGGTGCGCGCCGACGCGCTGGGGAAGGTCGTCGCCGCATGGGTCGAGCACCCTTCGGACACCGGCGTCGCTTCGGTGCGGGCGGCGGTCGCAGACGTCGGCGGGGGCTGGAGCGCCCCCGCGACGCTGTCGGACCCGGCCGATGCGTCGGTCGCGTTCGGCCGCCCGCAGATCGCGCCCGACGCGAGCGGCGGCGCGCTCGTCGGCTGGACCGCGCAGCGGATCGCCGACCCGTTCGACTACGCGATCCAGACGAGCGCGGACACCGGCGGCGGGGTCTGGAGCGCGGCGAGCGACCTGCTCACGACGAGCGAGGCGATCTCGCCGCTGCGGCTCGTCGGCGCAGGCGGAGGGAATGCGGCGGCGACGTGGTTCCAGGGCTCGCCCGCCGCCCTGTGGGGCGCGTTCCGCCTGAACGGGAGCTGGAGCGTCGACGGCCTGAGCGGCGACGTCGCGCCGGCCTGCGTGCCGACGCAGGCACTCGGCGCCGACGCAGGCGGCGGCGCGACGGTCGTGTGGAAGGCCTCCTCCGGCGCGCTCAAGGCGATGCCCCTGACCGCCGGTGGGCCCGAGGCCGAGACGACCGTGTTCCCGCCGGGCGGCGAGATCGCGGAGGACGTCGCGATCGACCGCGACACCGTCGTGTTCGTCGCACACGACGACGGCCCGAACACCGACGAGGTGCTCGCGAGCCGCCGCGCCGGTAGCGCCTGGAGCGCACCCGCGCTGCTCGGCGGCGCGGGCGCCGGCGTCGACCTCGCCGGCCCCGACGCGGCGACGGACGCCGCCGGCGACGTGCTCGCCAGCTGGACCGCGACCGAAGGCCTCGGCGCCAAGTCGGTCGCGGCCGCCGCGTTCCAGGCCAGCGCGCCGACGCTGAGCGGCGTGAGCGTGCCGGGCACCGGCACGGCCGGTCAGCCGCTCGCCTTCGCCGCGAGCGCGGAGTCGACGTTCGCGGCGATCGCGCAGACGAGCTGGGACTTCGGGGACGGCACGCCGGCCGTCCCCGGCCCGGTGGCGAGGCACGCGTACGCGCACCCCGGCACGTACACGGTCATCGTCACCGCGACCGACAGCGCCGGCAACGTGACGCGGACGACGCGCCAGCTCACGGTCGCCGCCGCGGCCGTGACGCCTCCGCCGCCGCCGGGCACGCCGCCGTCGAGGCCCGCCGCGCTCGTGCGCCCGCGCGTCGGGGGCGCGCCGCAAGGCGTCTTCGTGCTGGCGGCGAGAGCCCGCACGCTGAAGCTGCTCGTCCGTAACCCGAACGCCGCGAGCCTCACCGGCAGCGTCACGCTCGTGCGCCTGCGCAGCGGCAGACGCGCCGCGCTGACGCTCGCCAGCCGCCACCGCGTCGGCTTCGCTGCCGGCAAGCGCACCACGCTCACGCTCACGCTGACCG
The DNA here is from genome assembly GCA_045805465.1 of Conexibacter sp. Classification (GTDB taxonomy): domain Bacteria; phylum Actinomycetota; class Thermoleophilia; order Solirubrobacterales; family Solirubrobacteraceae; genus Conexibacter. The sequence goes on along the minus strand of JBJMLB010000014.1, from coordinate 24,849 downwards.
ACCAGGCGCTGCGCGCGCTCGCGCGGGCGTCCGGCTTCCGCCTGCCGGTGCGCGTAACGCTCCGCCTGCGCGCCGCCGACGGCCGCCGCGTCAGCGCGACGCTGACGGCGACGCTCGACGCGTCCGCCCGCTTCGCCGTCGGGCGCACGCGCGTCCCCGCGGCGCGCATGGCTTGCTGAGCGGCGAACGGAGGGCTCCGCGCCCGCCTATCCTCATCCGGTGTCCACGACACCCGACGCGCGCGCCGACCTCCGTGCGCTGCGCGAGCGCCTGAACGACCTCACGCTGCACGACGCGCACCGGCTCGGCCGCCGGCTCGAGCGGCTGCGCGGCGCGCGCAGCGGGCAGAGCGGGCGGGTGCTTGCCCGCTTCGAGGCGGAGGTCGCCGCGGCCGAGGAGCGGATCGCGCTGCGGCGCGCGGCGATGCCGTCGCCTATCGAGTACCCCGCCGAGCTGCCGGTCAGCGCCCGTCGCGAGGATCTCCTGCAGACGATCCGCGAGCACCAGGTCGTCGTCGTCGCGGGCGAGACCGGCTCCGGCAAGTCGACGCAGCTGCCGAAGCTGTGCCTCGAGCTCGGCCGCGGCGTGCACGGGACGATCGCCCACACGCAGCCGCGCCGGCTCGCCGCGCGCACGATCGCCGAGCGCGTCGCGGAGGAGCTGCGGGTGCCGCTCGGCGGGGCGGTCGGCTACGCGGTCCGCTTCGCCGACAGATCGAGCGACGAGACGCTCGTGCGGCTGATGACTGACGGTCTGCTGCTCGCAGAGATCCAGCACGACCGGCTGCTGCGCCGCTACGACACGATCATCGTCGACGAGGCGCATGAGCGGTCGCTCAACATCGACTTCCTGCTCGGCGTGCTGAAGCGGATCCTGCCGCGGCGGCCGGAGCTGAAGCTGATCGTCACGAGCGCGACGATCGATCCGGAGCGCCTGTCGAAGCACTTCGACGACGCGCCGGTCGTCGAGGTCTCCGGCCGCACCTACCCCGTCGAGACGCGCTATCGCCCGGTGCCGGACGCCGAGCACGAGCGGCTCGACGCGATCCCCGACGCGGTCAAGGAGCTGCTGCGCGACGGCCCCGGCGACGTGCTCGTGTTCCTCTCCGGCGAGCGCGAGATCCGCGACACCGCCGAGCTGCTGGGCGGCAGGCTGAGATCCGACGTCGAGATCCTGCCGCTCTACGCGCGCCTGTCGCACGCCGAGCAGCAGAAGGTCTTCCAAGGCCACTCGCGCCGCCGCGTCGTGCTCGCGACGAACGTCGCCGAGACGTCGCTGACCGTGCCGGGGATCGGCAGCGTGGTGGACCCGGGCGAGGCGCGCGTCTCCCGCTACTCCGCGCGGCTGAAGGTGCAGCGGCTGCCGATCGAGCCGATCTCGCAGGCCAGCGCGCAGCAGCGGACGGGACGCTGCGGACGCACCTCGGACGGCATCTGCATCCGCCTCTACGACGAGGACGACTTCAACGAGCGGCCGCGCTTCACCGACCCGGAGATCCTGCGCACGAGCCTGGCGTCGGTGATCCTGCAGATGGCCGCGCTGGAGCTGGGCGACGTGGAGGACTTCCCGTTCCTCGACCCGCCCGACGCGCGCCAGGTGCGCGACGGCGTGGCGCTGCTGCGCGAGCTGGGGGCGCTGGAGCCGGCGAGCGCTCCGACCGCGTCGCTCGCCGGCGAGGCCGAGCGCCGCGGCGGGAGAAACCGCCTGACCCCGCTCGGCCGCAAGCTCGCGCAGCTGCCCGTCGACCCGCGCTTCGGACGGATGGTGCTGGAGGCCGACAAGCTCGGCTGCGCGGAGGAGGCGATCGTGATCGCCGCCGGGCTGTCGATCCAGGATCCGCGCGAGTCGCCTGCCGAGGCGCGCGCCGCCGCCGCCGAGCAGCACGCGCGCTTCGACCGGCCGGGCGAGGACGAGCCCGACGGCGCGCGCTCGGACTTCATCGCCTTCCTGCGGCTGTGGAGATACGTGCGCGCGCAGCAGCGGGAGCTGAGCGGCTCGCAGTTCCGCAAGCGCTGCAAGGCCGAGTTCCTGCACTTCCTGCGGATCCGCGAGTGGCAGGACCTCGCGGGCCAGCTGCGCCAGGCGGCGAAGGCGGCCGGCGTCGCGATCAACGCGGCCCCGGCCGCGCCGGACGACGTCCACCGTGCGCTCCTGGCGGGGCTGCTGTCGCACGTCGGTGTGAAGGACGTCGCGGCAGACGCGGCGGCCGCGCGGCGGGCCGGTCCGCAGCGCCGCCGGCCGCTCCCCGAGTACACGGGCGCGCGCGGCGCGCGCTTCACGCTCTCGCCGGGATCGGGGCTCGCGCGCAGAGCGCCGGACTGGACGATGGTCGCCGAGCTGGTTGAGACGACGCGGCTGTGGGGGCACACCGCCGCGCGCATCGACCCCGCGTGGATCGAGCCGATCGCGCCCGCGCACCTGCTGCGGCATTCCTATGGCGAGCCGCGCTGGGACGAGTGGCGCGGCGCGGCGGTGGTGGACGAGCGCGTGAGCCTGTACGGGCTGCCGATCGTCCCGTCGCGGGCGGTCCCCTACGCGCGCGTGGAACCGGCGGGCGCGCGCGAGCTGTTCCTGCGCCGCGCCTTGGTGGCCGGCGAGTGGGAGGCGCGCCACGACTTCCTCGCCGAGAACGCGCGCCGGATCGCCGAGGTCGAGGCGCTGGAGGACCGCGCCCGCCGCCGCCACCTGCTCGCCGACGAGGAGACGCGCTTCCGCTTCTTCGATAACCGCGTGCCCGCCGACGTCGTCTCGGGCGTCGAGTTCGAGCACTGGTGGAAGGACGCCCGCCGGCGTGAGCCGGAGCTGCTGACGCTGCCGCGCGAGCTGCTGCGCGCGGGCGAGGCCGAGGTCGACGACACGCCGACGGAGTGGCGCGACGGATCGCTCTCGCTCCCGCTCTCCTACCGCTTCGAGCCGGGCGCGGCCGACGACGGCGTGACGGTCCACGTCCCGCTGGAGCAGGTCGGCGAGCTGCGCGCCGACGAGTTCAGCTGGCTCGTCCCCGGGCTGCGGCTGGAGCTCGTCACCGCCCTGATCCGCTCGCTGCCGAAGGAGCTGCGCAAGCCGCTCGTGCCGGTGCCCGAGATCGCGGCAGCGGCTTTGACCCGCCTGCAGCCCGGGCGCGAGCCGCTGCTCGACGCGCTTGCGCGCGAGCTGGAGCGGCGCGGCGTACGCATCCCGCGCGAGGCGTGGGCGCTCGACAAGCTGCCGCCGCACCTGCGGATGCGCTTCCGCGTCGAGGACGCGGGCGGCGAGGTCGTCGCGGAGGGCGAGGACCTCGACGCGCTGCGCGAGGCGGTCAAGCCGCGGCTGCGTGAGCGGCTCGCGGCGACGGCGCCATCGATCGAGCGCACGGGCTGCCGCGAGTGGTCCTTCGGCACGCTCCCGCGCGAGCTGGCGGCCACCGCGGCCGGCGGGATGCGCGCGTTCCCCGCAGTGGTGGACGAGGGCGAGACGGTCGGCGTGCGCTTGTTCGAGACCCCGGGCGAGCAGGCGAGCGCGATGCACGCCGGCACGCGCCGGCTGCTGCTGCTGGGCGTCCGCTCGCCGATCCCCTGGGTCGTCGACCGGCTCGACATGCCGGCCAAGCTCGCGCTGATGACCGCGCCGCACGGCAGCGTCGGCGCCGCGCTGGACGACGCGCTGCTGGCCACGCTCGACACGCTGACCGTCGAGGCCGGCGGCCCCGCCTGGGACGAGGCCGGCTTCCGGCGGCTGCGCGAACACGTCGCCGGCGAACTGGCCGACCGCACGCTCGCGACCGCGCGCGCTCTGGTCGCCGTGCTGGAAGCGCGCCGCGATGTCGAGCGCCGGCTCGACGCGCTGCCGACGGCCGCGCCGCTGCAGGAGATCCGCCTCGACGTCGCCCGCCAGCTCGGCCGGCTCGTGCATCCAGGCTGCGCGGTCGCCGCGGGCGCCGCGCGACTGCCGGACGTGGCGCGCTGGCTGCAGGGCGCCGCCGCCCGCCTCGACCGCCTGCCCGACGCGGCGGGCAGCGACCGCGACCGCATGCGCACGATCCACGAGCTGGAGTCGGCCTACGAGGGCCGCCTCGCCGACTGGCCGGTCGGGACGCCGAAGCCACCGCAGCTGTACGAGGTCCGCTGGATGCTGGAGGAGCTGCGCGTCGCCCAGTTCGCGCCCGCGCTCGCCGCGCGCAACGGCGGCGCCGGCGGGCTGGTCTCCGCCAAGCGCATCCGCAGAGTCATCGCTCAGCCGGGCTGACCGGCGCGTATGGCCTGCGGCGCGCGTCCGCGAGCCGCGGTCATGTCACGCAGCGCCAGGCCGGCCAGTCTGAACGTGGCGACCACCGCGAAGGCGTAGATCGCAAGCGCCGGTTCGCCCAGCCGCACCGCGACGAACGCACCGGCGACGCCGGTGCCCACCAGCAGCAGGCCGTACACGACCAGGGCGCCGAGGATGCTGGGGGCGGTGTCGGGCTGCCGAAGCGGCGCGAGCCTCGTGGCGTAGATCAGCGCTTCGCCGCGCATGTCGGCGGCGAGCTGGCGCTCCAGATGCTCGCGGCCGGCGGTCAGGACGATGCAGTCGGTGTAGATCTGGAGCACGTACGTGCACATCAGCGCGAGCGCGACGGGCACGCCGAGCATCACCTGATCGAAGTCGCGCGCGAGTCCGATCGCCGCCGCCGCCGTCACGAGCGATCCCCCGATCCCGATGAAGCGGTCGACTCGCTCGAGGCAGGCCTGGTAGGCGGCGAGCAACGCCTGCGCCTCTTCGCGGCGAGCTTCGATCAGCTGGGCGCGCAGGTCCATGCGCGCGATGATCTCGCACGGCCGAAGCGAGCGGCGGCGGTTCGGAGACCGCGCCTGCGTCGGCGTGTCGCGGCCCGGGTATCCGTCACCCATGACGAACCGCCTCCGCCCCGCCCGCTTCCGCCCCGAGGCGCGTCCAGTGACCGCGACCATGGTGCAGTCGCGCGGCGCGAGCGCCGCCGCGGCGCTCGCGGTCGGCGCGCTCGCCCTCGGCGCCGTCGCGATCGGCCGCCTCGCGATCCGCCGCGCCGCGATCGAGCGCCTGGGGGTCAGAGAGACGAGGCTCGGCCGCGTCGAGATCGACGAGCTCGTCGTGCGCAGACTGCGAGTCGTCGACCTCCACGTCGAGCGCGACCTCAGCGTGCGCCGCGTCCCCTCGCCCGCGCCGCCCGGCGCCCCGCCGGCCGGGGGCAGACCCGAGCCGCCACACGGAGCGGCCGGACCCGCCGCGCCTGACTGACGGCAGGGGTCGTATCCAACATATAAGGCTGTAGACCGGCGTCGTACGCTGATTGCATGTCCGTTACGGGGCGGTACCCTGCGGTCATGACTGTCAAGGAACGCCTGATGCAGGTCGTCGCGGAGATGCCCGACGACGAGGCGGAGGCGACGCTTGCGCGGATCTACGCGCGACGTAACGACCCGTTCTTGCGTTACCTCGACGCCGCGCCGATCGACGACGAGCCGCTGACGCCCGAGGAGGAGGCAGCCATCGCTGCCGGGCGCACGGATGCCGCAGCAGGACGCGTCGTGTCGTTCGACGATCTCAAGCGTGAGCTTGACCTCTAGCGTGCGTGTCCGACAGCGTGCCGCGACTGCTCTTCACGCGTAGAGCTGAAAAGGAACTGCGTCGACTTGACCGGGCCACGCAAGAGCGCGTCGCGCGTGCGCTCAATCGTCTACTCAGTAGGGATCAGTCGCTCGACGTCCGGCGGCTCATGGGCAGCGACCTTGCGCGCGTACGCGTGGGCGACTGGCGGGTCGTGTTCGAGACGATCGGCGACGACGGGACGGTCCTCGTGCATCACGTGCTTCCGCGCGGTCGCGCTTACGACCGATAACGAGCCCGCGTCCGGCGGCGACTCTCCGCGCTACGCGTTCACCAGCCCCCGCACGATCAGGTACACGCCGAGCGTGAAGCTGATGACGATCGCGAGCTGGCGGCTGTGGTCGCGCAGCCAGGTGTTCATGCGGCCGACGAGCACGCCTGTCTTCTCCGGGGCAACGAGCAGGCCGACGAGCGGGATCTCGGCGAGCAGGAACATGATCACGTTGAACAGCAGGATCTGACCGAGGTCGACGGCGAACGACTGGTCGGCCGCGGCGATGTCCTTCAGCGCGACGAGGTAGGCGGCGCCGGGGATATTCACGAATACCGCCGCGACGAACACGACCGGCACGGACCCGCGCGCGAGGATCCGCTGAGACCACGGCTCGGCGTTCGGCGCGTCGACGACCGGCGCGGTAGCAGCGGGCGTCCCGCCGGAGGGCACGGGCGCCGGCGCGGCGCGGCGCGCGCTGCGCCGCTCGCGCATGCGGTCGTCCGCATGCGTCGCGAGCGCGACCGCGAGCAGCACCGCGAGGCCGCCGATCACGAGGTCGCCGGTCCAGCTCAGCAGCGACTGCTCGTTCTCGACGAGGTTCGTCCCGCCGAGGAACTCGACGATCAGGATGCCGAGCGTGATGCTGATCGTCATGCCGCCCGCGAGGTACGCCGCGATCAGCCGCGCCGGCCGCTCGAGCGACAGCAGGATCACGACCGCGGCCAGGAGCGTCGGATACAGCGCCGCCTCGAAGGCGAGCACGAGCAGGGACATCGCCCGTCACCCTAACGGTATGCTTACATCGATGAGCATCGATGTAATGCCCAAGCGCAAGCGCGCGGCCGGCGAGCGCTGCTGCACGCCGACCGTCCTGCCCGAGGTCGACGCGACGACCGCCGCACGGATCGCCGCGGTCGCGAAGGCGCTGTCGGACCCGATCCGCGTGCAGCTCGTCGACGTGCTGCGCCGCCACGCCGGAGAGGTCTGCGTGTGCGAGCTGGAGCCGCTGTTCGACGTCTCACAGCCGACGCTCTCCCACCACCTGCGCGCGCTGCGCGAGGCGGGGATCGTCGGCGTCGAGCGGCGCGGACTGTGGGCCTACTACTACGTCCATCCGGAAGCGACCGAGGAGCTGAGCGCATGGCTGCCCTGACCCCACGCACCGTCCTGACGCTGGTGGCCGGCATCGGCATCGGCGCCGCCATCGCGCGCCGCCGCGCGGCGGCGGCAGCACAGGCCGAGCCCTGCTGCGAGCAGCCGGCCGGCGGCGCGAGCTGCTGCTGAGCGGCGGAGGCGAACGCCGGCCGCGTCAGGCGGGCGGGCCGGCAGGCGCCGCGGGCGCGGCTGTCGGCGCTGGCAGCGGCCCCGCCGGCGGATCGCCGTCGACGTCGCGTTCGGCAACGACGCGATCGCGCCCGGCCGCCTTCGCGGCGTAGAGGGCGCGGTCCGCGAGCGACAGCAGTTCGTCGGCGCTCGTCCCGTCGCCGATCTCCACCAGCCCGACGCTGAACGTGACCGGGCCGTGCTCCTCTCCGACGACGCCGGCGAGCCGCTGCGCCGCGACCGCCTGCAGGTCCCGCGCGACCTCGCGCGCCGCCGACAGGTCCGTGCGCCGCAGGATCGCCGCGAACTCGTCGCCGCCGAGCCGGGCGATCACGTCGGCGGAGCGCAGGCGGCTGCGTAGCGCGTCGCCGAGACGCGCGATCACCGCGTCGCCGGTCGCGTGACCGAGCGTGTCGTTGATCGCCTTGAAGCGGTCGACGTCGAGCAGCAGCACGATGCTGCTCCTCGCACGGCTCGTGGACAGGTCGAGCTCGCGCTGCAGCTCGCTTTCGAAGCGGCGGCGGTTGAAGACGCCGCTGAGCGGGTCGTGGTCGGCCAGGAAGCGCAGGCGGTCCTCCGCCGTCTTGCGCTCGGTCACGTCGAGCGCCTGCACGAGGCGATAGAGCGGATGGCCCTCGGCGTCGCGCACGAGCGAGGCCGACATGTCGAGCCAGATGTGCACGCCGTCGGGCCGGACGACGCGGTACTCCCCGCGGTGCACCGCGTCGGCGCCGCGCAGCAGCTCCTCCATCCCGCGAGCAAGCGTGGGGGCGTGCGCCGGGTCGACCATCGCGCTCAGCGCGCGCGTGCCGATCAGCTCCTCGCGGTGGCAGCCGAAGATGCGACCGAGGCTGTCGTTCGCGTCGAGCAGCACGTCGCGCCGGTCGCCGTCGACGCCGACGATCGCCATCCCCGTCGCCGAGTCGTCGAACGCGCGGCGGAAGCGCTCCTCCGCCTCGCGCTGCGCGGCCTCGGCCTCGAACCACTCGGTCACGTCGCGCGCGGCAGCGTGGATCAGCTGCCGCTCCGGGTCGATCCACGAGTGCCACTCGATCGTGCGCCAGCGCCCGTCCTTCGTGCTGTAGCGGTTCGTGAACCGCACGCTGCCGTCGCCGTCCAGCGCACGCGCGGCCTCGGTCTCGGTGCGCGCGCGGTCGTCGGGGTGGACGAAGTCGAGGAAGGGTCTCGTCGTCAGCTCCTCGCGCGTCCAGCCGAGGCAGCGCTCCCACGCGCCGTTGAGATGGGTGAAGCGGCCGTCGAAGGTGGCGGTGCCGAGCAGGTCGCCCGCCAGCTCGAAGTGGCGTGCGCTCGCCTCGGCCTCGGCGGCGGCCGCGCGCATGCGATCCGCGAGGTGGCCGGCGACGGCGCCGATCAGCAGCGACACGAGCGCGCGCGTGACGTATGCCGAGGGCGCGAGCGCGACCGCCGCGTTCGGCGCCCACACCACGTACAGGCCGAACGCGACGAGACCGGCGACGATGCCGGCCCGGCGACCGAGCTCGACGCCGACGAGCACGACCGGCAGCAGATAGAGGATCGAGAGCCCGCTGCCGGCGTTCTGATCGACTTCGAGCGCGACGAAGACGCCGACGAACAGCAGCGTCGCTGCGAGCAGCACGCGCCATTGGTGCCCGCGTGACTGCGGCCCGCTCACGACAGCATCATCGACCGGCCACGCGCCGACCATCTCCTACGCACGTCTTTGTGCAGCTTGGCGCAGCGAAGCGTGATCAACCCGCTGCCGAATGAACCACTCGGTTCGGTTGCGCGTAGTGCGGTGCGTCAGGCCCGCTCCGGATGCCGCACCCGGTCCCGCGCCTCGCCATAAACCCGCGTCTCGTAGAGGATCAGCAGGACAAGCGCGGCGGACAGCAGCGCGAGCGGGACGATCGCGGCGACGTCGTACAGCGCCGGGATCAGCGCCAGCAGCACGATCGCCAGCCCGAGCCGCCGTCTGTTCAACGTGCGGACGTTGCGCAGGCGGAAGGCGACGTGCGCGAGCAGGTAGAGCGCGGTGCCGCCGAGCAGCGCGAACGTCGGCACGATCTCCAGGGGATCCTCGACGTGCCCGATCGCCTTCTTCATCCCGAGCGCGACGAGCACGATGCCGGCGATCATCGGCAGGTGCAGGATGGAGAACGAGTCGCGCGCCATGCGATTGCGCACCGCACCCTCCGGCGCCTCGACCAGCCGCCGCGTCGAGACCGGCGCGACGACGTCGAAGTAGAGCCACCACAGCGCGGCTGCGACGACGATCCCCAGCACCGCGGCGAGCACCACGCCGGCGTCGATCTGCAGGCCGGCGCCGACGCCGATCGCGACGATCGACTCGCCGAGCGCGATGATCACAATCAGCCCGTGACGCTCGGCGAAGTGGCCGGGCACGAGCCGCCAGCCGGACGGCTCGATCACGACCCCGCCGCCCATGTCGAGCGCGAGCGCGAGCGCCCAGAGGCCGCCCTGCAGCCAGCCGTCGGCCGCGGCGGCGAGCAGCAGCAGGCCGACGCCGATCGCCGTGCTGACGGCGAGTCCGAGCGTCGCTCTGCGCAGCCCCGGGTCGTCGCGGCTCGCGAGGACGAACAGCAGAATGTGCGCGACCCGCACGACGCCGTAGGCGAGCGCGAACAGCAGCGCCTCTGTGCCGAACGCCTCCGGCACGCACAGCGCGGCGACGAGGAACGCCGCCATCGCGAGGAACATCACGAGGCGGACGGCGCCCTCCTCCGGGTCGACGACGCTCGTCAGCCACGCGTAGCCGGTCCACGACCACCACAGCACGCCGAGCACGAGCAGGCCCTGCGCGAGCCCCTTCCACGTCGGCGTCGCCGCCATCAGCGCCGTGCACTGCGTGAGCGCGAGCACGAACACGAGGTCGAAGAACAGCTCGAGCGGGGTGACGCGCTCTTCCTCGCCGCGCAGCACCGCGCCGAAGCGCGGGGAGCGGTCCTCGGAGGCGGTCGTGCTCATCGCGTCCATCTTCGCACCGCGCGGCGAGCCGGCGGGAACGTCCTCCGGGCGAACGACGCGCAGCCCGCCCGGCGGCGTCCGCTGCCACGTCGTCGGACGCGGCCTCGCGGCAATGGCAACAGCACCGAGCGCAGCGGAGCCTGACCGGCCCGCACGCGCAGTGGCCGCGGCCGTCAGCCGTCGGAAGCCGCGTCGCGGCGCCGCTCGAACAGCTCGAACAGCTCGGCGAGCGGCGCGGGGATCGCACGCACGATCCGCACGAGCGTGACGAACGTGGGGTCGACCTCGCCGCGCTCGATCGCCGCGAGGTGGCTGCGGCGCAGCTCGGCTCTGTCGGCGACCTGGGCCTGCGAGAGGCCGCGCAGCTCGCGCAGCTCCGCCACCGCTGCGCCGAGGTGGCGGTGTTCCGGCGACCGTGCGCCGTTCAGACCGTCATGGCTCGACAAGGGAGTCCTTCGCTTCGGGGGTGGGGAGTCGAGCCTGTCCCTGCGCGCAGCCTCGACCTGCTGATCCGGAATGTGGATTATCTCAGGCCGGAGGGGTCATGGCCGAGTGAGGACATGCCAGGAATGCGGCGGCGCTTGCTGCGCGTGATCCACGCACGTTTGCGCTCAACGTCTCGAACCCTGCGCGAGCCGGCGGCCGCCGGAGCCCTCTACGGCGCCCCGCCGTCGTCGCCCGCGTTCGCGGTTCCGCCGCCGGTCGAGGACGCGTCCGCGGTGGCCGGCGACTCGCACAGCTGCGTCGCGCCGCCCTGCTGGCAGATGCGGTAGTTCGTGCCGGATTGCAGCTGCGTGCGCGTGTCGATTGTGTACGGGATGCCATCGGACGTCCCGGCCTGCATCGTGATCACGTAGAAGGCACCCTCGGTCCAGCTGTTGAAGCCGCCGAGCACGGCCGCGGCGCCCTGTTTGACGCCCTGATCCTGGCCCGTCGTGACGCCCTGCTTGTGACCCTGATCGAAGCCGACCTTCTTGCCCTGCGCGTGGCCCTGCTGCTCGCCCTTCGCCTTCCCGGCCTGCGCGCCGGCGTCGTAGATCTCCTGGTAGCCGGGCTTGCCGGGCTGGTAGTTGGCCAGAACCTGCTGCTTGCCGGCGGCGACGCCCTCGGCGTAGCCCTTAGAGTTGCCCGAGCTTTCGCCCTTGTCGTGGCCAATCAGGTAGCCGCCGATGCCGGCGACCACGAGCACCGCGAGCGCGATGCCGATCACGGCGCCGATCGACAGGCGCTTGCCTTCGCCGTCGTTCGCCGGGGAATCGGTGTCGGGCGCCGGGGCGCCGCCTTCCGGTGTTGCGCTCATCAGCAGTCCTCCGAGCAGTTGGTGACGGGTGCGACGTTCCTCCGTTACACGGTGTGTTCGACGCGCGCCGCGCGACTCATGCGAGTCTCCGCCTCCTCGACGCGACCCCTCGCCGCCCCGCCCGCTCCCGCCGGGTCCGCTTACGGCCCGAGTCGTCGCGGTCGCCGCGGCGTAGGCGGTCAGCCAGCGCCGCAGGCCGTCCGGGTTGCGCACCGCGTGGCCGAGCTCGGGGAAGTCGCGGTCGACGATCCGCCGCAGGTAAGCGTCCAGCTGCGCACGCAGCGGCCGCCAGCTCAGCCGGCGCATGCCGGGAAACCCTGACCGCAGGATCTCGTCGGTGTAGTCCTCCAGCGTGTCCGTGCGCCCAGCGACGGGCGCGCCCTCGCCGAGCAGCAGTTCCGCGGGGCAATGACGAACTACAGTTTCGGGCTGTTCCGCACTACAGATTCGGGCGAGGCGTCTGAGATCGCCGCACGCCACTCCGCCGCCAAGTAGGTTGCGCGCTCATGAGCCGCCGCCTCCCGCTGGTCGCGGCCGTCGCCGGCGCCCTCTCCCTCGCCGCTCCCGCGCTCGCCTCCGCGGCGAGCACCGTCGCCTTCCCCGCTGACGGATCCGCATACGCCTACGCGGAGACGGCGCCGCCGGAGATCACGGTCTCCGGCACCGCCTCCGGCCCGGTCGACCTGCGCTGCGCTGTCAAGGTCGGCTCGACCTGGGCCTTCGGAGCGCTGCTGACGGGCGCCGACAACGTGCCCGTCACGGGCGGCACGTTCACGGCAGGGCCCGTCGTGCTGCCGACCGACGACGCGGCGCTGTGCCGCCTCGTCGCCGTCCCCCACGGCACGACGCCGGCCGACCTGACCGGCATCTCGGGACCGAGCCTGCGGCTGCTGATCGTCCGCAACACGGGCATCCAGACCGACGGCCACGGCGGCGCGAACCAGGGCAGGCCGTTCAACCACTTCACGACCGCGGGCGGCACGGTAGCCGACACTGGCTACACGGCCGCCGGCAACACCGGCATCGATTCGATGAGTCTGCTGTCGAGCGATCCCGGCGAGCTGGGCCGCATCTTCAACAACGCCGACAGCGTCCCCGCGCTGGACCCGACCGGCCCAAGACCCTCGAGCAGCGCCGGCCAGAACGGCCCGCTCACGGGGATCCTCGTCGACGGCGTCAACGCCTTCACCGGACCGACGTGGGAGAGCGCGATCACGCCCTCGCTGAGCCTCGTCTTCCGCGACTACCAGCCGTTCCCGTCTGTCGGCGTGACGATCAACCCGGTGCTGGGGCCGGACGAGCGGTTCGTCGAGGTCGAGAACGACGTCGTCGTGTCGTGCAGAGGCAGCGACCCGATGTGGTACCTGCCGCAGGGCGCGACGTGCACCGGGCTGGTCGACAGCGGCGTGCGCCTGACAGTCTCGACGTTCGTCTCGCCCGCCGGCAACGCCGTCATCCGCATCTGGCGGCTCGCCTCCAGCGACGGCAGAGCGCATGACGTGAAGCTATGGATCGCGCACGCGGCCGCCGCGAACGGCGTGCTGTCGCGCGCGTGGAAGCTCCCCGGCGACGCCGGCTACGCGACGCGCAGCGGCGGCGACGCTCCGGCGGCGACGGGCGCCGCGCCGTGGATCGCGCGGTTCAACAGCGCCGGCGCGGCCGACGGCGACGCGTCGCAGGGCGTCGGCGCGGTCGCCGCGAGCACGCTGCCGAGTGCGCTGCGCTTCGCGAGCGCGCGCGAGCTCGACGCGGAGTACCCGCTCGCCGTGCCCGCGGTGGGCGACGCGGAGCTGCGCTTCATCTACGTCGGCGCCGCGACACAGGCGACGCTGGAGAGCGACCTCGCAGCAGCCATCGCCACCGTCGCCGACGGCGGGCCGGGCGGCGGCAGCGGCGGGCCGGGCGGCGGCGACGGCGACGGACGGGCCGGAGGCGTGCCGAGGCCGAGACTCACCCGCACCGCCAAGGCGGTGCTCGGCACCGACGGTGCGCTCGCGCTCGGCTACGCGCTGGGCTGCCCGGCGGTGGGATTCGCGCCGCCCTGCTACGCGACCGTCACGCTCACACAGCCTGTCCCGAGACGACGCCACGCGACAGCGCGCAAGTCGGCGAAGAGACGCAGTGCGGCGAGGAGAGCAAGACCGCGGGTGCTTGGAACGGTCCGGGTGCAGGTCGCGCCCGGCAGAAGCGTCGCGCTCAAGCTGCGCGTCGCACGCAGGAACCGCGCCGCGTTCAAGGCCGGTCGCATCACGATGACGGCGAGACTGTCCCGCCCGGGCACGTCCATGCAGACGGTCGTCAGGCGGCTGTCGGTGACGGTCGCGAGACCGCAGCCGAGAAGAAGCAGAGCCCGCCACCGGCGATAGCCCCCTGCGAGCGGGCGGGCAGGCCACCGCCGCGCACCCGCCGCTACCCTCCGCCGATGCGCTCGCTCCCCACGTGGCCGATCGCCGCCGGCGCGTTGCTGCTCGGCTTCGCCGTCGCGGAGATCACCGGCGTGCGGGCCGTCGGCGGCGTCGTGCTGTTCCTCGGCGGCCTCGCCTGCGGCCTGCGCTGGCGCCTGCTGCTCGGCCTCCCGCTCGCGCTTGCGCTCGTCGCCGTCTTCCTCGCCGGCTTCGCGCTCGCCCATCCGCTCGGCCACGCGATCGGCTCGTGGCCGGCGGTGATCCTCATGGCGGCGGTCGTCGGCGCGATCGTGTGGCGCGTCGCGGACTCACCCCGCGCGCCGGCTCGAAGCTCTTAGCCGCATGGCGCACCAACCTTGGACACGCGTGCAACGACACGCGCACGGGCCGCTGCCACACTCGCTCCATGAACACGGGACGCCCACCGCAGATCGTCGCCTTCGGGGGCGGCGGCTTCTCGATGGAGGCGGGGAATCCGCTGCTCGACGACTACGTGCTCGGACTCGCCGAGCGCGAGCGACCGAAGGTCTGCTTCGTGCCGACCGCGTCGGGTGACGCGGACCATTACGTCGTTCGCTTCTACCGCACGTTCTCCACGCGCTGCGACACCTCGCACGTCTCGCTGTTCCGGCGCGACCGCGGCGACGGCGCCGTGGAGGGCGATCTCGAGGCGCATCTGCTCAGACAGGACGTGATCTACGTCGGCGGCGGCAGCGTCGTCTCGCTGCTCGGCGCCTGGCGCGCGCACGGGCTCGACCGCGTGCTGAGACAGGCATGGCGTCGCGGGATCGTGCTGTGCGGGCTGTCGGCCGGCTCGCTGTGCTGGTTCCAGGAGGCCGTCACGGCCTTCCACGGCGCGCCGACGGTCGTGCGCGGACTCGGCCTCCTGCCCCACTCCAACTGCGTCCACTACGACGGCGAGCCGGAGCGGCGCGAGGAGTACCGCCGCTTCGTCGGGGACGGCGTCACGCCCGGCTACGCCGCCGACGACGGCGCCGCACTGCACTTCGTCGGGCGCGACCTGCGTCGCGTCGTCAGCTCCCGTCCCCGCGCACGCGCGTTCCGCGTCGAACCGCGCGAGGGCGAGGTCGTCGAGGAGCAGTTGCCCGTCAGCTACCTCGGCGACGCGCGGCTGGACCTGGCGGTCGCGTGACGGTCCGCGAGCAGCTGCGGGGCGAGCCGCAGATCCTCGCGATGGGCGGCGGCGGCTTCACGATGGAGCCAGACAACCCGGCGCTCGACGACTTCGCGCTGTCGCTCGTGCGCGTGCCCGAGCCCCGGATCCTCTTCCTCCCGACCGCCTCCGGCGACCCGACCGCCCAGATCACCTCCTTCTACGCACGCTTCGCACGGCGCGCATCGGCGACGCACCTGTCGCTGTTCCGCCGCCACGGCTCCGCGCGCTCGCTCGCGGACATCGTGCTCGAGCAGGACGTCATCTACGTCGGCGGCGGCTCGATGCGCAACCTGCTCGCGATCTGGAGAGCGCACGAGCTCGACGAGCTGCTCGTTGAGGCGTGGCGCCGCGGGATCGTGCTCGCTGGCCTGAGCGCCGGCGCCATGTGCTGGTTCAGCGGCGGCGTGACGCGCTCAAGCGGTCCGCTCGAGGTGATCGGGGGGCTGGGCCTGCTGCCCGGCTCGTTCACCGTGCACGCCGACGGCGAGCCGGAGCGGCTGCCGGTGTGGCTCGCCGCTGTGCGCAGCGGCGAGCTGCCCGGCGGCTGGGCCGCCGACGACGGCGTCGGCCTGCTGTTCCACGGCACGCGCATGACACGGGTCGTGACGTCGCGCCCCGGCACCGCCGCCCTGCGCGTCGACGTGGTCGGCGGCGAGCTCGTGCGCCACCGCATAGAGCCGGAGCTGCTCGGCGCGGGACCCGGCGGGCCGGGCTCGCAGCCCGTGCCGGACGACATCCGCGAGCTGCGCGAGCTGCGCCAGGCGATGCGGCGCTGACCCGCGGCGCCCCATACGCTTGCGCAGATGGAGATCGTCCGCCGCGACGCACTGCGCGCTTACGTCACCCGCGACGGGTCTGAGATCCGCGAGTGGGTCGCGCCCGGGACGCCCGGTCGCCGGCAGTCGCTGGCGGAGGCGACCGTCCCGGCCGGTGGATCGACGCTCGCCCACTACCACCGGGAGAGCGAGGAGGTCTACCTCGTGACCTCGGGGAGCGGCCGGCTGCTGCTGGGCGACGACGTGGCCGCGATCGGCTCCGGCGACTGCGTCGTGATCCCGCCCGGAACGGTGCACCGGCTGTGGGCTGACCCCGGCGCTCCTCTCGTCGTCGTCTGCTCCTGCGTGCCGCCTTACTCGCACGAGGACACGGTGCTGGTGGACTGAGCGAGCACGTCGCGGATCGCCGCGGCCACCTCGCCCGGCCGGCCCACCATGTCCCCGTGCAGGAACCGCAGCACCACGTACCCGGCGACCTGCAGCCGGTTCGTCTTGTCGCGATCGCGGGCGGCCGCCGCGCGCTCCTTGTGGTCCGCCCAGCCGTCCAGCTCGACCGCCACCCGCTGGTCCGGCCACAGCGCGTCGACTTCGTAGCCGGCGGCAGGCGCGTTGAGCAGCGGCCGCGGCAGGCCAGCGGTCAGGACGAGATCGAGGAACCGCTCCTCCAGCCACGAGCGGGTCAGGACCGCACCGTGCTTCTCATGGGCATCGAGCGCGGCACGGAGGCGGGCGTGACCTTGGCCGTGCCGCCCCTTGGTGCGCGCCAGCGCCCGCTCCACCGCCTGCACGTCGAGCAGCCCCCGCCGATCCGCCTCCCCGAGCGTGCTCTGGAGCTGCCCCGCCGTCAGCATCGGTGCGAGGTCCACCAGCGTGCGCGCGGGCGAGGTGACAGGGATCGCTCGCACCACCGCCACGTCGTCGGCCGTCAACGCCCGCCGCCCCTTCACCCATACGCCTTCGATAGCCCGCGCGTGCGCCGGGGTGCTGACGCTGATACGTCTCCCCTCCGGCGTGGTCCGCACCCCATGTAGCGCCGCGGCGTCGCGATGACTCAGCACCGCGCCCGGGCCGACCGCCAGCACCGCCGCGAGCCATCTCCCCTCGGTGCGCAGTTGCCGATGCCCGAACGCGTACACGCCGCGGTGGAGCGGAACCAGCAATCTGCGAGCGAGGCGATCACCGATCGCGCGATTGCCGACGCCCACCGCCACCAGCTGCCGCCGCGAAACAACGCCATGCTGGCGGTCCGCCAGACGCCAGATCCGCACATCTGTCGGATCACTGTCCGTTGTCGACCGCATACCGGTCGCAGAGGGACAGTGCTCGCGGGATTCGCCCCCGCCAGTGCGCGGCTGGCTACCCGTCGTCCTGGCGGAACGCCCAGCGGACCTCGTCGACGCTGAGGCCCGACGCGACGCACGCGAGCAGCTTCATGCGGGCTGCCTGGGGCGAGAGGAAGCCGGCGGGGATGATCGACGTGCCGCGCAGATCCTGCTCGCTGCCGGCGTAGCCGTAGGTGCCGGTCAGGACGACGCCGCGCTCGGGGCGGCAGTAGGCGACGACGGGGATCCGGGTCGCCGCCTCCGCCCACAGCTCCAGCAAGTCCGGAGCCAAATGGCCGGCGCCCAGGGTCCCGATCACGACGCCGTCCGGCTCGGTCGACAGGGCGGCGCGGGCCAAAGTCCCATCGTCCCCCGACGACGTCGGGATCACCAGCACGCGCCTGTCCAGCTCCGGCGGATCCAGCGGCGGATTGCGCGGGAGGCGGGACCAGATCGTCGGATGCCCCTCGGTGACCCGTCCCAACGGCCCGGTCTGGGGCGAGCTGAACGCCACCAGCGACGTCGTGTCCGTCTTGCGCGTGCAGCGCGCGTGGTGAATCTCGCCGCCGAAGACGACGAGCACGCCCATCCCGGCCGCCTCGTCGGACCGCGCCACCGACACGGCATCGAGCAGATTGGCGGGCCCATCGGCCCCCGCCGCCGTCGCCGGACGGATCGCGCCGGTGAAGACGATCGGCGCCTCGGCGTCGTGGATCACGTCGCACAGCATCGCCGTCTCCTCCAGGACGTCCGTACCGTGCGTCACCACCACCCCGATGCCGCGCCGCGCGGCATCGCGCGCCTCGCGGCAGATCAGCAGCTGGTCGTCCAACGTGAGGTGGGCGCTCGGCTTGTTGACGACGTCGCGCGCCTCGATCGTCTCGCGGTCCCCGAGGCCGGGGATCGCCGCGACCAGCGCCTGCGCGTCGAGCTGCGGCGTCGCCCCCGCCGGACCACCCATCGCGATCGTCCCGCCGGCGCCGAGGATCCGCACTCGGCGCGCGGGGGCGTTGGCGGGCGGTGGCGTCACCCGCCGAACCCTAGCGGGCGCTCGCGGATGCCTGGCCCGCCTCGTCCAGCAGCTCGCCGACGCCCTCGCCGAGCTCGCCGCCGCCCATGAACTGCTCCGGGTAGCCGTACATCCCGTGCTCGACGATGTCGAGCCCGTCGCGCTCCTCGACCTCGGTGACGCGCAGACCGACGGTCGCCTTGCTCGCAGCGAAGGTGAGGTAGGAGAGCACGAACACCAAAGTGAATACGGGCAGCACCCGACCGCCCACACGACGGCCTGCTCGCACAGCGCCTCGACGACCCAGGCGCCGATCCGTCCGGGGGGTGGTCCCGGTTGTGACTCAGTCCCCAGCCTGCGACGATCAGCCGGCATGCGCTCGCCCCGATTGGTCGCAGGGATGCTGCTCGTGGCGCTCGCACTGATCGCCGCGCCCGCGAACGCGGCCCCGGTCGGACAGCTCTCCTATGCGAGCTGCTGGACCGGCGGAACCGGCTGCCCGACGTCGGGGATCGCCGGGATGGCCGACCTGACCGACGTCGCCGTCAGCCCCGACGGGCGCAACGTCTACGTCACCTCGTACACGAGCGCCTCGATCGCACGCTTCGACCGCGACCCCGCAACCGGAACGCTCACGCCCGCCGGCTGCATCACGAGCGCGACGGGCTGCGGCGCGGCAGCCGACGGGAAGCCAGGCCTCGACGGCGCTCGCAGCGTCGCCGTCAGCGCCGACGGACGCAGCGTCTACGTCACCGGCGAGACGGTCGACGCGGTGACCGCCTTTGCGCGCGACACGAGCACCGGTGCGCTCAGCTACGTCGGCTGCATCACCGGGGCCGCGACCGGCTGCACGGGCGCGAGAGCCGTGAGCCAGGTCGGGCTCGACTCGCCCGAGGGCGTCGCCGTCAGCCCGGACGGCAACGCGGTCTTCGTCGCCTCCTACAACTCCAACGCGCTCGTGTGGTTCAGACGCGACGCCGCCACCAGCGCGCTGACATACGACAGCTGCAGCTCGCAGGGCGGCACGTGCGCGTACTTCCAGGCCGTCGGCCTCACCGGCCCGGAGGACGTGACGGTGAGTCCCGACAACGCGAACGTCTACGTCTCGTCGTTCGGCAGCTCGTCGGTCGCGCGCTTCACGCGCGACCCGCAGACTGGCGGCGTCAGCCTCGCCGGCTGCCACACGTCGGGCGGCGGCTGCTTCGCCGGCGGCAACGGCGTGGCGAGCCTGACGCACGCCTTCCAGTCGGTGCTGGACCCGACCGGCCGCAACCTCTACACGGTCTCGCACAACTCGGTCCACGCACTCACGACCTTCGACCGCAGCGACCCCTTCGGAGCACTGACGTTCAGCGGCTGCTTCGACGCGGCATCCGTCTGCGGCGGCGACCACGACGGGATCGCCCTGCTGCTGTTCCCCTCCGGGCTCGCGATCAGCGCGGACGGCCGCAGCGTCTATGTGAGCAGCGGCGAGACGAGAACGCTGATGCGCTTCAACCGCGACCCGCGCGACGGGACGCTCGCGCGCAGCGACTGCTTCACGCAGGCGACCGGCTGCGGCGCCGGGCGCGACGGCCTCGCCCCGCTGGCAGCCCCGTTCCAGCTCGCCGTTCCGCCCGACGGGCGAGACCTCTACGTTCAGACCGGCGGCAAGCTGCTCGACTTCCGCCGCGTGACGGACGAGCCGCCTACGTGCGCACCGCCCAGCTCGGCGAAGACGACGCCGGGAACGTCGGTGCGGATCGCGCTCGGCTGCGGCGACGCGAACGGCGATGCCTTCACGGTCGGCTTTCCAGCGGTGCCGGCGCACGGCGCGCTGACGCGCAGCGCCGACGGCGGCTCGGTGCTCTATGTGCCCGACAGCGGCTACCGCGGGAACGACCGTTTCGACGTCCAGGCCATCGACGCCTACGGCGTCGCGGGACCGATCGCGCGGGTGAGCGTCAGCGTCGCGCCGGCCGCCTCGGCCGTGCCGAAGCTCTCTCAGCTCGCGCTGGCGCCAGCGAGATTCCGCGCCGCGGGGCACGGCGGCTCGATCGCAGCGGCGCATCGCAAGCGCACCGCGCCGATCGGCACGACGATGAGCTATCGGCTCGACCGCGCGGCGCGGGTGACCTTCACGGTCACGAAGCGCCTCGCAGGCGTCCGTCGCAACGGGCGCTGCGTCGCGGCGCCGCGCAAGCGCTCCGCTACCCGTGCCGCCAAGGCCAAGCGCTGCACGCGCACGCTGACGCTCGGCGCCTTCGCGCACAGCTCGCGCGCCGGCGCCAGCAGCTTCCGCTTCACCGGCCGGGTGAAGGGGAAGGCGCTGACGCCGGGCAGATACGCGTTGACGGCGGTCGCCAAGGCGGCTGACGGCTCGCGCGGAGCGCCGGTCGCCCGGCGCTTCGCGATCGTCCGCTGACGTCGGCGCGCTACTTCAGCTCGGCGGAGGACTTGCCCAGCAGCTGCCGCGCGATGATCAACAGCTGGATCTGCTGCGTGCCCTCGAACAGGTCGAGGATCTTCGCGTCGCGCGCCCACTTCTCCAGCAGCAGCTCCTCGCTGTAGCCGAGCGAGCCGCACAGGCGCACGCAGCGCAGCGCGACGTCGACGCAGGTGCGCCCGGCCTTTGCCTTCGCCATCGAGGCCTGCAGCGAGTTCGGCTTGGAGTTGTCCGCCATCCAGGCGGCCTCCAGCGTGAGCAGCCGGGCGGACTCGTAGTCGGCCTCCATCGCGAGATACTCGGCGGCAGCGGCGGACTGGTTCGCCGCCGGGCGGTCCCAGTCGACCTCGACGCCCGCGTCGGCCATCAGTCTCTGCGTCAGCTCCAGGCACGCGCGCGTCAGGCCGACCGCCATGCCGGCGACCAGGGGCCGCGTGTTGTCGAACGTCTGCATGACGCCCGCGAAGCCTCTTCTGACGTCGACCTCCGGCGAGCCGAGCAGGTTCTCCGGCGGCACGCGGCAGTCGTCGAGGATGAAGGCGGCGGTGTCGGAAGCGCGGATGCCGAGCTTGTGCTCCAGCCGGTCGAGCTTCATGCCTGGGTTGGAGCGCTCGACCACGAACGACTTGATCGCTGCGCGGCCGACGGAGCGATCCAGCGTCGCCCACACCACGACGAGGTCGGCGCGCTCGCCACTCGTCACATAGATCTTCTCGCCGTTGAGCACGTACTCGCCGGTCTCTCTGTCGAGCACGGCGGTCGTGCGGATCGCGGCGCTGTCGCTGCCGGCCTCCGGCTCGGTGATCGCCATCGCGGCCCACTTGCCTCTGAAGCGCTCGAGCTGCTCGTCGTTCGCGACCGACGCGATCGCGGAGTTGCCGAGGCCCTGGCGCGGCATCGACAGCAGCAGGCCGACGTCCCCCCAGCACAGCTCGATGATGCCGAGCACGGTCGACATGTTGGAGCCGTTGCGGACCCCTCCGTCGCCGTTCTCCGTGCGCCGCACGCCGGCCGCGCCGGCACCGCCCATGTCGCTGCCGTCGTTCATCCCGTCGATGAGCGCGGCGAGCATGTCGAGCTCCTTCGGGTACTCGTGCTCGCCCACGTCGTACTTGCGGGAGATCGGACGGAAGACCTCCTCCGCCACCTGGTGCGCCTGGCCGACGAGCGGGACGAACTTCTTGGGAATCTCAAGGTTGATCATCGGAGTTCTCCTCTAGACCAGGAGGGCGCCCTCGCAGACGCCCACAGCTCGCAGGTCGCGGTACCAGCGCTCGACGGGGTGCTCCTTCACGTAGCCGTGACCGCCGAGCAGCTGCACACCGTTGGAGCCGATCCACGACCCCTTCTCGGAGCACAGCGCGCGGGCGATCGCCACCTCGCGAGCGGCGCTCTTGCCCGCGTCGAGGCGGGCGGCGGCGCGCAGCGTCGCGAGCCGCATGCCCTCCAGCTCGAGCGCGATGTCCGAGACCGTGAACGCGACCGACTGGCGGTTCGAGATCGGCTCGCCGAAGGCGACGCGCTCGTTGACGTGCGGGATCACGTAGTCGAGCACCGCGCGGGCGGTGCCGCACGCGAGGCCGCACCACGCGAGGCGCGCACGACGGACGGCTTCGGCGTAAACGGCCGGGTCGCCGTCGCCGAGCAGCGCGCTCGCCGGCAGGCGGACGCCCTCCAGCAGCACGTCGCCGGTCGCAGCGGCGCGCACGCCCATGCCGGGCGCGGCCTTCACGAGCACGCCTCTCGTTGAGGGCTCGACCAGGAACAGAACCGGGCCATGGCCCTCCAGCCGCGCGCCGACGAGCAGCAGCTCGGCGCTCTCCGCGAGCGGCACGAACGACTTGACGCCGTCGAGCACGAACTCGTCGCGCTCGCGTCTCGCGGTCGTCCTCAGCTCGAACGGATCGAACAGCGCGCGTGGCTCCTGCAGCGCGAGCGCCGCCGGCGACGGCACCTCGGCCTCCACGAGCGCCGGCAGGTAGGTCGCCTGCTGGTCGCCGTCGCCCCACAGCGCGAGCGCGCTCGCCACGCCGGCCGGCGCGAGCAGTGCGACGGCCAGGCCCATGTCCCCGTGCGCGAGCGCCTCGGCCGCGAGCACGGCCGTCACCGACGAGCGCTCGGCGACGGCGCCGCCCAGCTCGTCGGGCACGCCGAGCATCGTGAGGCCGAGCTCGCCGGCCTGCTTGAGGATCTCCTCCGGCGTCTTCGCCGCCGTGTCCGCTCTCAGCGCAGCGGGCCGCAGCTGCTCCGCCCCGAACGCCTTAAACGACTCCTGCAGCATCTGCTGCTCGTCAGTCGGGGTGAGATCGAACAGACCCGTGCTGGTGGTCGTGGAGAGGCGCTTCGGCTTGCCGTTGCCGTTGACCGCCTTGAACGTGCGCCCCGCCGCGCCGGCGGCCTTGAAGCCGTCGCGCGTGGCGCGGTAGAGGACCTTCTCGGCGGGCTTGCGCACACCGAGGCGGTCGACGACGTCGGAGCCGGCGAGGCGCCCAAGCGCTCGCAGCCCCAGGCCCATGCTGCGATCCGCCATGCTCATGGCGTCACCGTCCCTTCGAGATGGATGGTCTCCGGCCGCTTGGCGGACCGGACCGTGAAGCTGCCGTCGTCGCGCGCGTCGAACGTCACGCGCCCCGGAAGCAGAATCGGCTTGCGGAAGCTGACGTCGACCGTATACGCGTCGGGCAAGGTCGATTCGAGCGCCGCAAGCGCCCGCGCCTTCGTCCACATCCCATGCGCGATCGCCTGCGGGAAGCCGAACAGCCGCGCACTCAACGCGTGCATGTGGATCGGATTGCGGTCGCCCGAGACCGAGCCATACCGCCGCCCCAGATCACCGGGCAGCGACCACGTGACCGGAGCCCCGTCGATCTGCTGTTGCTGAGCAGCACCAGATCGACGCGCCTCCCCGGACCCGCCCTCCTCGGTGCCGCCGTTCCGGGCATCGGCGCTGCCGCCCCCGCGACGGAGCATCGTCGAGACGTCCTCCCACACCACCTCTCCGTGGACCGACGCCTCCGAGACCAGCGCGAACGTCCGTCCCTTCGCATGCTGCTCGATCGGAGTCGTCCTCACGACGAGGTCGAAGACCTCCGACACGAGCGCCGGCCGGTGCACGACGATGCGATTGGAGAGATGCACGAGCCCGACCGCGGGGAACGGAAACTTCCCGTCCGTCATCAGCTGCATATGCATCGGGAACGCCTGCACGTGCAGGTACGTCGCCGGCAGCGCATCCCGCAGCGTGAAGCCGCAGACGCGGTCGTACGCGGCCAGCTCGGCCGGGTCCACGCGCACGCCGGACGCCGAGCGCTCCAGCGCCGGCATCTCCTTCCCCCGCCCCGCGACGAACGGCAGCAGCGACGCGCCGGGCACCAGCGGAAGCGCAGCGCGAGCGTAGGTGCTCAGCATCGTCACGCCCCCAGCAGGCTCTGCCCGCAGACCCGCACGACGTTGCCGTTGAGCCCGCCGCACGCCGGCGATGCGAACCACGCGATCGCCTCCGCAACGTCGATCGGCAGGCCGCCCTGTGAGAGCGACGACATGCGCCGGCCCGCCTCGCGGATCGGCAGCGGCACCTTCGCCGTCATCTGCGTCTCGATGAAGCCCGGCGCGACCGCGTTGATCGTCGCGCCGCGCTCGGCGAGCGCCGGAGCGTAGGCATCGACCACACCGATCACGCCGGCCTTCGACGTCGCGTAGTTCGTCTGCCCGGCGTTGCCGGCGATGCCGCTGATGGAGGAGACGCAGACGATGCGCCCGCCCTCGTTCAGGACCGCTCTCGACCCGCCGGCGATCAGCGCGTCGGTGACTCGCTCGATCGCCGTCAGGTTCACGCCGATGACCGCGTTCCAGCGGTCCGCATCCATCCGCCCGAGCGTGCGGTCGCGCGTGATGCCGGCGTTGTGGACGACGACGTCAACGCCTCTGTGCTCTTTCTTCAGATGCGCGGCGATCGCCCTCGGTGCGTCCGGGTCGGTGATGTCGAGCGCGAGCGCGGAGCCGCCGATGCCGGCGGCGACAGCCTTGAGGTCGTCCTCCAACGCCGGGATGTCGAGACCCACCACGTGGGCGCCGTCACGCGCGAGCGTCGAGGCGATCGCGGCGCCGATGCCGCGCGAGGCGCCGGTCACCAACGCGACCTTGCCGGCAAGCGGCTGCTCCCAGTCGAAGCCCTCCGGCGCACCGGCGCCGCCGGCGCCGATCCGCATCACTTGCCCTGAGACGAACGCCGAGCGCGGCGAGAGGAAGAAGCGCAGCGTGCCATCGATCGCGTCCTCGGCACCCGGCTCGACGTAGACGAGCTGGACGGTCGCGCCGCGCCCGACCTCCT
>JBJMLB010000013.1:0-72852 GCA_045805465.1 Conexibacter sp. | reverse complement strand
GGGCGGTGCGGGGGGCTTGCCGCCGCGGCCGCGCTTCGGCACCTCGCCGGCCGCTCGCTCGTGGCGCGCGACGCGGCGCGTGCCGAGCGGGACCTCGTCGGGCTCCAGCGTGAGCGTTGGAGCGGCGGCCACCGGCTCGGGCTTCGGGGCATCGAGCGATTCGGGCTCAGCCTCCGCCGGCACCGCTGCGCGCTCGTCCGTCCACTGCGTCGTCACGTCGAACATCTGCGTCGGCTGCGCATCGTGCGCCGGCTCGGCCAAATGCTCGACGTTTTCTGAGTCTGGGAGACCCGAAACTCGTCGCGCTTCTGCCGGCGGCGGCGGGGCGGCGGCCGGCGCGGGCACGGGTGGCAGTGGCCCGCCTTCGCGCGCGGCGCGCTTGCGCTCGCGCTCCAGCCGGGCGGCCTCGCGCTCTTCGGGCGTGCGGCTCACGCGCGGACCTCTTCCCCGTGTCGCGCGAGCCAATCGTCGAGCAGCACCGCGGCTGCGCGCGAGTCCTCGTCGACTCGGCCGCCGGTTTGCTCGGCGATGCGCGTCGTGAAGCGCTCGTCGTAGAGCGAGACGGGAACGTCGAGCGCCTGCTCCAGTCGCGCTGCGAACGCACGCGTCTCGCGCGTCTGCGCGGTGTCCGCGCCGCTCAAGCCCAGCGGCAGCCCCACCACGACCCGGCCGACCTCGCGCTCGCGGACGAGCGCCGTCAACGCCGCGAAGCCCTTTCTCGATGCCGGCCGTTCGAGCGCGGCCAAGGGCGTCGCGAGCGTCGCGGTCGGATCGCTGAGCGCACAGCCGCAGCGCGCACTGCCGTAGTCCAACGCCAGCACGCGCATCAGCCCGCGAGGGCTGCCTCAATCGCCGCGCGCGCGGCGGCGATCGCCTCGGGCAGCTTGTCGGGGTCTCTGCCGCCGGCGCGGGCCATCGTGTCGCGGCCGCCACCGCCGCCGCCGGTCACCTCGGCTGCGACTCTGACGATTGAGCCTGCCTTCACGCCGCGCTCGACCAGCGCAGGCGCGACGGTCGCGACGAGGTGCACCTTGCCATCCGCGACGGCGCCGAGCACGATCGCGGCGTCGCCGAGCTTGGCCTTGGCGCGGTCGGCAAGATCGGGAAGCGCCTTGGGATCCGAGACGTCCACGACAGCAGCGAGGAGCGAGGCGCCATCGACGTTGGTGGCAGAGGCCAGCAGCGCGTCGAAGTCGACGGAGCCGTTGGTCCCTCCCCCCTTCGATGCCGCTTTTTCCAGCTCCTTCACGCGCGCCTGCAGCGTCGAGACGGCGTGCGGGACCTGCTCGGGCACTGCGCGCAGGTCCTGAGCGACGGCGCGAAGGATGTCGTCGTGCGACCGCATCAGCTCCACCGCCGCCGGCCCCGTCAGCGCCTCGATGCGCCGCACGTTCGCGGCGCTCGACGTCTCCGACACGATCCTGAACAGCCCGATCTCCGCCGTCGAGCGGACATGCGTACCGCCGCACAGCTCGCGCGAGAACGAGCCGTCGCCGACCTCGACCATCCGCACAACGTCGCCGTACTTCTCGCCGAACAGCGCCATCGCGCCGCGCGACTTGGCCTCGTCGAGCGTGGTCGTCAACGCCCGCACCGAGTGGTTCTCGAGGATCCAGCGGTTGACGTCGTCCTCGACGCTCCGCACCTCCTCGGGTGACAGCGCTCTGCCGTGCGTGAAGTCGAAGCGCAGCTTGTCCGGCTGCACCGCCGAGCCGGCCTGGCGCACGTGCGTGCCCAGGCGGGAGCGCAGCGCCGCGTGCAGCAGGTGCGTCGCGGTGTGGTTGCACTGCGTCGCGTGGCGCGCCTGGTGGTCGACGACCGCCCGCACCGCCTCGCCCGGCTTCAGCTCGCCGACCTCGGGCGCGAGCACGAGCACCTGGTCCTCGCCGCCGGAGAGACGGAAGACCTGCTCGACGCGCGCGCGGCAGTCGCCGTCGGCGCACTCGACGAAGCCGGAGTCCGACACCTGTCCGCCGCCGGCCGCGTAGAACGGCGACTCGACGAGCTTGACGAGCAGCCGGCCGTCCTCGCGCTCGACGGCGCCGACGGAGGTCGCCTGCTCGGTCGTCTCGTAGCCGGTGAACGCGCTCGCGAAGTCGGTCGCGCCGACAAGCTCCTGGGCGCGCGCGCGCAGCACGTCCGCGACCGCGGCGCGGCCGCCGGCGCGCGCTCGCGTGCGCTGCTCGCCCATCAGGCGCTCGAAGCCCGGCTCGTCGACGCCGAGGTCGTGCTCGGCGGCGATCTCTCGCGTGAGATCGATCGGGAAGCCGTACGTGTCGTGCAGCTGGAAGACGTCGGCCGCGCCGAGGCCCTCCTCGCCCTGGTCCTTGGCCTGCGCGATCAGGTCGTCGAGCAGCTTCGTGCCCTGCTCCAGCGTTCTGCCGAAGGACTCCTCCTCGGCGGCGAGCCACTTGCGGATCGCGTCGCGCTGCTCGCCCAGCTCGGGATAGGCCGGGCCCATCGTCTCCTCGACGACCGTCGCGAAGCGCGGCAGGAAGCCGGGGTCGAAGCCGAGCGCGCGGCCGTGCTGGACCGCGCGGCGCATGACCCGGCGCAGGATGTAGCCGCGGTCCTCGTTGGAGGGCACGACGCCGTCGGCGACGAGGAACGTCATCGCGCGGGTATGGTCGGCGAGGATGCGCAGCGAGCGGGTCGTCTCGAAGTCGGCGCCGTACTTGACCCCGCCGAGCTGCTCGCCCAGCTCGATCAGCGGCTGGAACTGGTCGGTCTCGAAGACCGACTCCTTGCCCTGCAGGATCGCCGCCAGGCGGTTGAGGCCGAGGCCGGTGTCGATGTTGCGCGCCGGCAGCGGCGTGAGTCTGTCCGGCGGCCCCTGCTTGAAGGTCATGAAGACGAGGTTCCAGAACTCGAGGAAGCGCTCGTTCTCGCCGCCCGGCAGGTCGTCCTCCGTGCCGAACGACAGGCCGCGGTCGAGGTACAGCTCGCTGCACGGTCCGCACGGGCCGGTCGGCCCGGCCTGCCAGAAGTTCTCCGAGCGGGGGCACTCGACGATCCGCTCGCGCGGCATGCCGATCGCCTTCCACAGCTCGATCGCCTCCTCGTCGGGACCGAGGCCGAGCACCTCGTCGCCGCCGAAGACGGTGACCCAGATTCTCTCCGGGTCGAAGCCGAAGCCCTGCGTCGCCAGGTCCCAGGCGAACGCGACCGCGCCCTCCTTGAAGTAGTCGCCCATCGAGAAGTTGCCGAGCATCTCGAAGAACGTCAGGTGGCGATGCGTGGTGCCGATGATGTCGATGTCGACCGTGCGGAAGCACTTCTGGCAGCTCGTGAGGCGCGAATGCGGGGGCTGCTCCTGCTGGAGGAAGTACGGCATCAGCGGGTGCATGCCGGCGGTCGTCAGCAGCACGGAGGGGTCGTACGCGGCCGGCACGAGCGACGCCGACGGCAGCCGCAGGTGGTCGCGCTGCTCGTAGAACGACAGGAACGTCTCGCGGATCTGGTCCGAGGTCATCGCCATGAGTCTGCGCAGTGTAGATGGGAGATCGCTAGCGTCGTCGCCGCGAGATGGCGGCGATTGCGACATTGGGCGGAGCGCCGGCGCGCTTCCCGGGCGGCCTGCGCGAGGTCGCGCCGCGCACGTGGGCGTGGCTGCAGCCCAACGGCGGGCTGGGCGAGTCGAACGCCGGCCTGATCGCCGGCGACGGCGCGTCGCTGCTCGTCGACACGCTGTGGGACGAGCGGCTGACGCGCCGGATGCTCGGCGCGATGGCGCCCGTGCTCGGAGACGCGCTCCTGCGCCGCGCGTTCGTCACGCACCCGGACGGCGACCATTGGTGGGGCAACGCCGCGCTGCGTCCGGATGTGGAGATCCTCGCGCTGCCCGCCTGCGATCGCGCGATGCGCGGCGAGGCGCCGCCGCGGGTCCTCAACGGCATGGCGGCGACCGCACGGGCGCTGAGCCACGCGCCCGGCCGCGTCGGCGCGGTCGCGCGCCGCGGTCATGGACAAGTGGCCCCGTTCCAGTGGCGCGGCGTGCGGCTGCGCTACGTGGACCGCACGATCGAGGACGGGACCAGGCTCGACGTCGGCGGCCGCAGCGTGCGCGTGCTCGACGTCGGCCCGACGCACACCGCCGCCGACGCGATCGTGCACGTGCCCGACGTCGGCGTTGTGTTCGCCGCCGACATCCTGTTCGTCGGCGTGATGCCGATCATGTGGCACGGGCCGGTCGAGACGTGGCTCGCGGCGCTCGACACGCTGCTGGCGCTCGACGCCGGCGTGTACGTGCCCGGCCACGGGCCGCCGTGCGGGCGCGCGGAGGTCGAGGAGGTGGTCGCCTACTGGCGCTGGCTGCGCGACGCCGTCCGCGAGCAGCGCACGGCCGGGCGCTCCGCCAGCGAAGCCGCGCAGCTGCTCGTGCGCTCAGACGAGCACCGCCGCTGGGCGGCCTGGGAGGGCCCGGAGCGGATCGTCGTGAGCGTGGCGACGATGTACCGCAACCTCGACGGCGGACCCGCCGAGGTCAAGCCGCCGGTGCGGGCTCGGCTGCTCGTGCAGACGATGGCGCTCGGCGAGGAACTTGCCCGCACGTCGGGGTGAGTCGAGTCAGGCGCGGGCGCCGGCCGCGACCACGTCGAGCGCGTCGCGGTCGCCGAGCCGCGGTGCCGCGATCGTGCCCCAGCCGACGATCGTCTCGCCGGCCATCAGGCACGCCATCTGGCCGGGCGCCGCGCCGTCGACGGGCTCGCCCAGCTCGATCTCGAGCGTGCGGTGCATGCCCGCGGCGAGCGCGTCGGCGTCGAGCAGCCGCGCCGGCAGCGGCGTCGTGCGGTAGCGCAGCTTCACGCGGTCCACGCGCGCGCCGTCGCGGTACAGGCGCGCGCCGCGGATCTGCACCCGCGTCGTCGCCAGCTCGTCCCTCGTCCCGGCGACCACGCGGTTCGTACGTGCGTCGGTCCCGAGCACGTACAGCGGCTCGTTCGTCGCGACGCCGAGCCCTCTGCGCTGGCCGACGGTGAAGCCGTGATGGCCGCGGTGCCGGCCGATGACCTGTCCGGCGCGGTCGACGATCTCCCCCGGCCGCTCGCGAATCCCGCCGTGCTTGGCGAGGAACGCGGCGCGGCTCGTGCCGGCGAGAAAGCAGAGGTCCTGCGAGTCCGCCTTGCTCGCGACAGGCAACTCCGCCTCCGCCGCGAGCCTGCGCGCCTCCGGCTTCGTGATCCCGCCGAGCGGAAAGCGCATGCGCGCGAGCGAGTCCGGTTGGAGCGCGGCGAGCATGTACGTCTGGTCCTTCCATGCATCGGCGGCGGCGGCGAGCAGCGGGCCGTCGGGATGCTCCTGCTCGACGACGCGCGCGTAGTGCCCCGTCGCGAGTGCGTTCGCGCCGAGGCGGTCGGCCAGCTCCAACATCGCGTCGAGCCGCACGTTGCCGTTGCAGCGGATGCACGGGTTCGGCGTGAGGCCCGAGCCCCAGTCGGCCAGGAACGGCTCGACCACGCCCGCGCGGAACTGCTCGCGCAGGTCGAGCGTGAAGTGCGGCAAGTCCATGCGGTGCGCCAGCCCGCGTGCGAGGCGCACGGCGGAGGCCGAGCAGCAGGAGCGCTCGGCGTCGTTGGCCTCATCAGCCCACAGCTCGAGCGTGACGGCGACGACGTCGTCGCCGCCCCCGTCGCTTACGCGGGCGCACAGCAGCGCGGCGACCGCACTGTCCACGCCGCCCGACATCGCGACGAGCGTGCGGGTCCCGGCCGTCAGGCGCGCACCCTCGTAGGCAGCGGTCCCGAGCGCCCGCGCCAGCGCGTCCGCGACCAGCTCCGCGGCGTGGAACTTCCCCGGCGAGAGCCCGCCGACCTGTGCCGCCACCTGATGCGCGCCGATCCGCGCGACGTCGAGCAGCGGCGCGCCCACGATCTGCTCGACGACCGCACTTGCGGCCACGACCGTCGCACCGCACGCGTCCGCCTCCCAGCCAGCGTCCGCGATGCGCGTCCCGTCGTCGGAGAGCGTCAGCCCGAAGCGGATCACGTCGCCGCACGCTCTCGTGCCGGCGACGCCGCTCGCACCGTCCCCCGGCACCTTCCCCCGGCCTCGCGGCGAGCTCAGATGATGCTCGAACAGCTCGGAGTCCACAGGGCGAGTCTAGAGCGGCGCCGTGGCCGCCGTGCGAGCTGCGCGCTTAGCCGGCAGACTCGCCCGCCTCGAGCTCGTCCGCAAGCTGGCGCCAGCCGTCGAGGAAGCTGGCGCGGACGTCTGGAGCGAGCCGCGCGAGCGCGGTGCTGAGTGGCGCGATCCGCTCGCGCATCCAGTCCTGCAATTCGCGGGCGTGGTTCTCTTGCAGACGCACGAGCGTGCGGCGGCGGTCGCGCTCGTCCTCGCTGCGCTCGACAAGGCCGGCGCGACTCAGCTCGCCGACCATCAAGCTCACGGTGGAGACGCTGAGTGCCATCCGTCTCGCCAGCTCGCTAACACTGAGGTCGCCCTCCAGCGCGATCAGGACGAGCAGCGAGCCGTGGCGCGGGCCGAGCGCGCCGTGCCTCTCATGGCCCTCGTGTTCGTCCGACAGCGCCGCGGCGAAGGCCGGCGGAGGCGGACAGTCGTGGCCCTTCAGCGCGGGCATCACGCGACCCATCAGCACCAGCAGCTCGTGCACATCCGCGTCGGCGCGCGGCACGGCCTGCTTGACACTCATCAGAGCCTCCCATAAACTTTGAACTTCAAAGCTTTTTACAATCAAAGCACTTCCTCTCAGCATAGCGCCAGGATCGGAGCCGTCGCGTGAGTACCCCCACCCACCCCGCCCCTCGAACCGAAGGCCTCGTCGCGCGCCTCGCGCGCTGGGTCGTCCACCATCGCGCACTGGCGATCGGCGGGTGGCTCGCGCTGCTCGTGGCGCTGATCGCGATCTCCGGGGCGGCCGGGACGCGCTACTCCGAGAACTTCTCGCTGCCAAACACCGACTCGCAGCGGGCGTACGACCTGCTGAAGCAGGACTTCCCCGGCCAGTCGGGCGACAGCGACCAGATCGTGCTGCGCGCGACGCAGGGACGGATCGCCGACCACGCTCCACGGGTCGACGCGATGCTCACCAGCGTCGAACGGCTCCCCCATGTCAGCCACGTCGGCAGACCGGTCGCCTCGCAGGACGGCACGATCGCGTTCGCGACCGTCTCGCTCGACGAGCGCGCAAACGAGCTCCCGAGAGCCGACGTGCAGAAGCTGATCGACACGGCGCAGGCGATCGACTCGCCGGGGCTGCAGGTCGAGCTCGGCGGTCAGGCGATCGAGCAGGCGCAACAGCAGAGCTTCGGCACAGCGAGCGCGATCGGACTGCTCGCCGCGGTCGTCATCCTGCTGCTCACCTTCGGCTCACTCGTCGCGATGGGCATGCCGATCCTCACCGCGGTGCTCGGCCTTGGCACCGCGTTCGGGCTCATCGGCCTGCTCTCGCACGTGCTCGACACGCCGGCGGTCTCGACCGAGCTGGCGGCGATGGTCGGCCTCGGCGTCGGGATCGACTACGCGCTCTTCATCGTCACGCGCTACCGCGAGGCGTACCGCCACGGCGCGAGCGTCGAGGACGCCGTCGTGACGGCGATGGACACCGCCGGACGCGCGGTGCTGTTCGCCGGGGTGACGGTGATCATCGCCGTGCTCGGGATGTGCCTGCTCGGCATCTCGTTCCTCTACGGGATGGCGATCGCGATCGCGATCGGCGTGCTGATGACGATGCTCGCCTCGCTGACGCTCCTCCCCGCGCTGCTGTCGCGCTTCGGCGAGCGCGTCGGCAAGCTCGGGCGCCGCGCGGCGCGGCACGAGCAGAGCGGCCGCCCGCACGACCGCGGGTGGACCGCATGGGCCAACCTGATCGCCCGCCACCCGTGGCCCGCGATGGTCGCGGGGCTCGCGATCGTGCTCGTGCTCGCGGTGCCGGCGCTGTCGATGCGACTCGGCCAGAGTGACGCGGGCAACGACGTCAAGAGCAACACGACCCGTCACGCCTACGACCTGCTCGCCGAGGGCTTCGGCAAGGGCTTCAACGGGCCGCTGCAGATCGTCGCGCAGCTGCCGCAGGACCAGGCCGCCGCGAGAGCGGCGCTGTCGAAGGTGAGCGCGACGCTGGAGGCTGCGCCGGGGATCGCGTCCGTCGGTCCTCCGGTCCTCAGCCCGAACGGGCGCACCGCGACGCTGGAGGCGTTCCCGAGATCCGCCCCGCAGGACGCCGCCACGACCGACCTCGTGAAGCGGCTGCGCGACCACACGCTCCCGCCGGTCCAGCAGGCGACCGGCACAACGCTGCTCGTCGCCGGCTCGACAGCGATCGGGATCGACTTCTCGACGGTGCTGAGCGGCAAGCTGCCGCTGTTCATCGGCGCCGTCGTGCTGCTCGCCGCGCTGCTGCTGCTGGTCGTCTTCCGCTCGCTCGTGATCCCGTTGCAGGCGGCCGTCATGAACCTGCTGTCGATCGGCGCCTCGCTCGGCGTCGCGGTCGCGATCTTCCAGTACGGCTGGCTCGGCGGGCTGCTCGGGATCCAACCCGGTCCGATCGACGCATTCATCCCGGTGATGCTGTTCTCGATCATCTTCGGACTGTCGATGGACTACGAGGTGTTCCTCATCTCGCGCATCCACGAGGAGTGGGTGCGCGGACGCAACGCGAGACGCGCAGTCGTCGATGGGCTCGCGAAGACGGGCCGCGTGATCACCGCCGCGGCGACGATCATGATCTGCGTCTTCCTGTCGTTCGGGCTCAACGACGAGCGCGCGGTGAAGCTGTTCGGCCTGTCGTTCGCGATCGCCGTCTTCGTCGACGCGTTCGTCGTGCGCTCGCTGCTGCTGCCGGCGCTGCTGCACCTGCTCGGCCGCCGCACCTGGTGGCTGCCCGCGTGGCTCGACCGCCGCATGCCGCACCTGGCGATCGAGCCGCCGGTGCTGCCGCCGGACGATGAAGAGGACGCCGCGCAGCGCACCGACGAACAGCCGGCGCTGGCGCGCTAACGGCGCTTCGTCGCCAGCGCGTCGGCGAGGCGCTGCTCGATCTCGCCGCGGTCGGTGAAGCCGACGATCGTGGTGGCACGACGGCGCGGGTCGACGATCACGACGGTCGGCGCGACGGTGACCTCGACGGTCTTCGTGATGAAGCTGTAGTCCGACAGGTCCGCGAGCGGGACGGCGATCGTGAACGCCCGCCCGCCAAAGTGGGAGACGGCCAGCAGCTCGCGCTCGACCGCTTGGGAGTCCGCCGTGGCGGAGTCGACGAAGGCGACCGCGACCGCCTTGTGCAGCTTCAGCGCAACCCGGACCGACGCCACGGGGCCGTGCGTGTGGATCGGCCGCTTCGAAGGACGCGCGCTGCCACCGGATCCTGCTCTGGCCGCTCTCGCGGGGTCGGCGCCGGCGGCGGGAGCCGCTGCCGCGCCACCGGTGGCGGCCGGCGCGTCGGCGTCGCTCTGCTCGGCCCGCGCTGCGTCGCCGTCGGCGGTCGTGACCGCCTCGTGCGCCTTGTCGATCGCGCCCGTGAGGCCGGCCGTCCCCGGCGCGGCACCGCTGGACGGAGCGGGCGTCGTCTGCGCGGGCGCGGGCGCGGACGCCGACTCGTCGCCGGTCGAGGGCTTCGGCCGCAGCGCGACGAACCACACGACGAGCAGCAGCAACGTCGCGCCCAGAGCGATCTGCATCGGACGGGAGACCTGGGACATCTCCCCCTATTCGGCAGAAAGCGCGTCCGGCGTTAGCGCGGAGCGCGCGGCGGCACAACGATCCCCAGCTCTCTGAGCTGGCGCGCGTCCACTTCAGCGGGCGCTCCCGTGAGCGGGTCGGCCCCGCTCGCCGTCTTCGGGAAGGCGATCACGTCGCGGATCGTCTCGCGGCCGGCGAGCAGCGTGACGATGCGGTCGATCCCCATCGCGATGCCGCCGTGCGGCGGTGCGCCGTATCTGAGCGCGTCGAGCAGGAAGCCGAAGCGCGCATGCGCCTCCTCGGCGCTCATGCCGAGCAGCTCCAGCACGCGCTGCTGCACGTCCGTGCGGTTGATGCGGATCGAGCCGCCGCCGATCTCCGAGCCGTCCAGCACGAGGTCGTACGCGCGCGAGCGCAGCGACCCCGGGTCGCCGTCGAGATCGCCCTCCGGCGCGGTGAAGGGATGGTGCAGCGCCGTCCAATTGCCGTCCTCGACCTGCTCGAACATCGGGAAGTCGACGATCCAGAGGATGTCGTGGGAGCCCTCGGGAACCAGCCCGAAGCGCTGCGCCAGCTCGAGCCGCAGCGTGCCGAGCACGGCGCACACGACCTTTGGCGTGTCGGCGGAGATCAGCAGCAGGTCGCCGGGCTGCCCGTCCAGGCGCTCGGTCACGCCGGCCAGCTCCTCCGGCGAGAGGAACTTCGCGATCGGCGAGCGCCAGCCGCCGCCCTCCTCGACGAACGCCCACACGAGCCCCTTCGCGCCAAGCTGTCTCGCCTGCTCGGTCAGCTCGTCGAGGTCTCTGCGGGCCAGTTCGCGCGCGCCCGCGTTGATCCCGCGCACGACGCCGCCCGACGCCAGCGCACCGGAGAAGACCTTGAACTCCGAGGAGGCGAGCGCCTCCCCCACGTCCGCGATCTCCATGCCGAAGCGCGTGTCGGGACGGTCGACGCCGTAGCGCGCCATCGCCTCGTCGTAGCCCATGCGCCGCCACGGCGCCGGCGGGACGTCGAAGGACGCGGCCTCGAAGACGGCGACCATGATCGCCTCCATCGTCTCGATCACGTCGTCCTCGGCGACGAAGCTCATCTCCAAGTCGAGCTGGGTGAACTCCGGCTGGCGGTCGGCGCGCGTGTCCTCGTCGCGGAAGCAGCGGGCGATCTGGAAGTAGCGCTCGTAGCCGCCGATCATCAGCAGCTGCTTGAACAGCTGCGGCGACTGCGGCAGCGCGAAGAACGCGCCCGGGTCGATCCGCGCCGGCACGAGGTAGTCGCGCGCCCCCTCCGGCGTCGAGCGAGTAAGGATCGGCGTCTCGATCTCCAGGAAGTCGCGCTCGTCGAGCACGGACCGCATCGTCTGGATCACGCGGTGGCGCAGCGCCAGCGCCTCCTGCAACGGCCGCCGTCGCAGATCGAGCGTGCGGTGCCGCAAGCGGATCAGCTCGTCGACCGGACCGTCCTCGGCGATCGGGAAGGGCGGCGTCTCGGCGTCGGCGTGCACGATCAGCTCGTCCACCGCCAGCTCGATCTCGCCGGTCGGGATGTTCGGGTTGACGTTGCCCTCGTCGCGCCGCACGACCGTGCCGGCGGCGGTGAGGACGTCCTCGGAGCGCAGCGCGTGCGCGGCTCTGTGCGCGTCGGGCGCGCGATCCGGGTGGAAGACGAGCTGGACGATCCCCGAGCGGTCGCGCAGGTCGATGAAGATCAGCCCGCCGTGGTCGCGTCGGCGGTGGACCCAGCCGGCGACGCGGGCCGTCGCGTCGGCCCGCTCGCCCGTGAGCGAGCCGGCCCATGCGTCGCGGAACGCGTTCGCGCGCGGTGGGTGGGTGGGTCCGGTCATCCCAGCTTCCGTCCGCGCAGCACGGCCGCGATCACCGCATCGGGAGCAAGCTCGTCCTGCTCGCCGGACTCTCGATCCTTCACCGTCACACCCTCCTCGCCGACGATCGCGACGAAGCGCGCGCCGATCCGATCGGCCTGCTTGAGCTGGCCCTTCGACGAACGGCCGGCAAGCTCCATCTGCACGTCAAGGCCGGCCCGCCGCGCGCGGTGCGCGATCCGGAACGCCGTCGCGCGCGCGGCCGGCTGCGTCTCGGCAAAAGCGACGAACAGGTCCACGACCGGCGCCGCGACCGGCTGCTCGCCCGCGGCCAGCAGCATCCGCTCGATCCCCGCCGCCCAGCCGACGCCCGGTGTCGCCGGCCCGCCGAGCTGCTCGATCAGCCCGTCGTAGCGGCCGCCGCCGCCGACGCCGGACTGCGCGCCGAGCGCGTCGCTCGTGAACTCGAAGACGGTGCGCGCGTAGTAGTCGAGGCCGCGCACGAGCGTCGGGTCGAGCTCGTACTGCAGGTCGGCCTCGTCGAGCAGCGCGCGGACCTCGCCGAAGTGGTCGGCGTCCTCGCCGTCGAGGCGGTCGAGCAGCAGCGGCGCGCCGGCCATCACCTCGCGCGTCCCCGGATGGTCGGCGTCGAAGGCGCGCATCGGATTGACGTCGATCCGCGAGCGGACCTCTTCGGACAGCCGGTCCTCGTGCGTGCGCAGGTACGTCTGCAGCTCTTCGCGATAGGCGGCGCGCGTCTGCGGCGTGCCGAGCGAGGAGAGGCGCAGGCGCACGTCTCTGACGCCGAGCGCGTCGAGCAGCTCGGCCAGCAGCACGATCGACTCGGCGTCGACGGCCGGGTCCGCGGAGCCGATCGCCTCGGTCCCGACCTGCCAGAACTGGCGCTGGCGGCCTCTCTGCGCGCGCTCGTAGCGGAAGAAGCTCGACAGGTACCAGAGCTTCACGGGCTGCGGCAGCTTCTGCATACCGTGCTCCATGTAGGCGCGAGCGACCGGCGCGGTCCCCTCCGGACGCAGCGTCAGCGAGCGCCCGCCCCCGTCCTCGAAGGTGTACATCTCCTTCTGGACGATGTCGGTCGAGCTGCCGACGCCGCGCGCGAACAGCTCGGTCGCCTCGAACGCCGGCGTCTCGATGCGGCGATAGCCGGCCGCGCCGAGGATCCGGCGCGCAGCGTCCTCCACCGCCTCGCGGCGTCCGGCGTCGTCGGGCAGCACGTCGTAGGTCCCCCGAGGGGCTTGGAGCTTCGCGGCGCTCATGGCGGGCCGATGTGTGTTCGTCGGTGCATTCGGGTGGTCGTCCGGCGGATGGATCGTCGTTCGTATCAAGGACGCAGGACGAAGCCTGTGCCGGGGGCACAGGCAAGTCCGAGGACGCAGAGACGGACGACGAGCCGCCGCCGGACGGCGGCCGAATGTACCGATGAGCGCACCACTACCGGGCGAGCGCCTGGAGGAACGGGTTGCTCGCGCGCTCGGCGCCGAGCGTCGTCAGGCCCATGTGCCCGGGATGGACGACCGCGTCGTCCGGGTAGGCGTCGAGCAGCTCGGAGATCGACTGCAGCAGGCGCGCGTGGTCGCCGCCGGGCAGATCCGTGCGGCCGATCGAGCCTTGGAAGAGGACGTCGCCGGAGAAGAGCGCGTTGCCGTCGTCGTCGGCGACGGCGTAGGTGACGTGGCCGGGGCTGTGGCCTGGCGTGAAGGCGACGTCGAAGTCGATCCCCGCGAGCGTGAGCTGCTCGCCGCCACTCACGAGGTGGTCGGCCTCGTAGGACTCGAACGGCCCGAAGCCGGGCCACGGGACGTATCTCATGATGTCGGCGAGCACAGGCCGCTCGAGCTCGGGGCAGTAGACCGGGGCGCCGGTCGCTCTCGCAACGGGCGCGACGGCGCCGACGTGGTCGAAGTGCGTGTGCGTGAGCAGGATCGCGTCGAGCGTGACGCCCCACTGCTCGATCGCCTGCAGCAGGCGCGGAGCCTCCTCGCCGGGGTCGACGATCACGGCGCGGTCGCTTCCCTTCTGCCGGACGAGGAAGGAGTTCTCCTGCACCGGGCCGACGGTGAGCATGCCGACCTCGATCATCGGTCGGCGGCCCGGTCGCGCTGTCTTCTCGCCTGACGGCGGCGGTAGATGAAGAGGTCGGTGTAGTAGCCCATCGGGACGTACACCGCGAGCATGAACGCGGCTATCCCGACCTTCGGTCCAAGCTGCTGGCCGCGGAAGAAGAACAGCAGCAGCACGAGGAACAGGCCGGCGGCGATCAGCGCGCGGTTGAGCGCTCCGCGCCACGTCGGCGGCTGGTCGAGCCGCGCGGCGCGCAGCTCTCTCGGCGTCGGCTTGCGCTCACCCGCCGCCGGTCTGCGCCCGGTGCGCCCGCGCGCTTCGACCTGGCCGGCGGCGTTGCCGCGGTGCTTGGTCTGCCGCTTCTTCTTGGTCTGCGCCATCGCTGCCTTGCAGCTTAGATGGTCGCGCCGTGCTACTTCGCCGCGTCGTTCAGCGCTCTCTCGAACGCGGCGCGCGCGTTTCCGAGCTGCTGGGAGTCAGCGATCAGCTGCTTCACCGCGCCTCTCGCAGCCGCCGCGTCGGAGGCTCTCGCCGCGCTCGCGATGTCGGCAAGGTCCGCAGTGCCTCTGGCAAGTGCTTCGCTGAAGGCCTGGCGCTCGTCGTCGAGGTCGTTTGGCACCTCGAGCGCGTTGAGTCTTGCGACCACGGCGTGGCCTCTGGCGTCGAGCTGGGCGAACGCGTGGGCGAACTCGACGTCGGTCTCTCTGCTCGCGCTCGTCATCGCCGTGCCGATCGATTCGCCCAGCCCCGTGATCTGGGCCTTGACGGGGCCGTAGGCGGTCTGCGCGTCGGCGGCGGAGGGCTCGTCGTCGGAGCTGCCGCCGCAGCCGGCGCCGATCAGGGCGACGGCCGCGAGCAGCGCCGCGGGAAGGAGTTGTCGAGTCGTCATCCCGCGCACCCTACGAGGCGCCCCCGACGACCCGGGGCGCACCGGCGAGCGGCAGGCCGTCAGACGGCCTGCCGCACCACACGCGCCGGTGAGATCACGAATACCGCTCGATCAGCGGCACGAACGAACCGCCTCTTTCCTTGTAGCGACCGACGAGGGTGCACGCCGTCGAGGAGGTGCAGGAGATACCGACGGCTGCCCTTTCCGTTCCTTCGGGAGCGGGGAGCGTTTCCGTGCTCCATTCCGTCCCGTTCCAGTACGCCGCCGTGGTGTGGTTCATCCCGGCGCAGAACGTCGTCGCGGTGCACGAAAGCGCGTTGGAAGCGAACAGCGGAGCGATCGGGACCGTGCTCTGTCTCCATTCAGAGCCGTTCCACCTCTCACTGAAGTTTTCCGTCGCCGGGCTGATCGACATGCAAAAGCTCGACGAGCTGCAGGAGAGGTTGTAGAGGCCTCTTGCGGAGGCCGGAGCCGACACCGTCGTTCTTCTCCAACTCGTCCCGTTCCAGCTCCACGCTGCAGGCACTATGGCGAAGCTTTCATTGAATTCGTCGCCAACTGCAATGCACGACGTTTCGGACTTGCATGAGATCGAGCCCGCTATTCCGGTGCCTGATTGAGTCCTCCATTCAGTCCCGTTCCACCGATACACCCAACCTTCCCCGACCACCGTGCAGCCTCTTTCCGAGCTGCACGATACGTCGTCGAACGCCTGCGGCGAGAACGCCGTCGTGGCGCTCCAGGCGGTTCCGTTCCATGTCTCCACCAGCGGCCTGAACACACTGCCCGCTTCAAGCCTGTAGTAGCCGGCGGCCACACAGAATCTTTCCGATGTGCACGACACCGCTAGCAGCGCCATCCGCACGGTTTCTCTCGGAATCGCGGCTTCTTGCAGTCTCCAGGAGCTGCCGTCCCAAACCTCGATGAGGCCTCTCGACGTGCCGGTTTCTCCGACGGCGGTGCAGCGCGTGCTGGATATGCACGACACGTCCCTGAGGTCGCCCGTAGCCGCAGCGCCCGTCTGAACCGACCAGGTCGCCGCGATGGCCGGCGTTACACCAAATCCAAGTACCAGGAAAGTCAATCCTACGAAGAACCATGCCCGCGAAGCCATCCCGCCCTGTTGAAGCCGAGGCGGGTGCCTCCAGCCGACGTCCTTCCAATGAATCGCCTGCAACTGCTCCCCCAAACGTTGATTGACAAGCCGCTTGCTATCGAAACACATTGCCACTTGCGGAGCAAGTTTGGACTGAACGATGCGGCTGCACTGCATCGCCGCCTGCACGCCGGCAGCAAGCGTCGGCTCAGGCGAGCCGCGTCGCGTCGCCGATGCGTGCGAGCGCACGCTCCATCAGGTGCGTGTCGGGGTCGAAGCCGGGGATCGGCACGTCGGCCGGGAAGCCGGCGAACGAGATCTCCGGCGCCATGCAGATCAGCTCGGCGCCGGCAACCGACGAGTGGCGCGCGATCGCGGCGACGACGGCGCTCAGCGGCGTGAGATCCGGCTGCTCGACGTTCATGGAGACCTGGATCGTCCCCTGGCGCTCGAGTCGCAGGCCGATCGCCCGCAACCCCGGCAGCCCCTCCTCGCCGCCCTCGCGGATGCGCGCGGCGATCTCGCGCGCCTGCTCCAGCGTCGCGGGCGGCTTCAGCGTGACGTTGAACGCGACAAGCGGCGGACGTGCACCGACGAGCGTCGTCCCGCCACGCGGATGCGGCGCGCGCGGGCCGAAGTCGGACAGCAGCTCGCCGGCCGCCATCCGCTGCGCCATCGCGGCCGGACCGCCGCGGCGCAGCTCCGCGCGCGTGCGCCCCTGCGCGAGGATGCCGTAGAGGAAGACGGGCAGCGACAGCTCGCGCGCGAGCAGGTCGCCCAGCACGAGCGCCTCCGCGCACGCGGCGCCCCGATCCGCCTCGTGCAGGTACGCGATCGGCGCCACGTCGAGCGCGCCGACGTGCGGATGGACCCCGTCGTGGACGCTCAGGTCGATCCGCTCCAGCGCGACGCGGGCGCCGGCGAGCAGCGCGGGCGCGAGCGTGCCTGGCTCGCCGACGAGCGAGAAGACGCAGCGATTGTGGTCGGCGTCGCGGTGCTCGGCGAGCACGTGCACGCCCGGTGAGGCGGCGATGGCCGAGCCGATCGCGTCGATCGTCGCGCCGTCGCGTCCCTCGGAGAAGTTGGGGACCGCGTTGAGGAGCGGCACGGCGAGCCTCGTCAGAGGACCCAGCGGCCCGCGTCGAGTACGCGCGTGCCGCCGACGTCGAGCGTCGGGTCCACGACGACGACGTCGAGGTGGATCGGGACGGAGACCGTCCCCCCGATGCCGGCGCTCGCGCCGAACGCGACGTGGACGGTGCCGAGGATCTTCTCGTCCTCCAGCACGTTGCCGGTGAGGATCGCCGCGTCGTTCGTGCCGACGCCGAGCTCGGCGACGTTCGTGCCGTCGGGGCCGTGCTGTTGAAGGCGGTCGAGGAACTCGGGGCCGAACGGGCCATTGGCGGCGGTCAGGTGGCCGTCCTCGACGGTCAGCAGGACCGGCTCGGGCGAGATGCCAAGCGGCGCGAGCGACGTCGCGGCGAGCGTGCCGTGGCCGGAGAGCGGCGCGACGAAGCCCTCGCCGGCCGGCAGGTTGCCGAACTTCGCCCCGCTGGAGATCTCACCGTAGTCGGCGAGGCCTCTGCGGCCTGTGAGGTCCAGCGTCATGTCTGAGCCGTGGGCGCAGCTGACGTGGGCGGTGACGGCCTGCTCCAGCAGCTCCGTGATCTGCAGCGTGCGCGCCTTCAGCGCGTCGAAGTCGATCGCCATCATGCGCGCGAGCATGTCGGCGGTGACGCCCGGGAGCGTGGCGCCGCGAGCGCCGGCCCGCGTGGCCGCGCGGCGGGCTTCGGTGTGCGAGAGCGAACGGCTCGTCGGAACGATGTAGACGTCGCAGGCAACGAGCGCGGCGGCGATCGACGCAGGCGGCTCGGTGCCGTCGTTCGCGCGCGCGTCCATGAGGGCGAGAACGGCGTCGGCGCCGTAGCGCGCGGCGGTGTCGCGCAGCGCCTCGGCAAGCGCGCGTGAGTCCTCCTCGTAGTCGCCGATCACGAGCACGTTCTCGCCGCTGCGCACGTCGAGGCAGCGGCCGATCACGGTCTCGAGTGCGCGGTCGAGTTGCTCCTGCGGTGGCGTCGTCGCGGTCATGGCGCCCACGCTACCGCCCGGCGGGCTGCCGCTGCTCGCTCACGCGGGCTGCACCGGGCCGGGACCGCCGCCGGCGCCGGCGTCTGCGCCGGATCGCGAGCGCAGCGACGATGGTCACACCGCCGGGCGGGGCGTCCTCGTCTCTCACGAACGGCATGTCAGACCTCCCGCGGGCCGGGCCGCAGTCGCGTGTGGGCTCCTGCTTTCCGAGGTTCGATGACCCGGCTGCCGGTCCTGCCCCACCGCTACACTCCGGCCTCCCCGCCGGAGTAGCTCAGTCGGTTAGAGCAGCGGAATCATAATCCGCGTGTCGGGGGTTCGAGTCCCTCCTCCGGCATCGCAGAAAGCGCTCCAAACGAGCGCTTTTTGCGTTTCGCATCACTGGCCGGCGCACAACGAGCAGGATCGCCTCATTTCGACACGAAGCGATACCCCACGCCCGGCTCGGTGAGCAGGTGGCGCGGCCGCGCCGGCTCGCGCTCGAGCTTGCGGCGAAGCTGCGCCAAGTACACCCGCAGGTAGTTCGTCTCCGTCTCATAGCGCGGGCCCCACACCTCTTGCAGCAGCTGCCGGTGCGGGACGAGCTTCCCCTCATGCTGTACGAGCACCTCCAGCAGATGCCACTCCGTCGGTGTCAGCCGGATCGCCTCGCCGTCGTCGCCGCGAGTGGCCCGCTTGGCGGCGAAGTCGACCGTCGTCTCCCCGATCGTGACCGCCGGGACGTCTGCGCCGCTGGGGCTGCGGCGCAGCGCGGCGCGCAGGCGTGCGAGCAGCTCGTCCATCCCG
This sequence comes from Conexibacter sp., assembly GCA_045805465.1. Classification (GTDB taxonomy): domain Bacteria; phylum Actinomycetota; class Thermoleophilia; order Solirubrobacterales; family Solirubrobacteraceae; genus Conexibacter. The sequence continues at coordinate 54,456 of JBJMLB010000013.1, read as the reverse complement.
AACGGCTTGGTGACGTAGTCGTCGGCGCCGGCATCGAGCGCGAGCACCTTGTCGTGCTCGCCGGAGCGCGCGGAGAGCACGAGGATCGGCGCCTGGCTCCAGCCGCGCAAGCCCTCGATCACTTCGACGCCCTCCATGTCCGGCAGGCCGAGATCGAGGACCACCGCGTCGGGCGGATGCTGCGCCGCGACCCGCAATGCCGCCGTACCGTCGGCGGCCACGTCGGGCGTGTAGCCGTGCGCACGCAGGTTGATCGCCAGCGCCCGCCGCAGGCCGTCCTCGTCCTCGACGATCAGGACGCGTCTCATCTCGCAAGCGGGACGCGCAGGCGCATCGTCAGCCCGCCGCCGGGCGTCGCGTCGGCAACGAGCGCCCCGCCCATCGCATCGAGGAACCCGTGCGCGACGGCGAGCCCGAGCCCGACGCCGGTCGTGCCGCGGTCGTCAAGCCGTCGGAACGGCTCGAACAGCCGCTCTCGCTGCTCGCGCGGTACGCCCGGGCCGTGGTCGGCGATCTCCAGCTTCGCGCTCTCCCCGCCGGCGAACGCCCGCACCTCGACCGGCTGCTCGCCGGCGCCGTGGCGCAGCGCGTTGTCGAGCAGGTTCACGAGCACGCGCTCCAGCAGGCCGCGATCGGCCCGGATCAGCGGCAGGTCGTCCGGCACCGCGACGCGCACATGCCCGGCCGCGTCCGGAAGCGCGAGCAGCGCGGCGCTGACGACCTCGTCGAGCGCGACCGGCTCCGGGCGCACGCTCATCGCGCCGGCCTCCAGTCGGCTCGCGTCGAGCAGGTTGCCCACGACGGCGTCGAGCCGGTCGGCCGACTCCTCGATCGTCGCCAGCAACGCGTCGCGCTCCTCGTCCGACCACGCCACGTCGCGCTGCCGCAGGCTGCTGACCGCCGCCTTGATGCCGGCGAGCGGCGTGCGCAGGTCGTGGCCGACCGCCGCGAGCAGCGCGGTGCGCTGACGGTCGACGCTCGCGAGATTCTCGGCCTCTCGGGCCTGCTCGCCGAGCTGGCGGCCCTCGTAGGCGGTATGCGCGGCGCCCGCGAAGGCGGCCAGCACGCGTTGATCCTCCGCGAACAGCGCCGGCCCGCGGCCGACGAGGCGCATGCTCGGCCCGACCGGCACGTCGAAACGCAGCGGCGCCTCCCGGCCCGCGGGCGCCCAGCCGGCGCTGTCGGCGTCGCTCCACGTGCCGCTGCCGCGCTCGCGCACCTTCAGCGCGACCGACTCCATCCCGAACACCTCGCGCGCCTGCTCGAGGATCGCGTGCAGGCCCTCCTGCTCGGCGTGGTCGGCGCGCGCGAGTGCCGCCAGCGTCTCGGCCTGCGCGCTCGCCTGCTCGGCGATCCGCGCGCGGCGGGTCGCAAGCTCGACCGCGCCACTGACGATCGCCGCGACCGCAACGAACACGATCAGCGCCACGAGCTGGTCGACATGCGCGACGTCGAGCGTGTGCTCGGGCTCGACGAACCACCAGTTGATCGCGAGCGCGGCGGCGACGGCGCTCAGCAAAGCGACGGTGATCCCGCCGACGAGCGCAACGAGCACGACCGCGAGCAGGTACAGCAGCACCTCGCCCTCGAGCGAGAGGTCGTCGCCGAGCGCCGTGAGCGCGAGCGTCAGCAGCGGCAGCCCGGTCGTCGCGACCAGCAGACCGACGCGCTGTCGCCGCCGGCCGACGCCGCGCGGCGCGCGCTCGGTCGGGACCGGCTCCTCCAGCAGATCCTCGCTGCGGACGCGTTCGATGCGGGCGCTGACGCTCACCCCGCCGCGACCGCCTCCGGCTTTGCCTCCGCCGGCTCCGCGGGAAGCTCCGGCGGCGGGGCGCCCAGCACCCACGGGACGCTCGTCACCGTCACGGCTGGCTCGAAGCGCAGCGCGCTCTTGATCCGCAGGGCGGTCTGGTTGTGCAGCAGGTTCTCCCACCAGCGCTCCACAACGTACTCCGGGATGACGATCGAGATGACGTCGCCCGGGTGCTCGCGGCGCAAGCGGCGCACGTAGCGGCGCAACGGGCGGACCGTCTCGCGGAACGGCGACTCGACCACCACGAGCGGGATCGGCACGCCGCGCGCCTCCCACTGCCGCACGAGCGCGTCGGCGTCCTCTCCCGCGGCGACGGTGACGGCGCGCAGCGTCTCGGGCGAGGTCGCCTGGGCGAACGCGAGCGCGCGCAACGTCGGCGCCAGCAGATTGGAGACGAGCACGACGGCGTGGATGCGCGCAGGCATCGCGACGCCCGCGGGCGGCGGCGCGAGTGAGCGCGCGACCGCCCGGTAGTGCGCGCGGATCGCCTTCATCGTCCAGAACAGCAGCGGCGCCGCGACGACGACGATCCACGCCCCCTGCGCGAACTTCGTCACCAGCACGATCGCGAACACGAGCCCCGTCGCGACCGCGCCGACGCCGTTGACCGCCTGCTTGCGGCGCAACGCACGCCGCGCGGCGCCGGGCGCCGCAGCCAGCTCGCGCCGCCAGTGCCGCACCATCCCCAGCTGACTGAGCGTGAACGACAGGAACACGCCCAGGATGTAGAGCTGGATCAGCCGCGTCACCTCCGCGTTGAACGCGACGATCAGCAGCCCGGCGACGGCGCCGAGCAGCACGATCCCGTTCGAGAAGACCAGTCGGTCACCGCGCTGGGCGAGCTGGTGCGGCAGGTAGTTGTCGCGTGCGAGCAGTGAGGAGAGCACCGGGAAGCCGTTGAACGCCGTGTTCGCCGCAAGCACGAGGATCGCCGCGGTAAACGCCTGCAACAAGTAGAACGGCACCGTCTGCCCGAACGCCGCGAGGCCGATCTGACTGAGCGCCGTCTTCTGCTGGTAGGCGGCGGGCGCGCCGAGCAGGCTCGCCGGGTCCTCCGCCATGTGCACGTGCGCGAGCAGCGCAAGCACCGTGATGCCGGCGAACATCGTCGTCGCCATCGCGCCCATCGCGACGAGCGTCGCCGCAGCGTTGCGACTCTTCGGCGGCTGGAAGGCCGGCACGCCGTTGGAGACGGCCTCGACGCCCGTCAGCGCCGTGCAGCCCGACGCGAACGCCCGCAGCACGAGGAACACGGTCAGCAGGCCACCAGTGTGCGCGACGTGCCTGAGGCCGTAGTCCGCGCTCTCGGCCGTCAGGCCAGCGCCGAACGCAACCTTCGCGAAGCCGACGAGCAGCATCGCGTAGACCGCAGCGACGAAGCCGTAGGTCGGGATCGCGAAGGCGCGGCCGGACTCCTTGACGCCGCGCAAGTTCACGAGCGCCAGCAGCACCGTGAAGCCGAGCGAGAGAGCGACCGCATGTGGCGCGAGCGACGGCACCGCGCTCGTGATCGCAGCGACGCCCGCCACGACCGACACGGCGACCGTCAGCACGTAGTCGATCAGCAACGAGGAGGCCGCCACGAGCGACGCGTCCTGCCCCAGATTCGCGCGGCTCACGGCATAGGCACCACCGCCGTCCGGATAGGCCGCGCACGTCTGCCGATAGGAGGCCACCACCACAACGAGCAGCAACACGACCGCCGCGGCCAGCCACGGCGTCAGATACAGCAGCGACAGGCCACCAAGACCCAGCACGAGCACGATCTGCTCCGTCGCGTACGCGACCGAGGACAGCGGATCCGAACAGAAGACCGGCAGCGCCAAGCGCTTCGGCAGCAACGTCTCGTCAAGCCGGTCCGAGCGAAGCGGCTCGCCGAGCAGCACACGGGACAAGCGGTCGGAGCGAAACGCCACGCCCCTCTCTTACGCCCCGGCGACACTGCCCGCGCGCGTCTTGACGCGTTCTTGACGCGCGAGACGACGATTTTGACGTCGCTACTACCAGGGCGCCGACGCCCTTCGGGGCGTTCCGCGCGGCCGCTGGGGGCCTGTGAACGGTTCTGCTACCTTCATGTACATGAGAACCGTCGGCGTTGCCGAGCTGCGACAGAACCTCAGCAAGTACCTCCAGCTCGTCGGCCGCGGGGAGCGTCTCGTCGTGACCGACCGCAACCGGCCGGTCGCAGAGCTCGGTCCCCCCTCGAGCACTGGCGAGGCGCTCGACCGCTTGATCGCCGAAGGGCGCGTATCGCGTCCCGCCCGCCGCGGACTGCCCGAGCCGCTGCAGATGACCGGCGATCCGCACGCGCTCAGCCGCGCACTCGACGAGATCCGCAGCGACCGCTGACAGTGGCGCTCTTTTACCTCGACGCATCCGCGTTGGTGAAGTTGGTGCGCGAGGAGCTGGAGAGCAGTGCGCTTCGCGCGTATCTCGACGAAGCCGACCTCGTCTCCAGTGAACTCGTCCTGACCGAGATCCCCCGAGCCATTCGCCGCGCCACCGCAAACGACCCCGAGCTTCCAGCCGAGCTCCTCGTCGAACGGACCGCCGAGCTGCTCGATGCCGTCGCACTGCTCCCGCTCGACCGCGCCCTGCTCGCCGCAGCCGGCGCCCTCGCAGAGCCGGCGCTGCGCGCCCTGGACGCGATCCATGTCGCCGCCGCGATCGACCTCTCACCGATCGACGCCTTCGTCGGCTACGACGAGCGCCAGAGCGCCGCCGCACGACTCGCCGGCCTGCGCACCGCAGCGCCCGGGCGCTAACGCCCGACGAGATTCCAGCTGCATCGCCGGAGCGTCCGTAGCGCATGGGGCGCGGCGTCGACGTCGACGTCGAGGCGCTCCGCGAGCAGGAGACGGTCCAGTGGTGCCTCGACGCGACCCGGCGAATCGGCCTGCATCACGTCGTAGCGGTGACTCGATCGAGCAACCGTCGTGTTCGACGCAGACGAGCCATAGTTCGCGGCATGAGCGAAGCAGCCGACCGCCACGACATCCAGGACCGCGCCGACGTCGAGCGGCTCGTGTGCGCCTTCTACGCGAAGGCCATGACCGACCCGATCATCGGCTGGCTGTTCACGGACGTCGCGAGACTCGACCTGGAGGAGCACGTCCCGCAGATCGCGTCGTTCTGGGAGACCGTGCTGCTGGGAACGAAGTCCTACTCGGGCACGCCGTTCGAGCCGCACGCGCGGCTGCACGCGAAGGCGAACCTGCGCGCCGGGCACTTCGGGCGATGGCTCGCGCTGTGGACGGAGACGGTCGACGAGCTGTTCGCCGGCCAGACCGCCGAGATGGCGAAGGCGCACGCGATACGCGTCGCGCAGGCGTTCCACGCGCGGCTGCAGTCCTACCCCGCCCCGCCGCTCGGGCCGGGCGGGGCTGAGAACCCGCCGGCGGCGGACGGCGGCGGCCTCGTCGTCACCCGGCACGCGCCGGGCACGCCTACCGAGCGCTGAAGCCGAGGATCAGCTCCGCGGTCTCCAGCGGGACGTCGAGTTGCGGGCAGTGGCCGACGCCGTCCAGCTCGACCCAGTCCGCCTGCGGGAGCTGCTCGCGGTAGCGCGCGGCGGCACTCGGCCAGTGCAGCAGCTTGTCCTCGATCCCCCACACGATCCGCACGGGACAGTCGATCCGCTCCGCGTCGACGTGCCAGCCCTCGCGCTCCGCGTAGGCGACGAGCGGCGCGGCCGCGGTGCAGCTCGCGGCGCCGCGGATCTGGTGCGCGAGCAGCTCGGGCGGGATGTGCTCGAAGCGCTCGGACGTCGAGAGCGTCGCACGACGCCGGCCTTCGGGCGTGGAGACGATCGCGTCGGCGTGCGGCGCCGCGTCTCTCAACAACCGCTGCATCGTCGTGAAGTAGTCGAGCGTGTCGCGGAACGACTCGTCGTCCGCCGCCCAGCCGCCCGCCGGCGCGAGCGCCACGACGGTGCGCGCGCGTCCGCGCGAGGCCAGCCGCAGCGCGATGTAGCCGCCGAGCGAGTTGCCGACGAGGTGCGCGGTCTCCCACCCCACCTCGTCCATCGCGCGCTCGACCGCGTCGACGACCGCGGCGTCGGTGACCTCTCCCTCGATCGCCGGGCCGCCGGCGTGCCCGGCGAGCGTCGGCGCGAGCACGTCGTGCTGACGCTCCAGCGCCGGCAGCACGAGCTCCCACGTGCGCCACGTGTCGGTGAAGCCGTGCAGGCACACCATCGGCGAGCCGGAGCCGCCGCGATGTGCCGGCGTGAAGGTCGGGTCCATGACGCGGACGCTACTGGCACGCGTCCGTCCCCGCGCGAGCGGGAAGGAACGGACCGAGTCCGTCACGCCGAGAACGCGAACCGAGGAGGGACGACACCATGCCCAAGACGACCGCACGAGGCACCGCCAAGCAGAGCGAGCTGCCGGACACACTCAAGCGCTCCTCGGCGAAGGCGCAGCGCACGTTCGCGAAGGCGCACGACGCCGCCGCGCAGGAGTACGGCGACGAGGAGCGGGCGCATCGGGTGGCGTTCGCGGCGCTCAAGCACAGCTTCGAGAAGGTCGGCGACCGCTGGGTCGCGAAGGACAGGAAGGGGCCGTCGGACCCGCGCGCCAAGAGCGGACGGGCGCGGCAGAACGTCGGCAAGACGTACGGCGGCGTCGACTACGGGGGCCACACGAAGAACGAGCTCTATGCGCGCGCGAGAAAGCTCGACGTGGCCGGCCGCTCGCGCATGACGAAGGACGAGCTGGCCGAGGCGATCGCGAGAAAGCAGTAGCCGGGGCTCGCAAACGCGCGGCCGCGCGGCGCGCGCTCAGGCCGGCGCGAAGCGTGCGAAGTAGCCGAGCGGGCTGCCGAGGCGGTGCTCGAAGCGCAGCCCGGCGCGCTCGGCCCGTGCTCGGAGCTTGCCTGGGCTCACCCAGTGCGGATCGCCGAACAGCTCGCCGACGACGACCCGCCCGCCCGGCTTGACGACGCGCGCCAGCTCGCGCAGCGCCGCGTCCTGGTCCGGGATCTCGCCCAGCACGGTCACGAGGTAGACGGCGTCGAACGTGGCGTCCTCGTACGGCAGCTCGCGCGCGTCCCCCTGCGTCGGGACGACGTTCCCGATCGCGCGCTCGCCCGCCCGCCGCAGCGTGTGGTCGAGCATGTCCTGCTGCAGGTCGAAGACGTCGAGGCGACCCTCGGGTGCGATCCACCCCGCCACCTCCAGCGCGTAGTAGCCGGTGCCCGGCCCCACCTCCAGCACCCGCTCGCCGGGCGCCGGCGCAAGCGCCTCGCGCAGCCGCGGGCGCGTGATGAAGGGATGCGGCGCCTCGACCCAGAAGCGCTGGTTGTAGGGACACGCGGACGGGTTGCGGCGCCACCACAGCGCTGCGCCGACGACGCCCGCCACGGCCAGTCCCGCCACCCGCCTCACGCCGCTCCGCATGCCGCCAGTCTTGCAAGCGCTCGCCTGCCCGCGCGCCGCGTCAGCGGCTGCGCCGGGCGCGACGCGCCGAGCCTGCCCCGCCGCCCGCGGGACAAGCTCGCGCATCGCGCCCACCCGGTGGCTAGCGGTGGCGCGCTTTCATCTGCAGGCTCTGCCCGTCGGTGAAGCGTCGGGAGCCGAACACCGTCACGACCCGCACGCGCAGACGACCGCCGTGTCTGACGCTCGCGCTGCGCGCTGCGCTCGCCATCTTCAGCCGCACGACCTTCGCTCTGCCGGCGGCGATGCGCACGTGCTTGCCGCGTGCCGCCTTGCGCGCGCCCAGCTTCGCGGTGACCGTCGTGGCGCAGACGCTCGGCGCGCTCTTCGGGCAGGCGATCCGAACGCCGACGCGCGTGCGATCTCTGTTCACGCGGATCCGCTTGATGACGGCGCGGTCGCGCTTCGTCGCCGTACGTGCCTTCCCCCCGGAGGTGGCCCCCGTGCGGGAGGAGACGAACGTCGAGATGCGCTCGATCGTCGTGCGCTGCCCGGGCGAGAGCCCTCGCGTCGAGGCGACCGAGTCGAGCGCGTAGCTCACCTGGTCGGCGAGGAGCGGATCGAGCGAGCCGGACGTGCCCTCGAGCGAGTCCGCGAGCTGGCCCAGCAGAGTCGCCACCGGAGCCGGCAGCCCCGGCGCCGCCGCAGCCGTGTCGAGCAGGTCGCCGACCGGTGCGAGCAGCGTGCCGGTTGGCTGCCGGCCCTGCTCGAGCGCGTTGAGCAGCTCGCGCAGGCTGTTGATCAGCGCCGGGGGCAGCGTCAAGGCGTCCACCGGCAGACCGGGTGCCGCACCGCTGCCGTCGAGCAGGTCGGCGAGCTGGTTCAGCAGCGTCGACGCGTCCGCCGGCACGCCTGACGTCCCGGCCAGGTCGCGCAGCAGCGTTGCGACGGGCATCAGCAGCGCCGGGTCGAGCGCTTCGCCGGCCGGTCCGGACCCGAGCAGAGCCGCGACCTGGGCCACCAGCGCCTGCACGTCGGCCGGCAGCGCCGGCGTGGCGGCGAGCTGGACGAGCAGATCCTGCAACGGCGCGAGCTGCGCGCCGGTCGGCGCCTGCCCTGACTGCAGCTGGGTGAGCAGGCTCTGCAGCTGCTGGCGCTCGGTCCCGCTGCCGAGCAGGTCGCCCAGCGTCGCGCCGAGCGTGCCCGTCAGCGCACTGGCCTGTGCGGCCGGCGCAGCGTCCGTCGGTTCCGCAGCCTGCGTCGCCGGCGCTGCAGCGGCAGCACAGGCGAGCGCGACCGTCAGCGCGCCGGCGATCCTCGTCGAACGACGTCGCATGTCAAACCTCCCGATCGTTTGCGCGCCTCGTCTTCCTGCTCGCAGAGCCCTCCCCGCTGGGCGCCGGATGCTCGCGCCCGATCCGCGCGAGGGCGGCTATTGCACAGCTTCCCGTGACCAAACGAACGCTTCGGCGTACCGGCGGCCTCCGGGCTGCGGCGCCCGTGGACGAACGTCCGGTACGGTCGGCCGATGCCCGCACCGCGCGACGACGCAAACGCGCTGCGCGGCCTCGAGGCCGTGCCGTTGGCCCTGCCGCGCGGGCTGCAGCTTGAGTGGCTCGGCGTCTCCGGGTACCGGATGACGTACGAGGGAGTCTCCCTGTTCATCGACCCGTACATCTCGCGCGTGCCGCTGCGCAGCCTGCTTCTGCGCAGGCAGGCGCTGCCCGATCCGGCGCTGCTCGACCGCTACGTCGGCCGGGCGGGTGCGGCCGGCGTGGACGACGTCGCCGGCGTGCTCGTCGGCCATACGCACTTCGACCACGCGGTCGACGCGCCCGCGATCGCGCAGCGCTTCCACGCCCCCGCCTACGGGTCCGAGTCGCTCGTGAGACTGATGCGGCTCCACGGGCTCGGCGGGCTGGCGGTCGAGGTCGAGCCGTACCGCCGCTACGAGCTCGGCCCGTTCGTCGTCTCCTTCACCCCGAGCGCGCACTCGAAGCTGATCCTCGGCCGGCGCGTGCCGTTCGACGGGGAGCTGAGCTGCGACCACCTGCACGGCCTCACGCCCGGCGCCTACCGCTGCGGGCAGGTGTGGGGAATCCGCATCGAGGTCGGCGGGATCAGCTTCTACCACCAGGGCAGCGCGAACCTCGTCGACGAGGCGCTGCGCGCCGAGCCGGTCGACGTGTTCCTCGCGGGCGTCGCGGGGCGCGCGGTGACGCCGCGTTACTGGGAGCGCGTGCTGCCGAGGCTCGACCCGCGCGTCGTCGTCCCGACCCACTACGACGACTTCTTCAAGCCGCTCGGCGCCGAGCTCGACTTCATCCGCAAGGTGCGCCTGGAGGCGATCCCGGACGAGATCCACGCCGTCAGCCGCGACGCGACGCTGGCGGCCCTGCCGCGGGCCGACCGGCCGTTCGTCGCGTGAGCGGGCTGACGGAGCGCTTCCAGCGAGCGCGCGCGGACGAGCGGCTCGCGATCCTCGAAGGCTTCCACGCGCTCAAGCACGCGCTGCGCTTCGGCGCCGAGGTGGAGGTCGTCGCCGCGGCGGACCCCGAGGCGCTCGAGCGGCTGGCGGCGGACCTCGCGCCGGACTTGTGCGGACGATTCCGCGGGCTCGCCGGCGAGCCGGTGCCAGCGGAGCTGCTGAGGACACTCGTGCCGCATGTCCCCTACACGAGAGTGCTCGCACTGGCGCGGCGGCCCTTGTTCGACGGCGCCGCGCTGCGAGCCGCCCGCGGCGCCGGCCCGATCGTCTTGCTGGAGGACCCGCGCGACCTCGGCAACGTCGGCGCCGTCGTCCGCGTGGCGGCCGGAGCCGGCGTGGCGGGCGTCGTGACGACGGGCATGCACGACCCGTGGGACCCGGCGGTGCTCCGCGGCTCGGCCGGCCTGCACTTCGCGCTCCCGGTCGGGCGCGACGACGAATTCGTCGCGGCGCTGGCCGCCGACGCGGCGGGTCGCCCGCTGCTCGCGCTCGACCCGGACGGCGACGTGCTTGACCCGGCGGCGCTGCCGTCCGACGCGGTGCTCGCGTTCGGGACCGAGCGCCACGGCCTGTCCGACGCGCTGCTCGCGCGCGCCGACGCGCGCCTGCGCCTGCCGATGCGGCCGGGCGTCTCCAGCCTCAACCTCGCGACGGCGGTCTCCGCCGTGGTCTTCGCCTGGCGGCTCAGCGCCGGTGGCGACGTCTTGGCTTCGGCGCGGTGAGCTTCACGCTGCGCGTGAACGACGTGCCGCCCAGCACCATCGTCACGCTCACGTTGGTCGTGTGACGCCTGCGCAGCTGCGCGAGCGCTCTGCCGGCGACGCTCGTGGTGAGTCTCACGCGCCCGGTCGGCGCCACGACGAACGAGCGTCTACCGAACGCGATCGCCTTCGTCCTGCCGTGCTTGGGGAGCGTGAAGCGGATGCTGCCGCGCAGCCCGGGGGTCGCGAGGAAGGCGAACGTGAACGCGTTGCGGGCGTTCAACCTCGCCTTGCGGGTGGAGCGGCCGAGCGATGCGACGACGCCGGGTCCGCCGCCGCTCGCGGAGCCGCCGCTCAAGGACCCGCCGCTCGCGGACCCGCCGACGCCCCCACCGCCGGAGCCGCCGCCTCCCCCGACGCTCGTCGCACAGCTCGGGACGTCCGTCTCGATGCTCCAGCCGTGCAGCGTCCGCTCGCCGGCGGGAGCGCCGTCGTCGACGCCGTCGCTCATCCGCAGCGTCCAGGTGCCGGCTCGCTCCTCCGACGCGAAGCGCGCGAGCGGCTCGTCGGGCGAGAACGTCCCGGTCAGCGTCCCGGGCCCGTCGGGGAGGTCCTGGACCGAGGACGCGGCCGCGTCGTCGAACGTGACGGGGTTCGCGTCCCACGTGAGGCCGGAGCCGATCTCGCCGGACCCGGGGCGCTGGAAGAGGTCGATTGTCGTGCCGCTCGGCGACGTCAGCCGCGCGCGCAGGTCGCCCACCCAGCCGTGCGTGACGTTCAACGTCACGCGCAGGTGACGGATGCGGCCCGCCGTGGGGACGGCAAGCGTCGAGCCGACGGGCGTGCCGGCGCTCTCGGGGATCGCCAGCTCGAGGTTCGGCGCCGTCGCGAAGACGGCGTCGCCACCGCTCCCGAGCGCGAGCCGCACCGGCAGGTCGACGCTTCCCTGGTCGCTCGTCACGTGCAGCGTCAGCACCACCTCGCCGCCGCACTGCGCGACTGCCGGCACCGTGACCGCGAAGGGCGTCGCGTTCGCGGCGCTGGCGCCCGTGGCGATCGTGCCCCAGGCGGTGGGCGCCGCGCCGACCTGCACGCCGGGCGTATTCGTCGTCAGCGTCGCGGCGACGTTCGTCAGGTTCCCCGTCGACGGGTTGTGCAGGGTCACCGACAGCGCGACGCTCTCGCCCGGCTCGGCAACCCCGTCGCCGTCGCCGAGCGGCGCTGGGTCGGCGATCGTCGTCGCGGTCGCGAGCAGCGGCGTGGCCGAGAAGGACGCCTCGGAAGAGGTCGCGTCGGCGCTTGCCGTGCGGGCGCCGTAGCCCATGCCACGGGCGGCGAACAGCTGCCACAGCTGATCATGGTGCGCGCCGGCGTAGCCGGTCTGGTCCGCTTGGAGGATCGCGTCGCGCTCCTCCAGGAAGGACGGGTCGCTCGGTGACAGGCGCATCGCGTTGGTCACCACTCTGCGCGCCACCAGCGCGCCGAGCCCCTTGCGCAGGTCCCACAGCGTCTCCGACCAGATCTCACCGTCGTCGTGCACCTCGAACGAGGGCGTGGTCGCGTTGTCGCCGCCGACGCGACCGAGGTCGGCGAAGGTGTAGCCGCCGGCATGCCCGGCGAGCGCGCTGCCCCCGCAGACCGGGGTCGCGGACCCGACCACGCAGTCGAGCGGCTGCGTGCGGATCCCGCGTGCTCTGTCGCCGGTGGCGTACTCGCCCACCACGACCTCGCCGTCGCTCGCCGTGTCGGGGACGTACCCCTGCTGGACGAGGTAGTCCATCGCGTACCAGTCGCTCCAGCCCTCGCCCATCGCCCCCGACTGCTTGCCCTCGAGCCCGTCGCCGTCGCCGATCAAGCGGTTCGAGAGCCCGTGCGTGTACTCGTGGAAGACGACCGTGGCGTCGTCGCTGCCGTTGACCGCCGGATTTGTCCACAGGTACATCTGCATCGTCGGCGACTGCCCGTCGGGCGGCGTCGACATGTTCGCGTTGTTGACGAAGTGTCTCGGCCCGTCGGGGATCGCATCGTCCGCCTGCGCCTCGAGCGGGTCGCTGCCGCCGTCGAAGCTCCCCGACCCGCTCGTGAAGTCGAACGGCGCGGCGGCGAGCCAGTCGTGGAACGTGTTGACGAGGTAGAACAGCTGCGTCGTCGCGTTCGCGCGGTTGATCGCCTCGGTACCCAGCGTGGCCGCCGTCCCGCCCCAGCTGCAGAACGACCAGGGCGTGCAGCCGACGCCGCTGCCGGGCGCGACCGACTGCACCGGGTACAGCCAGTCGCTGCCGGCGCTGGGGCCGATGTCCTCGCCGGCGTCCGTCACGTCGTTGTCGTTGTTGTCGGCGTAGGCGTGCGCGCTCGGGCCGGTGAGCGTGGTCGCCGACGCGTCCAGCCACGGGCCGATGTCGACCTGCAGCTCGCTGCCGCCGACCGCCGCGTCAGGGTGGTACGGGAAGACGTCGGCATGCGAGACGGCGAAGTCCGTGAGCGAGTGGCGCGCGAGGATCGCGCCGCTCGTCGCGTCGACGACCTCGTCATAGACGTAGGGGTCACGACCCGCGACGGTGACGCGCCACGCGAGACGGTCGCCGTCCGGCGCCTGGAACGCGACGAGGCTCGCGCGGTCGCCGTTCGCGAACGACGTGACACGCTGCGCGCCGGCGCGTGTGGTCGCCCGTGGCAGCCCTGCCGGAGCGCCGACGTCGTCCCCGGCGACGGCGAGCGCCTGCGAGGCCGTCAGCCGCGGCGTGGTCGACCGGACCGCCAGCCCGCCGAGCGGCGGGCCGCTCGCCGCGACGACGCTCCCGTCGCGCGCGACGTGGACGCGCAGCGCGCTGTCGTACGCCGGCACGCCGGCGCTCTGGGGGATCCAGGCAAGGTGGGTGACGCCGTCGTTCGAGATCGAGCGGTCGACCAGCTGCAGCGCGGCGAGATCGTCATCGGAGAGCCCGAACGCGTCGGCGTGCGCGCGCACGTACGCGAGCGCCACGTCCGCCGGGTCGCCGGCGCGCGGACCGCTGAGGAAGCCGTCCGTGCGATCGAGCACGCGGAGGCCGCCGCCAACCGGGTCCGTCGACGCGTGGCCCTCGATCCCGAGTCGCCGGGCGAGCGCGTGACGGGCGTCGCGCACGTCGGCCGGCACGGGGGCGCGCGCACCGTCGCGCACGTCGAGCGAGCGGCGGGCGCCGTCAGGCCGGCTCGCCTGGATCGCCGCCGCCGGAACCCCGGCCACCGCCAGCATGCCGACCGCTGCGGCGACCGCCAGCATCGCTCCCGCCTTCATCCCGCTGCGCTCCTCGTCCGATCGCCGGGCACCGGAGGCTATCGGCCATCCGCCTGGTCGCGGTTCACCTGAGCCTCCTCCAGCGCAACTCCCAGCCCGCTCTCAGGCTGGCGTGGTGCCATGCCCTCAGTCCTTCTGTCATCGACCGAGGAGCACGTGAACGTGGACCGCACACGCAAACGCACCGTCGCGATCGGAGCCGCCGTGGCGCTGGCGGCGGCGGGCGGCGGCGTCGCCTACGCCGCCGCGACCGGCACCGACCAGCGCGACGCGTTGCTGAGAGACGCCGCAGGGCGGCTGAACGTGAGCCCCGGCGAGCTGAGATCCGCGCTCGAGGGCGCCTTCGGCGACCAGCTCGACCAGGCAGTCAAGGACGGCAAGCTGACGCAGCAGCAGGCCGATCAGATCAAGCAGCACGTCAAGCAGGACGGCCTGCCGCTGGGTGGGCCGGGTGGACCGGACGGTCACGGGCCCGGCTTCGGCGGGCCGATGGGCGGCCCCGGCCACGGTCCGTTCGACGCCGGCCTCTCCGCGGCTGCGGACTACCTCGGCCTCACGAGAGCCGCGCTTGCGAGACAGCTGCAGAGCGGCACGTCACTCGCCGACGTCGCGAGAGTGCAGGGCAAGTCCGTCGACGGCCTCGAGCAGGCACTCGTCGACGAGGCGAAGACGCGCCTCGACAGAGCGGTCGCCGCCAGAAAGCTCACGTCCGACCAGCGCGACCAGATCCTCAGAGAGGTGCAGGAGCACGTCGCCGACCTCGTGAACGGCAGAGCGCCCGGCCCGCCCGGCCCGCTCGGCCGGCACGACGGGCGAGGCGGCCCCGGCGGACCTCCGCTCGGCTGGGGCGCCCCGCCCCGCACTCCCTGACCCTCCAACGGGAGCGACACCGGCCTGCGCTCCGCCCGACGCCGGGGCGCAGGCCCGCTTCCATCCCGGCGCGGTGTGCGACGCTTGAGCGCATGCGCCGCATCACCTGGCTCGGCCACGCGACCGTCCTGCTGGAGACGGGCCCGCCCGCCCACGTGCGGCTGCTGACGGACCCCGTCCTGCGCGGGCGCGTCGCGCACCTGCGCCGCCATGCACCGACGCCGGGGGGAACCGTCGCGGTCGACCCGGTCGACGCGGTGCTGATCTCGCACGCGCACCACGACCACCTCGACCGCCCCTCGCTGCGCCCGCTCGCGCGCGCGGAGACGGAGGCGATCGTGCCGCGCGGCGCTGGGCCGCTGTTGCGCGGGCTCGACTTCGGCGGCGTCCGCGAGCTGGGCGCCGGCGACACCGCGGCCGTCGGCGGCGCCGAGGTCGCGGCGGTGCAGGCCTGGCATCCGACGAAGCGCTTCCCGCACCGCGCCGAGCACGACGCGCTCGGCTTCCTGATCGAGCGCGTGTGGTTCGCCGGCGACACCGCGCTGGACCCGGCCATGGAGCAGCTGCGCGGGCGCGTGGACGTCGCGCTGCTGCCGATCTGGGGCTGGGGCCCGTCGCTTGGGCCCGGCCACCTCGATCCGACCTCCGCAGCGCGTGCGGCAGCGCTCGTCGCGCCGCAGGTCGTGATCCCGATCCACTGGGGGACCTTCCTCCCGCTCGGCACGCGCTGGCGCCATGGCGCGGCGCTGAGCGCGCCGGCGCAGGCGTTCGCGGCTCAGGTCGGGCGTGCGGCGCCGGACGTGCGCGTGGCCACGCTCGCCGTCGGCGAGGCGCTGACGCTCGAGGAGCCGCGCTCGGCGCCGGCGTCCGCGTAGCCCTCCTGGCCGAGCTGCGCGAGCCAGCCGCACAACAGCCGGTGCAGCGCTTCCGCGCCGACGACCTCGTCCTCCGACCACGGCAGGTCGGCCGGGTGCAGCACGAACGGATGCGCCTGCCCGCCGCCGAGGCCGCCGTGCGAGCCGACGAGCTCCTCGAAGGCGGCGACCTCGTCCATGTCCGCCCAGTAGGCGCTGTTGACGACGACGTCCGGGCAGGTGGAGAAGCGGTCGGTGCGGCGCACGTGCTCGGCGGCGCGCGGGCCGAACGGCGCGAGCGGGTCCTCGCCCACGACCGCGGACTCGTCGTCGCGGTCGAGCAGCCGGCGCCCGCGCGGGCCCAGCACGACCGCACCGTCGCGCTCGGAGCGCACGAGCAGGAAGCCGATCCCCTCGTGTGTGCGCAGCGCGTCGAGCAGGCCGGGGCGGCGCGCTTCGATCTGCTCCAGCGTGACGCGGCCGGGCTCGCGCGGGAACGAGATCAGCCCGAGGTTGCCGGACGCCATCACGGCGATCTCGGGCAGCGCCCCGTTCTCCAAGGCGGCCGCCTCCTCGCCCAGCCCCAACTCGCTCTGGCCGTCGCGCGCGCCGGCGAGCGCCTTCGCCGTGCGGCCGGTCACCGTCGGGCGGCTCGCCAGCTCGGCGAGGCCGGCGTCGAGCGAGCCGCGCCCCTCCTCCCCGCCGCCCATCTCGGCCTGCACCTGCGCATCGCCCGCATGGCGCTGGACGAGCTGCTCGAGCGTCTCGCCGTAGCGCTGCAGGAACGTCGCGCCCTGCGACTGCCCGTGGTCGGACAGCACGACGAGCCTGTACGGGCGCGGCGCGTGCTCGACGGCGTCGGCGATCCGCGCGATCGCGCGGTCCACGCGCCGCAGCACCGCGAGCGTGTCGGGCCGCTCGACGCCGGAGTGGTGCGCGACCTCGTCGTAGGCGAGGAAGGTCGTGTAGACGACCGGCCGTCCGGCGAGCACGTCGGCGGTGACCGCGGCGACCTGCAGGTCGAGTTGCACGACGGTCGCGTACGCGCGCACGAAGGCGTAGGAGACGCCGCGCTTGATGCGCGGCTGCACGTCGCGGCGGCGCTGTTCGATCGCCGCCCGGCGCTCGGCGAAGACCTCGCCGAACGAGCGCAGCACCGTCAGCGCGACGCCATACGGGCTGGCGAAGTAGGCGAAGTAGTCCTGCCCGAGGCGCCCGTGGCGGCCGCGGTCGAGCACCGTGCTCATCGTCAGCATCGAGTGCGGCGCGTCGCCGGAGAGGATGTTCGCGCGGCTGGCGCCATCGCCGTGCAGCAGCCCCTTCCCGTCGGAGTGACGCCGCTCCAGCTCGGCCGCGTCGCGCGGGTGGTTCGTGACGATCGGCTTGCCGTGCTCCTTCTCCCACCAGCGGAACGCGGGCATGTCCTGGTTGGAGCCGTGCAGGATCCCTGCCTGGCAGGCGCCCGTCTGCGAGGACCAGTCGGTCTCCCAGCGCTCCAGCCGGTAGCCGCCGTCGTGGACCCAGCGCGCGAGCGTCGGCGCGTTGCCGTCGCGCAGCGCGCGGCGCAGCACGTCGTGCGCGAGCCCGTCGATCTCCAGGAACAGGACGCCGGGGACGTCGCTCTCGACGGCCAGCTGCGTGCGCTTGAGCTGGCGCACGACGACGTGGCGCGTCCACAGGTCGCCGCTGTCGAGCGCGAGCACGGCGGCGGCGATCGAGCTGATCGCGGTCAGCGCAAGCGTGACGATCACCGCGGTCCAGAAGTCGTCGACGTGCACGCCGTAGTCGATCTGGGCGACCGCCAGCAGCACGACCGCGTTCAGCATCAGCGCGCCGAGGCCGAGCGTCATGACCGTGAACGGCAGTGCGACGCGGATCAGCAGCGGCCAGATCAGCGCGTTCGCGAGCGCGAGCAGCGCGGCGAGGATCAGCGCGGCGCCGAAGCTGTCCGCATGGAACCCCGGCAGGATCGCGCTCAGCAGGAGCAGTGCGCCCGTGTCGAGCAGCACGACGGTCGCGAGGCGGCCGAGCAGACGATGGGGGCGCCTCATGGCCGTGAAGCATCGCGCATCCGTCCGGCTCGGGGAGCACCCTCTGAGGCCATGCGCCTGCTCCACACCGCCGACTGGCACCTCGGCCGCGCCTTCCACGGCGAGGACCTGCTGTCCGCGCAGGCGGCGTTCGTCGACTTCGTCGTGGACGCCGCGCGCTCCGCGGACGTGGACGGTGTGTTGATCGCCGGCGACCTCTACGACCGCGCGCTGCCGCCGGTCGACGCCGTGCGGCTGGCGAGCGAGGCGCTGGCGCGGCTATCCGAGCACGCGCCGGTGGTGGCGATCTCCGGCAACCACGACTCGGCGGCGCGGTTGGGCTTCGGCGCGGAGCTGCTCGCGCGCGCGGGCGTGCACATCGCCACGGATCCGCTCGCCGCCTCCACCCCCATCCCCCTCGCGGACGGCTGGGTCTACCCGATCCCCTACCTCGAGCCGGACCTGGTGCGCGAAACGCTGGGCATCGAGGAGCGGACGCATGCGGCGGCGATGAGCGCCGCGATGGCGCGCGTGCGCGAGGACGCCGCGCGGCGGAGCGGCCCGACGGTCGCGATGGCCCACGCGTTCGTCGCCGGCGGGATGCCGAGCGAGAGCGAACGCGACCTCGCGGTCGGCGGCGCGTCGAACGTGCCGGCATGGGTGTTCGACGGAATCGACTACGCCGCGCTGGGCCACCTGCACGGCCCGCAGGTCGTCGGCGGCGGCCTGGGTCGGTATTCCGGCTCGCCGCTGGCGTTCTCGTTCTCCGAGGCCGGTCAGGCGAAGTCCGTCGCGGTCGTCGAGGTGACGGCGGGCGCGCTGCCGCTCGTCGAGCTGCTGCCGTGTCCGGTCCCGCGCGCGCTTGCGAACCTGCGCGGGACGCTCGACGAGCTGCTCGCCGACCCGCGGCTCGCCGACCGCGAGGGCGCCTGGGTGCAGGCGACGCTGACCGACCCCGTCCGCCCGGCGGACGCGATGGAGCGCCTGCGCCGCCGCTTCCCGTTCGCCGTGGCGCTCGCGTTCGACCCGCAAGGCGCCGGCGCCCTGCCGGGCGACTCCTACCAGCGCCTGCGCGGGCTGGACGACGACGAGCTGGTGCAGCGCTTCGTCGCCGACACGCGCGGCCGCGCGGCGGATGACGACGAGCTGGCGCTGCTGCGCGACGCGCTCACCGCGCGGCGGGTGGCGGAGCTGGCCGCCTGAGCCGAGGCCGGCCGCCGTGCGCCTGCACCGCCTGCGCCTGACCGCCTTCCAGGCCTTCGCCGGCAGCGAAGAGGTCGACTTCGACACGCTCGGCGAGTCCGGCCTGTTCCTGCTGCACGGCGACACCGGCGCCGGCAAGACCACCTTGCTGGACGCCGTGGCGTTCGCTTTGTACGGCCAGGTCCCGGGCGCACGGGCCCGGGATGCCCGCCTGCGCAGCGACCACGCCGACCCCGGCACGCGCACCGAGGTCGAGCTTGAGGTCACGCTGCGCGAGCGGCGGCTGCGAATCGTCCGCAGCCCGGCTCAGGAGCGCCCGAAGCTGCGCGGAGAGGGGCTGACGAGAGAGTCCCACACGTGCACCGTCCAGGAGCTCGATCCTGCAAGCGGCGAGTGGCTCACGCTCGCCGCGCGCCCCGACGAGGCGCGGCACGAGCTCGACCACCTGCTCGGCATGTCCTGCGACCAGTTCTGCCAGGTCGTGCTGCTGCCCCAAGGCGAGTTTGCGACGTTCCTGCGCGCCGACAGCGGCGAGCGGCAGGCCGTCCTCGAACGCCTCTTCGGCACCGACCGCTTCACGCGCGTCGAGCACTGGCTGACGGACCGCCGCAAGGCCGCGTGGGCGGAGCTGCAGCGCGCGTCCCAGGGCGTGCGCGAGCTGCTGGCGAAGGTCGCCGAGGTCTCCGGCGAGCTCGTCCCGGAGAGCCTCGACCTCGCCGCCGAGTGGGTCGCCGGCCTCGGCGTGCGCGCCGACGCTGAGCTGTTCAGCGCCGCCGACGCCCGCACGGCCGCCGGCGCCGCACGCGCCGAGGCCGAGCAGGCGCTCGCCGCCGCACGCGAGCTGGCCGAGCGCCGCGCCCGCCACGCGGCAGCGCTTGCGGAGCTGGCCACCTGGGAGGACCGCCGCCCCGCTCGCGACGCCGCCCAAGCGGAGCTCGCCGACGCCCGCCGCGCCGCCCCGCTCGCAGCGCTCCTCGCGACCAGCAGACCTGTGTCGTTCAGGGGGTCCTATAGACCCCCTAAAAGACACACCTCCACCGCCGACCTGCGCCTCCGCGCCGCCGCCGCTCGTGGCGAGGCTGGGGCGCTCGACGCGCTGGTGGTGGTCGAGGAGCGGCTGGCGGCGGCCGACGCGGAGCTGGCGACGCTCGCGGCGCAGGCGGACCAGGCGGCGGCTCGGGCGCAAGCGTCGGCCGCGGCGATCGAGGGCGCCGCTCACGAGCGGGCCGCCCTCGAAGCCGTCGTGCAGCAGGCGCGCGACGCCGCTGCCCAGACGGAGCACCTCCAGGCCGAGGCGCAGGCCGCCGCTGAGCGAGCCCATCAGGCCGCCGCGCGCGACCGACTGGCAACAGAGCTGACCAGAGCACAGGACCGCCGGCGCAGAACGGTCGACGCCGAGCAGATCGCCCACGCCGCCTGGCTCGACCTGCGCGAGCGGCGTCTGAGCGGGATGGCCGCCGAGCTGGCGGCGGGGCTGGAGCCGGGCGAGCCCTGCACGGTCTGCGGCTCGACCGAGCACCCCGCACCTGCCCATCACGTCACCAACGCCGATCCCTCCCCCCTCGCCGCCCATCCGCCGCAGCGGCCGGCGACCGCCGAGCCGCCCACCACGCTCGCCGAGCGCGAACAGCACGCCCAGACCGCCCACGAGCAGGCGGCGCAAGCCCGCCAAGCGGCCGAGCAGGACGTCGCCCGCGTCGAGGCGGCCATCGCCGCGGCGCGCGCCGTCGCGGGCGAGGACCCCGTCGACAAGCTCATGGAACAGGCATCATCGCTCGACGCCGAGCTGGCTGCGGCCCGTGCGATGGCAGACCGCCTGCCGACGGCCGAGCAGTCCCTCACCGCGTTGGCAGCCCAGGTCACCGAGCACGAGCGGGCCCGGCGCGAGGCCGCCCAGGCCGAGGCGACCGCCCGCGCCACCCATGCCGAGCGCAGCGCCGCGCTCACGGCAGACCGTGGACGCATCGAGGCGGCGCGCGGGGACGCGCCGTCGATCGCGGCGCGGGCCGAGGCGCTGCGCGCCGAGGCGACCGCGGCCGAGCAGGAGGCGGCCGCGCGCGAAGCCGGCTTCGCCGACGCGCAAGCCGCCCGCGCCGCGCTGCTCGATGAGGACGCCCAGGCGGCGCTCGCGCAGCGCATCGAGGACTACGACGAAGGGCTCTCCGAACGCCGAGCGCTCGCCGGCCAGCTCGCGCACGAGATCGCGCACGCCGACCCTGCGGGCTCCACGACCGGGGACGGCGACGGCGTCTCGTCGCCGACTGCCGCCGCTCCCGACCTGCCCGCCCTCGAAGCCAGCGCCTCCGCAGCGGTCGAGGCCGACGAGCAGGCGACCCGCCGTCACGCGCTGGCCGACCAGCGCCTCACCGCGCTCCGCCGCCTTGCCGACGAGATCCAGAGCGCGCTGCACGAGCTCGAGCCGATCGCCGAGCGCGAGCGCACGGTCAAGGAGCTCGCCGGTCTCGTCGACGGCTCCGCTGCCAGCAACCGCCTCCACATGCGCCTCTCCGCCTACGTGCTCGCCGCTCGCCTGGAGGAGGTCGCCGCCGCCGCGACGATCCGCTTGGAGCGGATGTCGAACGGCCGCTACCAGCTGATCCACACCGACGAGCGGGCGCGCGGAGAGCGCCGCGCCGGCCTCGAGCTGCGCATCGTCGACGGCTGGACCGGCCAGCAGCGCCCGCCCGCCACCCTCTCCGGCGGCGAGACGTTCCTCGCCAGCCTCGCGCTCGCGCTCGGCCTCGCCGACGTCGTCGCCGCCGAGGCCGGCGGCAGCCGACTGGAGACGCTGTTCGTCGACGAGGGCTTCGGCTCGCTCGACGAGCGCACGCTCGACCAGGTGCTCGACGTGCTCGACCAGCTGCGCGAGGGCGGTCGAACGGTCGGCATCGTCTCCCACGTCGCCGAGCTGCGCCAGCGCATCCCCGCGCGCCTGCGCGTCGTGAAGGGCCGCAGCGGCTCGCGCGTCGAGCACGAGCGCGCAAGCGCCCTGACGACGTAAATTTGCGCGCAAGCCGCGCGACTCGCGGGTATGCCCTGCTCGATGACCGTCATTCCCGACACGGTCGAGCGCGTCGACCGTGTCGTCGGCGAACAGCTGGAGCGGCAGGTGCGCAAGCACCACCGCCGCCGGCTCGCGAAGCTCGGCCACGCGCACGTCTTCGACCCGCCGCCGGGCAGCGGCCTGTGGGCGGAGGGCGACCCGCCGCCGCGCGGCGGCAACCACCTCGACGTGCTCGTGGACGGGGAGCGCGCGATCGGCGAGATCTGCGCGGCGCTGAAGCAGGCCAGATCGCACGTTCACATCGCCGGCTGGCACGTCACACCCTCGTTCGCGCTCGACCGCGACGGCGGCTCCCCCACGATCCTGCGTGACCTGCTCGCCGAGCTGGCGCAGCGAGTCGACGTGCGCGTGCTCGTGTGGGCCGGCCCGCCCGCGCCCGTGTTCGAGCCCAAGCGCGCCGACGTCAAGCAGATCCACAGCGAGCTGACGGACGGCACGCGCATCAGATGCGTGCTCGACGCGCGCGAGCGCACGATGCACTGCCACCACGAGAAGCTCGTGATCGTCGACGACGAGGTCGCGTTCGTCGGTGGGATCGACCTCACCTCGCTCTCAGGCGACCGCTGGGATCACACCGAGCACCCGGCCGAGGGGCGCCTCGGCTGGCACGACGTGGCGACCCGCCTCCACGGGCCGGCCGTCGCCGACGTCGCCGAGCACTTCCGCGCGCGCTGGCAGGAGGTCGCAAAGGAGCGGCTGCCGCCGCCGCGCGTCCAGCCGCCGGCCGGCGAGACGACCGTCCAGGTCCTGCGCACCGTCCCCGACGGCACCTACGACTTCGTCCCCAAGGGGGACTTCCGCATCCTCGACGCGTACGTCCGCGCGCTGCGCTCGGCGCAGGAGCTGATCTACCTCGAGAACCAGTTCCTGTGGTCGACCGAGATCGCCGAGATCCTCGCCGCCAAGCTGGAGGACCCGCCGACCGACGCGTTCCGCCTCGTGCTGCTGCTGCCGGCGCGCCCGAACAACGGCGCCGACACGACGCGCGGCCAGCTCGGCCGGCTCGTCGAGGCCGCGCGCACCAGCCGGCGCCTGCTGGCGGCGACGATCAGCTGCCGCAGCGGGACGCAGACGCACGCGCTCTACGTGCACGCGAAGGTCGGGATCGTGGACGACCGCTGGCTGACGGTCGGCTCGGCGAACCTCAACGAGCACTCCCTCTTCAACGACACGGAGATGAACGTGCTCACGTGCGACGAGCAGCTCGCGCGCCGTACGCGGCTGGAGCTGTGGGCGGAGCATCTGGAGCTGTCGGTCGAGCAGGTCGACGGCGATCCGGCGCGCGTGATCGACGAGCTGTGGCGCCCGATCGCGCAGGAGCAACTGCGCCTGCACCGCGCCGAGCAGCCGCGTACGCACCGGCTGATGGAGCTGCCCGCCGTCTCCCGCCGCACGAAGCGTCTGATCGGTCCGATGCGCGGACTGCTCGTGGACGGCTGAGCGCCCAGCTAGCGTTCGGCCGGTGACCGCGACGCGCAGCGACCCGAGCGGACTCGTCGTGCGCGGATTGGCCGTCGCCCACGGCGAGCGCGTCGTGCTGCGGGACGTCTCGTTCGCGGCGCCGAAGGGAGCGGTCACCGCGCTCGTGGGCTCCTCGGGCGTCGGCAAGAGCACGCTGCTGCGCTGCCTGAACCGCCTGCTCGTGCCGCAGGCCGGCACGGTGCTGCTCGACGGCGAGGACGCCGCGGCGCTGGAGCCATGCCTGCTGCGACGCCGTGTCGGACTGGTCGGGCAGACGCCGGTGATGCTGCCGGGCAGCGTGCGGGAGAACCTGGCGTACGGCCTGCCGGCAGACGCTGACGCCTCCGCCGACCGCCTCGCCCATGCGCTCGCCGACGCGGGGCTCGGCGCCGCGTTCCTCGAGCGCCCGGCCACCGAGCTGTCCGGCGGAGAGCGGGCGCGCGTCGCACTCGCGCGGGCGCTGACGCGCGAGCCCGAGCTGCTGCTGCTCGACGAGCCGACCGCTGCGCTGGACGCGGACGCGACGGAGCACATCGCCGCCACCGTGCGCGCGCTTGCGCAGGCCGGCCTCGGCGTCGTCGTCGCGACGCATGACCTTCCGTTTGCGGCAGCCGTGGGCGACCGCGTCGTCGCGCTGCGCGACGGGGCGGCCGTCACCGGCGCGCCTGACGACCTGCTCGCCGTCTCGTCGCAGCCCCGAGCCGCCGACCCGCCCGAGGCGACCGGGCGCGCGGAGCCTGCATGAGCCAGCCGCTCACCCAGATCCTCGCGAGCGCCGCCTTCGTGCTCGCCGCCGCATGGCTCGCACACCGTCAGCGGCTCGGGCTCAGCCGCTCGCTGCTCACCGCCGCCGGCCGCGCCGCCGTGCAACTCGCGGTCGTGGGCGCGCTGATCGCACTCGTCTTCCGCGTGCCCGCGCTCGCGATCGCGTTCGTGGCGGTGATGGTGCTGACCGCGTCGCTCACCGCCGGCTCGCGCATGCGCGCGCTGCCGGGCGCACGCAGGATCGCGATCGGCGCGATCGCGCTGCCGGCGCTCGGCGCGACCGGCGTCCTGCTCGCGGTCGGCGCGTTCGCCGCCACGCCGCGCGCGGCGATCCCGACGGCAGGGATCCTGATCGGCGGCGCGATGCTCGCGACGACGCTCACCGGCCGGCGCCTGGTCGAGGACCTGATCGCCGGGGTGGACGAGATCGAGGCGCGTCTGTCGCTCGGCGACCGCGCCCGCGACGCGCTCGTCCCGCTCACGCGCCGCGCGATCGCCGGCGCGCTCGTGCCGCTGATCGACCAGACGCGCAGCGCCGGGCTCGTGACGCTGCCGGGCACGTTCGTCGGCCTCGTGCTCGGCGGCGCCTCCCCCGAGACCGCGGCGCGCGTCCAGCTCACGGTCCTGCTGACGCTGCTGCTCGTGCAGCTGCTGAGTGCGCTGCTGACGGCGGAGCTGGTGACGCGAGCGGCGACGCTCCCGGGCGAGCGCGTGCGCGTGCCGGGAGCGGTCTGACGCAGGCGCTACGGTCGCGCGGTGCGTCGCCCGTAGCTCCTCGCAACGCTCGGCCTCGCCGCGCTCGCGCTCACCCGGTTGCGTCCGCGTCGCTGAGGCGCGCGACGATCTCCAGCCGCACCCAGTGCAGCGCCGGCTCCCGGAGCCGCGTGGCCACCTCGTGGATGAACGCGGGCCCGAGCTCGGTCGCGTACGTGCGCAGCGCCACGGTCGTCAGGAACGGCTCGAGCTGCTCCGGCGCGAAGCGCGTGACGCGCGGCACGAGCCGGACGTCCATGCGGTCGAAGCCGGCGGCGGCCAGCTGCGCCTCCGTCTCCTCGACGCCGGCGTAGTTCCACGGGTGATCGGGATGGCCAAGCTCCCTCAGCACGTCCAGCACCTCGGCGATGTTGCCGGCGCCGCCGCAGTCGACGACGAGCTGTCCGCCGGGCTTCAGCACCGCGGCGAGGTGGTGGAACAGCGCGTCGTGGTCGAGCACCCAGTGGAACGTCGAGGTCGAGACAATCGCGTCGACCGGCTGCTCCAGCGGGAGCGGCTCGCCGAGGTCCGCGTACACGTACGAGACGCGCGCGTCGTCCGCGAAGCGCTCGCGCGCCGCGTCGAGCATCTGCCGCGAACCGTCCAAGGCGATCACCCGTCCGCGCGGCAGGCGCTCCAGGAGGGTCGCAGTCACCTCGCCCGTTCCGCAGCCGGCGTCGAGGACCGTCTCGTCGCCGCGCAGCTGCAGCCGCGCGACGGCGTCGTTGCCGCGCTCGTTCATGGGCGCGTTGAGTCTGTCGTAGGCGGGCGCGTCCCACTCCCGCCGGGTGGAGTCGTCGGTAGTGTTCGTCATAGCTTACAAGCGTATACGATCACAGTTGTCGTGTCATTCCCCGCCCATGACTCGGCGCTCACCGCCCTCGGCCCGGTCGGCTTCCTCGTCGGCGCGCTCCTGCTGCTGCCCGACGCCAGCCCGGGGCCGCGCGCCACCGATCGAGCGGACCTCGCAGAGCGCCGACAGGCGTCTGGATGAGATCGCCGCCGGCGCGATCGTCTAAGGCGTCAGCAGCGCCGACTGCGGCGCACCGCCGCGGGTCCAGTAGACGCGCGCACCGGCGATCGCGAGCGAGCTCGGGTCGATCCCCGACGCCGCGTCGAGGACTTCCTCGCCGTCCGCGTCTGACTTGGCGACCGCGCCGCCGCTCGAGACATACGCGAACGCACCGCCCGGACCGATCACGAGCGCCGCGACCGACGTGCCCGTGTTCGCTCTGCGCAGCGTCCTGCGCGTGCGCAGGTCGAACGTGCGGGCGCTGCCACTGCAGATGCCGCCGGCCAGCGGGTCGGGCGGGCAGCCCCAGCGGTTGATCGCGGCAACCGTGCCGCGCAGCCAGACCTGCGGCCCGATCTCGTCCCCGCGGCTGCAGTCGCAGCTGAACCAGCTGTCGAGCTGGGTCGTGCGACCGCTGCGCAGCAGACAGCCGATCAGCAGATGCTGGTCGCCGTCGCCGCGCTGCGAGCGCACGTAGAGGCGTGCCTGCGGGTTGAGCGCAACGGTCGTCGAGCCCTTGGCCGCGCACGTCGGCGCGCGACGAGGTCTGGATCTCGCGGCGCTCGCAGAGCCGGCGCAGGCGAGCAAGACGGACAGGGAGACGAGCAGGAGCAGTGGTCGCATGCCGCGCAGCCTAGCCCGGAGGGCGGCGCCCGTCACCGCCGAGAGCGGGTATGACTGCCGAATGCACCGCCTATCGGTGGAGTCGAGGGCAGTCGAGAGCGTCGGCTACGACGCCCGCACGCGCACGCTGGAGGTCGAATACGTCGGCGGAGGGGTCTACCGCTACCGCGGCGTCTCGCAGCGCGTGCACGAGACGCTGATGCAGGCCGAGTCGCACGGCGAGTTCGTGAATCGCCGCATCAAGCCGTACTACCGCTGCGAGCGCGTCGCGACGTAGACGTGCACGCCCGGCAGCGCACGCGCTGCACCGTAGGACGGGTATCGCGTCGCCGTGAAGCCAACGCTCTCGAGCCACTCGACCACGTCGTCCGGGGCGTACAGCCGCAGCACGTGGACCTCCTCGCTGGTGCGCCCGTCGCGCACGAGCGAGATGCGCCGGGTCAGCGTGCGGGTCTCGGGGTCCTCACCGACTTCCAGGTGCATCACCCAGCCGTCGCCCTCGTGGTGAGCGCGGCGTCGCAGCTCGGGCTCGCGCCCGGGCGCTGCGGTGTCGAACACCAGCAGGCCGCCCGGCTCGAGTGCCGCATGCGC
This sequence comes from Conexibacter sp., assembly GCA_045805465.1. Taxonomy (GTDB): domain Bacteria; phylum Actinomycetota; class Thermoleophilia; order Solirubrobacterales; family Solirubrobacteraceae; genus Conexibacter. The sequence goes on along the minus strand of JBJMLB010000013.1, from coordinate 27,573 downwards.
GCGTCGGAACAGCAGTTCGAGGCTTGGCGGACCGCCGTAGTTCACCGCCTCGCCGACGGCCGTGATCGCAGTGCACGGCGGCAGCTCCACGTCGTTCAGTGAGCTCAGTCTGAACCTCGCCGCGGGGGCACGCGTTCGCGCCAGCGCGAGCATCTCGTCCGACGCGTCGACGCCGAGCACCTCGTGGCCCGCTCTGAGCAGCTCCGCCGCCAAGATCCCGCTGCCGCAGCCGAGGTCGACGACGAGCCCGTCCTCGATCCGGGCCTCCCGCAGCCGCGCCAAGACGAACGGCGCCGCCTCCCGCGCCCACCCGCCGAACGCCGCGTCGTGGACGTGGGCGAGGTCGGGACCGTAGAGAGTCTCCGTCATATCGCCGCGATGGTATGGCGAACGCATGGTGATTCGTCACACGGCCGTCCGTACGCTCGCCCGGTGCCGAGCACCGAGCCCCTCGCCGACGGCTACGCCATCGCCCTCGAAGAGGCCCGGCGCGCGCTCGACGAGCAGGAGCGCGCGGTCGCCCAGCTCTCTACCCGTGCCGGCCTGCTGATCTCCGCCGCCGCCGTCGTGACGTCGCTGCTCGGCGGGCCGGTCCTCACGCGCGACGCACTCGACGTGGCGGCGTGGATCGCGATCGCGGCCTTCGTCGGGGTCGCTGCGGCCGCGTTGTCGATCCTGTCTCCGAGACGCGACTGGGAGTTCGCCATCCACCCGGCATTGCTGATCGGCGACTACGTCGAGCGGACACCGTCCGCTCCGGCGCCTTTGCAGCGCGAGTTGGCGCTGAGCATGGGAGCCAGCGTCACGCGCAATCGACGCACCTCGGACCGAATGATGACCACCTTCAACATAGGGAGCGTGCTTCTTGCAATCGAGATCTTGGCGTGGGTCGTTTCCATCGCGACCGGCGCGTAGCATCGGATCCATGCACCAGACCGACGAAGACCTCCCTCGGCGGCTGCCCGAGCCGACACTGCCGAGCCCGATGGTCGGCCATCGTGGCGCCCCCGCCGGCGCTCCGCCCATGGGGTGGGGCACCTGGATTCTCTACATGCTCGGCTTCCCGGTCCGCCGCCCGACGGCGGAGGACGAGTGGCGGCGGCGGAACTCCTAGCGCCCCGCCTACTTGACCGACCCAGCCAGCAGCCCCTGCACGAAGAAGCGCTGGAACGCGAGGAACACGAGCAGCGGGATCGCCAGCGACAGGAAGGACGCCGGCGCGATCAGCTCGATGTTCGAGCCGAACTGCCGCGTCTGGGAGAAGATCGCGACGGTCAGCGGCTGGGTGTTGCGCCCGTAGGTGAGCGCGACGATCAGGTCGTTCCAGGTCCACAGGAACTGGAAGATCGCCAGCGACGCGATCGCCGGCAGACCGAGCGGCAGGATCAGCCGCGTGAAGATGCGCCACTCCGACGCCCCGTCGATGCGCGCCGACTCCATGATGTCTCTTGGGATCCCGATGAAGAAGTTGCGCATCAGGAAGATCCCGAACGGCAGCCCGAACGCGACGTGGAACAGCACGAGCCCGAGCACCGTGTCGAACAGGCCGGTGTCCTGGTAGATCGTGAAGATCGGGATCAGCGCCACCTGCAGCGGCACGACGAGCAGCGCGATCACGCCGACGAACAGCCAGTCGCGCCCCGGGAAGTCGAGCCACGCGAACGCGTAGCCCGCCAGCGAGGCGACGATCACAAGCAGGACGGTGTTGCCGACCGCGATCTGCACGGTCGTCCACAGCGCGCTCGTGATCGCCTGGTTGTTGAAGATGTCCTTGTAGTTCTGGAACGTCACGAGGCTCGGCTGGGAGACGATGTGCCACCAACCCTGCTGCGTGATCTCGGTCGCCGGCAGCAGCGACGTCAGCAGCAGCCCGAGCGTCGGCACCAGCCACATGACGGCGAGCACCACCAGCAGGATGTTCAGCGGCCCGCGCGCGACCGTTCGCCCGATCCGCGCCGCCCACGGCTCGCCCGTCTGCGCCCGCTCGCGCGGAAGCGCCACCGCCTGGCCCGCCGCCTGACCCGATGCCTCCATCAGCCGCTCACCTCCATCAGTGACCCACCATCACTGCTCCCGCCGGAATCGCCGCACGTTCAACGCCAGCACCGGCAGCACGAGCAGGAACAGGAACACCGCGATCGCCGAGCCGAGCCCGAAGTCGTTGACGCCGCCGAACGACGTGCGCCACATCGCCAGCGCGATCACGTTCGCGTCGTCCTGCGAGGACTGCGGCGCGACCGACAGCACGATGTCGAACACCTTCAGGACGTTGATCACCATCGTGATGAACACGACGCTGAGGACCGGCGCCAGCAGCGGCACCGTCACGCGCCGGAAGACCTGCCACTCGGTCGCCCCGTCCGTGCGCGCGGCCTCCAGCACCTCGCGCGAGATCGCCGCCAGCCCAGCCGCGATGATCACCATCGCGAAGCCGGCCCACACCCAGACGTAGGCGATCATCACCGCGGGCGTGATCAGCTTGGGCCCGAGCCAGTTCACCCCCTCGTAGGGAGCCGCGAACGTCGAGGCGGCGATCCCGACTCTGTAGGAGCCGGGCGCAACCTTGCCGAACGAGAACGACCCATCGTCGGTGGTCGTCGCGCTGGCGACCGCGCCACCGCCCGAGGCTCTCAGCAGCTCCACGCTCACCCCGCCGAGCCCGGACTCCTGGGACTCCACCACTCCCGGTCTGCCGCCGCCGGGCTTGAAGTCGCGCCACACCGTGCCGTCGATCGCGCCCGCTCTCGGGACAGGTCTCACGGCGTCCGGCGCGTCCGTCGGCACCTCCTCGGGCGGGATCGCGGTGAGGCCCATCAGCGCGACGCCGCCCGGTCTCACCACCGCTCTCAGCACGAACCCCTTCGACGGGCTGCCGACGAGTCCCGGCGTCGAGGCCTGCGCAGTCGTCAAGGCCCCGGACGAGCTGAACGCGTCGTGCACGACCTTCAGCGACGCGTTCACCGTGCCGAGCGCCGGGTCGGTCTGGTCCATCACGCGCCAGATCACGCCCGCCGCGAACAGCGAGATCGCCATCGGCATGAAGACGACCGTCTTGAACGCCGTCGACCAGCGGATCCGCTCGGTCAGTACGGCGAAGATCAAGCCGATCGCCGTCACGAACGCCGGCACGATCGCGACCCACAGCACGTTGTTCTTGATCGCGGTCTTCAGCGTCTCGGTGGTGAACAGCTCCTTGTAGTTGTCGAGGCCGACGAAGTCGCCGCCGTCGCGCCCGAAGAACGAGCGCACGATCGTGCGCACCGTCGGATAGACGAGCCACACGAGCAGGAAGATCAGCGCCGGCGCCAGGAACAGCAGCGGGACGAGCCGCTCGCGCCTGCGGCGGCCCGTCCCTGATGCTGGAAGCGCCGACGCCTCCATGCCTTACCCCTGACCGTACGCTCTCGCCGCGGACGCCTCGAGCTTCGTGGCGGTGCCGTTCACGTCGCTCGGATTCGACGCGAAGTCCTGCAGGATCTTCCACTCGCCCTGCCCCGGCGTGCCGCCGAACGCGGCCGGCGCGAGGTCGGACATGTCGAAGCGGAACGTGTCCGCGTTCGCGATCGCCGTCGCGACCGTACGCGTGATGTCGTCCGGGTAGGCGGAGTCGTCCACGCCTCTGTTCGGCGAGGAGAAGCCGCCCCGCTCGGCCCATGCCTGCGCACCCTCGGGCGAGGCGAGGAATCTCACGAACGCTCTCACCGCCGGCGTGTCCTTGAAGACGGTGATCGAGTCGCCGCCGCCGACGACGACGTTCTCGCCGCCGCTGCCGAGCGAGGGGAATGGGAACACGTCGTAGCCCGTGCCCGCTCTGAGCTTCGTCTTGCTGGAGACGACGCCGGGGACGAAGTCACCCTCGATCACCTGCGCGGCCTTCGGCGGATCCTGGAAGACGTCCTCGACCGAGGTCGTGAACTCGGTCTGCGTCGCGCTCGCTCTGCCGGCGAGGTTGGACGTGTCGCTCAGGACCTCGGCCATCGTTCTGAGCGCTGCTCTGACCGAGGGGTCAGTCCACTTGATCTCGTGTCTCGAGAGCTGGTCGTACTTCTCCGGCCCGGCCTGGCGCAGGTAGATGTTCTCGAACAGGTCGGTGAGCGGCCAGCCGTCCGAGCCGCCGATCGCGTACGCGGGGACGCCGGAGGCCTTCAGCGTTCTGCCGTCTCTGAGGAACTCGTCCCACGTCGTGGGCGCTTCCACGCCGGCGTTTCTGAACGCGGAGACGTTGTACCAGACAGTCGACTTGTTGGCGCCCTTGTACACGAACGTGTAGAGCTTGCCGTCGATCGTCCCGAGCTTCACGAAGTCGGGCGGATAATTCGCCTCGAGCGTCGATCTCGCGAAGTCGATCGGCTTCAAGGCGCCCTTCTGCTGGAACTCTCTGATGAGCCCCGGCTGGGCGATCGTCGCGATGTCGGGCGGGTTGCCGCCCTCGACCGCGGTGCCGACGACGGTCGGGACGTTGTCACCTGCCGAGGTGTACTTCACCTTCACGTTCGGATACGTCTCGTTGAATCTGTCGATCACGGCCTGGAACGACTTCTGCTCGTCACCCGTCCAGATGCCGACGACCGACACGGTGCCGGAGACGTTGGTGTTGGCGGAGGTGGTGGACGAGCCGCCGCCCCCGTTGTCGTCGCCGCCGCCGCCGCAGCCGGCGAGCGCGAGCAGCGCCGCCGCCGCGAGGGCGAGCAGCACATGCAGATGGAGACGGTGCTTCATCACGGTCGATCTCCTCCAGTCGGGGTTTCGTCGTAGATCCCGAGCCCAGTCTCGGGATCGAAGAAGTGCAGCTGGCGCGTGTCCACAGTGAGCTCCACCGTCTCCCCCTGACGTACCGAGGAGTGAGGCGACAGGCGTCCCACGATCGTCGTCTCCTCCCCGCCCCCGTCGCCGTCGAGCGTGCGCACGCCGAGGTCCTCGGCAAGCTCCTCGATCTGCTCGGTCTTCGCAGCCTGCGCGGCGATCCGCGCGTGCACGATTACCTCGGAGCCGAGCGCCTCGCGCAGCTGCACGCGCATGCGCAGGCGACGATTCTCCGAGGCGTCGCCGTCGAGCGCCGCGTCGTGCAGCTCCTCGGGGCGGATCCCGGCGATCAGGTCGCGGCCAACCCACGCTCTCAGCGCGGGCCGCTCGGCGAGCATCTCGCCGTCGAGCGCGAGCGCCTGCTCGCCGAGCCGCAGCGTCAGGGCGCCATCGCCGTCGTCGAGCCTTCCCTGCAGCAGGTTCATCGACGGACTGCCGATGAAGCCGCCGACGAACACGTTCACCGGACGGTCGTACAGCTCCTGCGGCGGCGCGACCTGCTGCAGCTCGCCTCTCCGCATGACGGCGACGCGGTCGCCCATCGTCATCGCCTCCACCTGGTCGTGCGTGACGTAGATCGTCGTGACGCCGAGGTCCGCCTGCAGGCGGGCGATCTCGGCACGCATCGCCACCCGCAGCTTCGCGTCGAGGTTCGAGAGCGGCTCGTCCATCAGGAAGGCCGCCGGCTCACGCACGATCGCGCGCCCCATCGCGACGCGCTGGCGCTGGCCGCCGGAGAGGTTGCGCGGTTTGCGCTCGAGCCATTGGGTGAGATCGAGCACCTGCGCCGCGGAGCGCACGCGTCTGTCGATCTCCTCCTTCGGCACCTTCTTCAGGCGCAGCCCGAAGGCGATGTTCTCGTAGACGGACAGGTGCGGATAGAGCGCGTAGCTCTGGAAGACCATCGCGATGTCGCGGTCACGCGAGGGCACCTCGTTGACGACGCGCTCGCCGATCCGCAGGCGTCCTTCGCTGATCTCCTCCAGGCCCGCGACCATCCGCAGCGCGGTCGTCTTGCCGCAACCGGAGGGGCCGACGAGCACGACGAACTCCTGGTCGCCGACCTCCAGGTCCATTGAGGACACGGCGCGCGTCCCGTCTGGATAGACCTTGCTGACGGAGTCGAACGCGACCACCGCCATATGACGCACCTCCTCGACGCTGCGGGGCTGGCCGATCGGCCAGCCTCCTCCGAGAAGTCAGCTACCCGGCTGCGGGAGCGTCAAACAGCGCGAATCCGCACCGGGACCCATCAAGTCCGGCCGCAGATGCGCCGATATGACGGTGAACCACGAGAGGAGCGGGTCGCAGGTGACATCACAAGGACTGCTCGTGCGAAGGCTCCTCTTCGCGGCGACCGCGGTCGCGCTCGGCGCCGAGCTGCTGCACGGGCTCGTCGGCTTCGGAGGTCGCTCGCTCGACCGCTTCTTCGGCGAAGAGCTGTACCTCGCGATCGAGTTCGCCGGCGTGCTGCTGTGCGGCATGCGCGCGTTGCTCGTGCGCAAGCGACGCGTCGCGTGGATCTGCATCACGGCGGGCTTCGCCTTCTGGGCCGCCGGCGACCTCTCCTGGACGCTGGTCTCGGACGGCGCCGGCGACCTCCTTACCAACAGCCTCTATCTGCTGTTCTACCCGCTCGCCTGTGCCGGCATGGCGCTGCTCGCCTCCGCCGGCCGCGAGCGCGTCGCCGCGCGCATGTGGGTCGACGGCGTGCTCGCCGCCCTCACGGTCGCCGCCCTCGTCGTCGCGCTGGCGTTTAACCCGATCGTCGACGCGACGCACGGCGACGCCTCGCAGCTGGCGATCAACCTCTCGTATCCGATCGGCGACCTCGTCCTGATCGCGTTCGTGTTGATCGCGTTCGCGACGCAGGCGTGGCGCCCGGGCCGCGGCTGGGCGCTGTTCGGCTTCGGCATCGCGCTGTCGGCCGTCGCCGACACGCTGTTCGTCTACCAGGACGCCGTCGACAGCTACCGCGACGGCTCGCTTGTCGACGCGCTGTGGCCGGCGGCGGTGATGTGCTGCGGCTGGGCCGCCTGGCAGCCGTGGCGCGTCGCGCGCGTGGCGTCCGGCTACGGCCGCCAGACCTTCCTCTACCCGAGCCTGTTCGCGGTCGTCGCGCTCGGCCTGCTGGCGTACGACCACTTCGTGCCGATCTCCGACGCCGCCGCCCTGCTGGCGACCGCTGCGCTGATCGTCGCGATCGTGCGCGCGGCGATCACGTTCCGCGACAACACCTCGCTGCTCGACGCCACCCGCGCCGAGGCGCTCACCGACGGCTTGACGGGCCTGCCGAACCGGCGGCGGCTGATGCACGACCTGGCCCGCGCGCTGGGGACCGACGAGCGCGGCCAGCACCGCCTGGCCCACCATCGCACCAGACCGGCGACGTTCGCGTTCTTCGACCTCGACGGCTTCAAGGGCTACAACGACACCTTCGGGCACGCCGCCGGAGACATGCTGCTCGACCGCCTCGCCGGACGGCTCGCGGCTGCGGTCGACGGCCACGGCTGCGCCTACCGCCTCGGCGGCGACGAGTTCTGCGTGCTGCTCGACGGTCGCCTGGATCTCGCCGACCCGCGCATGGCCGCCTGTAACGCCGCGCTCCAGGAGCAGGGCGAAGGCTTCCGCGTGGGCGCCTCCTGCGGCGCCGTCACGATCCCCGACGAGGCCGACAACCCCACGCACGCGCTGCAGCTCGCCGACCAGCGCATGTACGCCAACAAGCGCGACACGCGCACCTCGAGCCGCCGTCAGACGCGCGACGTGCTGCTGCAGGTGCTGCGGGAGCGCGAGCCCGATCTACACCACCACCTCGCCGGCGTCGCGGCACTCGCGGTGGCCGTCGGCAGACATCTCGCGCTGAGCGCGGAGCAGCTGGACGAGGTGACGCGCGCGGCCGAGCTGCACGACGTCGGCAAGATCGCCATCCCCGACGAGATCCTGCACAAGCCGGCCAAGCTCGATGTGGACGAGTGGCAGCTGATGCGCCAACACACGATCATCGGCGACCGCATCCTCGGCGCCGCGCCGGCGATGCGGCCCGTGGCCGAGATCGTGCGCGCCAGCCACGAGCGCTGGGACGGCAAGGGCTATCCCGACGGCCTCGCCGGCGAGCAGATCCCGCTCGGCGCGCGGATCGTGAGCGTCTGCGACGCCTTCCACGCGATGACGACCCCGCGCGCCTACCAGGGGACCTTGCAGCCCGACGCCGCGCTCGCGGAGCTGCGCCGCTGCGCCGGCACGCAGTTCGATCCCGCGGTCGTCGAAGCCTTCTGCGCACTGCCAGTCGAACCACCGGCGGCGGTGCCCACCGAGGACGAGCCGGCACAGCGTCCGCACGCGCACGACCACGGTTGACGGTCGTCCTCGATTAAGCTCTGCTCCACGGTGTGAGGTGCTCGCGCATAGGACTGCGGGGCGCGGTCACCTCCGATCTGCCGATCACCTGACCGGGCGAGAGCGACGCGTGCGCGCATCGGCGCCGTCTGGCATTGAGTTTGACCGTCTCGGCCGGGGGCGCGCGCGGGCGTGCCCCCGGACCGATCGCTGCTCAGCTCACCAGCGATACCAGCCGCGGCGTCCACCGCCCGCGCTATCCGCCGCGCCGCCGACGAAGAACCCGATCGCCCAGATGACGAGGGCCGCGATCAAGATGAACCACAGGACGTGAGCGGCGAAGCCGAAGCCGCCGAGCAGGAGCAGCAGGAGCAGCAGGACTACGAGCGCAACCATGTGCAGGTCCCCTTTGGGTCGTGGCCGAAGGCCGGTGGTTCGGTCAGCACCCTTCCCCGTGGACGGCGGCTCCATGCGCGACCCGCCAGATGGAGCATCGGTCGCTCGGAAACCTTCGACGCCGGGCCCACGGAACTCCGAGCCCGATCGCCGACCATTCCGTCCATGCAGAGCACTTCACCCATTCGCCGCTACGTGTTGCTGCGGCATCGGGGACACGACGCGACCGCGTCGCGCTGGAGCATGGAGCGCATCGCTCCGGCGCCGCGCAGCGCGGCCGGCGCCCCGATCGCCGACCAGCCCACGAAACCAGCCGCTCACCGCGGCTAGGGCCAGCGGCTCACAAGCGTCCCCTGGCGCGTCCGACCACTGCAAAACGTCGCCCGTAGGTCGTCGCTCGCGACGACCTACGGGCGAAGCTCGGGTCTCTCCTCCTCGAGAAACGGCAGGCCGGGCGCGCCAGGCGGGCGGGGTCGCCGGCCAGTTCACGCCATAAAGTTGTGTTTTGATGCACCCTCTTTCATACTGAAGGCGGGATGCGAATCATCACATGGGGGGATGCGAGGCACGTCAACACGAGCCATCGCTGCTTCGAGCCTGCGCAGGCGCTCGAGGAGCGAGGGCACGAGGTCCTCGTGCTGCGCGACGGCGACGGCGCGCGAACCGACGTGCTCCCGCCTAGATGCGACGTCCTGCTCGTGCACCGGCTGCACTCCGCCAACGTGCAGCGGACGGCGCGGACGCTCACCGCCACCGGCAGCGCGTTCGTCTGGGACAACGACGACGACCTCACCGACGTGCCGCCCAACCCGCGCGGCTCCGTCAAGCGCGGCGGCCTGCGCTCCCAGCATGCCGCGTCGGAGCTGTCGGCGGCGATCGGGCTCGCGGATCTCGTCACCACGCCCAGCTCGGACCTGGCCGAGCGCTTCCGCGCCGGCGGCGCGCCGGCGGTGACCGTCGTCGAGAACTACGTCCCGGACGCCTTCGCGCGCATCAAGCGGCCGGCGCACGCCGGCGTGACGATCGGCTGGGTCGCCGGGTACGAGCACATCTACGACCTGCGCGAGCTCAGGTTGCGCGACTCGCTGCGCCGGCTGCTCGACACGCGCCAGGACGTCCACGTCGTCAGCATCGGGCTGGACCTCAGTCTCGAGCGCGAGCGCTACCGCTACATGCCGATGGTCCACTACGCCGAGCTCCCGCGCCTGACGGCTGAATGGGACGTCGGCATCGCCCCGCTCGCCGACGTCTCCTTCAACCGCGCGCGCTCGAACTGCAAGCTCAAGGAGTACGCCGCCGTCGGCACGCCGTGGCTCGCCTCGCCGGTCGGGCCGTACATGGGACTCGGCGAGCGCGAGGGCGGCCGGCTCGTGGCGGACGGCGCATGGGAAGAGGCGCTCGCGCGCCTCGTCGACAGCCCTCGCGAGCGGGCCAAGCTCGGCAAGCGGGGGCGCAAGTGGGCGCGCGGGCACGCCATGAGCCGCAACGTCAAGCGCTGGGAGGCCGCCCTCGACGAGGCGGTCGCGCGCCGCCGCTCGCGCTGCTGATCAGCGACGCCGGCGGCGGTGGAGCAGTGCGGCGACTGCCCCGGCGAGACCCGCCGCGGCGGCGGCGAGATGGCGGCGCGAGGGGCGCCGAGGCGGAGCGGGCGCCGAGGCGAACGCCACGTGCGGCGGCGGCGCGGGCATCGCGAACTCCTCGGCGGCGAGCACGTCGTGCGGCTCGTCGGAGGGGTTCGGCTCGGGCGGCAGCTGCATCGGCCTCGGACGCCACGCCGCTTCGGGCCCGGGGATCGCGAACTGCTCCGCGGCCAGCACGTCGTGCGGTTCGTCCGAGGCGTTCGGCTCCGGCGGGATCGCTCCTTGGACGTGCTCGCGCTCGCTCATACATGCGCATCTTCGCAGATCTACAGCACCGCTCCAACAGAACGCGACCAGCTACGCTGAGACGCTGTAAACCTTAGGCAGTACGACTGAGATCTGATCCTGTGCCTATACTCAGCTCAAGGCAAGAAGCGGATCGCCTTCCGCATTTGAGCGACGAGCCGACCGAAAGCGAATCCCGATCATGAGCAGACTCCTGCTGGTACCCCTCGAGGACGTCGTCGTCTTCCCGACGATGAACCTGACGCTGACCGTGGACGTCGGCGACGAGCAGCGCGTCCTGCTCGTGCCCCGCCACGAGAACGAGTTCGCCAACGTCGGCACCGTCGCTGACGTGAGCGAGCACGTGCGCCTGCCCGGCGGCGGCCACGCCGTCGTGCTGAGCGGCCTGCACCGCGGCGTCGCCGGCGCCGCCCACACCGCTCCCGACGGGAAGCTGTACGTCGAGGTCGAGGACCGCCCCGACGACGAGCCGGTCGACGGCCACACGCGCGAGCTGGAGCGCGAGTACCGCGCGCTCGTCGAGGAGCTGCTGGAGCTGCGCGGCGACGACGGGCGCATCCAGTCGTTCGTGCGCGCGATCAGCGAGCCCGGCACGCTCGCCGACACCGCCGGCTACTCCCCCGACATCTCGTTCGAGCAGAAGGTCGAGCTGCTCGCGACGCTCGACGTGACCGAGCGGCTCCAGCTGGCCGTGCGGCTCCAGCGCGAGCGGCTCGCCGAGCTGCAGGTGCGCAAGCGCATCCGCGAGGACGTCGAGTCCGGCGCCGAGCAGCAGCAGCGCGAGTACTTCCTGCGCAGACAGATGGACTCGATCCGCAAGGAGCTCGGCGAGGACGACGCGTCCGTCGTCGAGGAGTACCGCGCGAAGATCGCCGAGGCCGGCATGCCCGACGAGGCGCGCGAGCAGGCCGAGAAGGAGCTGGGCCGCCTGGAGCGCATGGGCGAGCAGTCGGGCGAGGCGAGCATGATCCGCAGCTACCTCGACTGGCTGATCGCCGTGCCTTGGTCGAGACGCTCCGAGGAGCGCCTGGATCCCGTGCACGCGCGCGAGGTGCTCGACAGCGACCACGCTGGCCTTGACGACGTCAAGGAGCGCATCACCGAGTACCTGGCGGTGCGCAAGCTGCGCGTCGACCGCGGACTCGACGTTTCGCGCTCCGACGACGGCAAGCCGACGCCTGCGCGCGATGTCACCGCCTCCGGAGTGATCTTGACGCTCATCGGCCCGCCCGGCACCGGCAAGACCTCGATCGGCGAGTCGATCGCGCGGGCGACCGGGCGCGAGTTCGTGCGCATGTCGCTCGGCGGCGTGCGCGACGAGGCGGAGATCCGTGGGCACCGGCGCACGTACATCGGTGCGCTCCCTGGCCGCCTGGTTCGCGCGCTGCGCGACGCCGGCACGATGAACCCGGTGATCATGCTCGACGAGGTCGACAAGGTCGGCGCCGACTGGCGCGGCGACCCGAGCGCGGCGCTGCTCGAGGTGCTCGACCCGGCGCAGAACCACTCGTTCCGCGACCACTACCTCGACGTCGAGCTGGACCTCTCACAGGTGCTGTTCATCGCGACCGCGAACGTCGCCGAGACGATCCCCGGCCCGCTGCTGGACCGGATGGAGGTGATCCGCTTCGACGGCTACACGACGGCCGAGAAGACGGCGATCGCGCGCGACTACCTGTGGCCGCGCCAGCTGGAGCGCAACGGGCTGACGCCCGAGGAGGTGTCGATCTCCGACGAGCTGCTGCGGACGGTCGTGACCGAGCACACGCGCGAGGCCGGCGTGCGCCAGCTCGAGCGTGAGCTCGGCACGCTGCTGCGCAAGACGGCGACGAAGATCGCCTCGGAGGCGGTTCAGCCGCCGGTCGCGATCGACCCGGACGCGCTGCGCGAGGCGCTCGGGCGCCAGAAGCACTTCCAGGAGGCCGCGATCCGCACGGCGGTGCCGGGCGTCGCGACCGGCCTGGCGGTGACGGGCGCCGGCGGCGACGTCTTGTTCGTCGAGGCGGTGCGGATGCCCGGTGAGCGCAAGGACGCGCTCGTGCTGACCGGCCAGCTCGGCGACGTGATGAAGGAGTCCGCGCGGATCGCGCTCTCCTACGTGCGCGGGCACGCTGAGGAGCTGGGCATCCCGGCCGAGACGGTCGACGGCGAGTTCCACGTGCACGTCCCCGCGGGCGCGATCCCGAAGGACGGGCCGAGTGCCGGCGTCACGATGGTCACGGCGCTCGCGTCGCTGCTGAGCGGCCGCCCGGTCAAGCACACCGTCGGCATGACCGGCGAGGTCACGCTGCAGGGCCGCGTGCTGCCGATCGGAGGCGTCAAGCAGAAGGTGCTCGCGGCGCACGCCGCCGGACTCACCGACGTGATCCTGCCTGAGCGCAACCGTGGCGATCTCGACGACGTCCCGGCCGACGTGCGCGAGCAGATGGCGTTCCACTTCGCGATGTCGGTCGACGAGGTGCTCGCGGTGGCGCTGGAGCCGGCTCGCACGCCGGCCGCAGCCTGACCGCTCCCACCTGTCGGTTGACCGCAGGCTCGTCGCTCCGTCATTGTGAGCGACGAGCCGGTCGGCAGGGGGCCGCCGGCACGACCAGGGTCCGGCAGCGGAGAGACGGGCCCGAAAAGGGGGAACCGTCATGTCCGGTATACGCCGGCTGCTCGTCGCTACTGCGACGGCACTCTGCCTCACCGCGCTCGCCACACCCGTGGCGCTCGCCGTCTACCCGAACTCGATGTCGGCGACGGGCGACTCGATCACGCGGGCGTTCAACACCTGCAGAACGGCCTTCACCGACTGTCCCGCGAACTCGTGGGCGACCGGCACCGAAGCCGCGGTCAACAGCTTCTACCTGCGGATCAGGGCCGTGAACCCGGGGATCGAAGGCAGGCTATTCAACGACGCCAGGTCGGGCGCGAGGATGAGCAACCTGCCCGAACAGGTGAACGCCTCGGTCACGCACAGAGCCGAATACGTGGTGATCGAGATGGGGGCGAACGACGTCTGCACCTCGGAAGAGGGCACCATGACCTCGGTCGCCAGCTTCAGGACGAACTTCGAAACCTCGATCAGGACGCTGAGAGAAAGACTGCCGGGCACGAGGATCAGCGTCGGCTCGATCCCGAGCATCTACAACCTGTGGAGCGTCCTGCACACGAACGGCTCGGCGGCCAGCAACTGGAACCTTTTCAGGACCTGCCAGTCGATGCTGAGAAACCCGACGTCGACGACGAGAGAAGACGAAGAACGGCGACTGCGCGTGCAGAGACGCGAGGTCGAATTCAACACCGTCCTCAGAGAAGTCTGCGCGACGTGGGAAAGGTGCCAGTACGACGGCGGCGTCGGCTACGAATACACCTTCGAAGCCGGCGAGGTCTCGACCAACGACTACTTCCACCCGAGCGTCAGAGGTCAGGCGTCGATCGCGAGAATCGAGTGGCCACTGGTCGTCTTCTGAGCCTGTCGCGCCCGTGCCGCGGAGGGTTCGTTTCCTCCGCGGCGCGGTAGCGTGAGGACATGAGCACGATCAGCAGCAGTCAGGAGCAGGGCGTCGTCGAGCAGGTCGCGAAGGGTCTCTTCATCGGCGGGGAGTGGCGCGAGGCGACGGGCGGTGGGACCCTGCCGGTAGAGGACCCCTCGACCGGCGAGGCGCTGTGCGAGGTCGCCGACGCGACGCCTGAGGATGCGATGGCCGCGCTCGACGCGGCCTGCGGGGTGCAGGCCGAGTGGGCCGCGACGCCGCCGCGCGAGCGCGGCGAGATCCTGCGCCGCGCCTATGAGGCCGTCGTGGCGCGCGCCGACGAGCTGGCGCTGCTGATGACGCTCGAGATGGGCAAGCCCGTCTCCGAGTCCAGAGCCGAGGTGCTCTACGCGGCCGACTTCCTGCGCTGGTTCTCCGAGGAGGCCGTGCGGATCGAGGGCCGCTGGGCGACCGCGCCCAACGGCGGCATGCGGATGCTGACGATGCGCCAGCCGGTCGGCCCATGCCTGCTCATCACGCCGTGGAACTTCCCGCTGGCGATGGGCACCCGCAAGATCGGGCCGGCCGTGGCGGCCGGCTGCACGATGGTTGTCAAGCCGGCGAAGCAGACGCCGCTGTCGATGCTCGCGCTCGCGCAGATCCTCGACGACGCCGGTCTCCCGGGCGGCGTGTTGAACGTCTTCACCGCCAGCTCGGCGTCGAAGACGACCGGCCCGCTGATCGACGACTCGCGCCTGCGCAAGCTCTCCTTCACCGGCTCGACCGAGGTCGGCCGCCAGCTCATGGCCCAGGCCTCCAGACACGTCCTGCGGGTCTCGATGGAGCTGGGCGGCAACGCCCCGTTCGTCGTCTTCGAGGACGCCGACCTCGACGCGGCCGTCGAGGGCGCGATGGTCGCGAAGATGCGCACCATCGGCGAGGCGTGTACGGCGGCGAACCGCTTCCACGTCCACGCCTCGTTCGCGGAGGCGTTCACCGAGAAGCTCGCCCGGCGGATGGACGCGATGAAGATCGGCCGCGGCAGCGAGGACGGCGTCGAGGTCGGGCCGCTGATCGACGACGACCAGCGCGGCAAGGTCCGTGAGCTGGTCGATGATGCGGTCGAGCGCGGCGCGCGGGCCGTGGTCGGCGGCGCGCAGCTCGACGGCCCCGGCCACTTCTACCCGCCGACCGTCCTCGCCGACGTGCCCGACGACGCGCGCCTCCTGGCCGAGGAGATCTTCGGGCCCGTCGCGCCGGTCGCAACGTTCGAGAGCGAGCACGAGGCCATCGCCGCCGCCAACCGCACCGAGTACGGCCTGGTCGCCTACGTCTACACGCGCGACCTCGACCGCGCCATCCGCGTGGTCGAGCGGTTGGAGACCGGCATGGTCGGCCTCAACCAGGGCATCGTCTCCAACGCCGCCGCGCCCTTCGGCGGCGTCAAGCAGTCCGGCTTCGGCCGCGAGGGCGGCGTCGAGGGGGTCGACGAGTACCTGTCGGTCAAGTACGCGGCGATCAAGGCCCCCTGAGGGCGACCGCCCGACACCCCTCTCTGCCGCCCCGCGCGGGCCGGCGCCAGTTCGCGCAAGCTAGGCGTCGTCGTCCGTGTACGGCTCGTGGCTGCCCGACTTCGCCAGCCCGCGGCTGACCATGTATCCGACCGTCAAGATCGTCGCGTACAGCCAGATCGAGCGCGCGCCGAAGCCGTCCGCGACCGCGCCGGCGATCAGGACCGCCGCCATTACGGCGACGTAGGCGATCATCTCGGTCGTCTTGAAGCCGGACTTCGTCTCCGTGCGCCCGTGGCGCGTGTGGTCGACGCGACGACGACGGACGTCGCTCTCCGCACCGACCATGCCTGACGTACCTGCGGCTCCATGAGTACTCATGTAGCTCCTCCTCGATTCGACGTTGTCTGACCCTCGCCGGCCATGGCAGCGGGCCGGTCGCACCCGCAGCTACCCACCGTCGAATGGCGAAAACACCGTCATGTCGGCGTATGACCAGCAGCGGCACGGCACGGTGCGGTCGGCCTCCCGTCCGCGAGCAGGCGAGCGCGTCAGCGCGGCTCGAAGCCGCGGCATGCCATGACGGGGATCCGCGGGTAGCGCGGGAACGACGGGTCGGTCTTCGAGCGTCTGCAGAGCGAGAAGACCGAGCCGCGGCGGTTCGGGACGAGCTGCTGGTGGACGCAGGCGTTGCAGAGGCCGGCTGGTGGCGGCGGAGGAGCAGCCATCAGGCACTACTATACTTTTTGAAGCATGCAGACGTTCACGCGCCTCCTCGGCTTCCTGCGCCCCCATCTCCGCGGCGTGATCGTCTCGTTCCTGTTCGCCGCCGGCGCGATGGGCGCCGGTGTAGCGATCCCGTGGCTGACCGGCCAGGCGATCGGCGCGATCACCGACGGCGACAGAAGCCAGCTGATGCTGTTCGCGCTGCTCGTCGCGCTTGCCGGCGGGCTGCGGCTGGGCCTGTCGGTCGGCCGCCGCCTCGTCGCCGGGCGCGTCTCACTCGCCGTCGAGTACGACCTGCGCGCACGCCTCTACTCGCACCTGCAGTCACTCGAGCTCGGCTTCTTCGACCGCCAGCAGACGGGCCAGCTGATGTCGCGCGTGACCGTCGACCTGCAAGCGGTGCGCTTCTTCCTCGGCTACGGGCTGATCTTCATCGGCCAGTCGTTCTTCACGCTCGCGCTGGCTGCGGTCGCGATGTTCGTCATCGACCCCGAGCTGGCGCTGATCGCGCTGGCGCCGGTGCCGTTCGTCGTGCTCGTCGCGTTCCGCTACGGCCGCCGCTCGCGCCCCGCGATGCAGGAGGTCCAGCAACGGATCGCCGAGCTGACCGCGGTCGCGGAGGAGAACGTCTCCGGCGTGCGCGTCGTGAAGGCGTTCGCGCGCGAGCAGCTCCAGCTCGAGCGCTTCCGCCACCAAACCGGCCGCGTCTTCTCGCAGGCGATGTACACGACGCGCCTGCAGGCGCGCTACGCACCGCTGATCGGCTTCCTCCCCTACCTCGGGCTCGCCGCGATCCTGCTCGTCGGCGGTCACGCCGCGATCGACGGCTCGATCGACATCGCTACGTTCATCACCTTCTACGGCTATGTGCTGCTGCTGACCGGGCCGATGCGCACGCTCGGCTACATGCTCGGGGCCGCCCAGCGCGCGACCGCGTCCGGGGCGCGCATCTTCCAGGTGCTCGACCGGCAGCCGTCGATCGTCGCCCCCGACGGGGCGCCTTCGCTGCCCGAGGGACGCGGGCGGATCGAGCTGCGCGACGTGTCCTTGACCTTCGAGGGCGCGTCGCGGCCCGCGCTGGAGGGGATCGACCTGACCGTCGAGGCGGGCAGCACGGTCGCGCTCGTCGGCGGGACCGGCTCCGGCAAGACCTCCCTCGTCTCGCTCCTCCCCCGCCTCTACGATGCGACCGAGGGAGCGGTGCTGATCGACGGCGCTGACGTGCGCAGCGTGGACCCGGCGTCGCTGCGCCGCGAGATCGCGGTCGTGACCGACGACCCGTTCCTGTTCTCCGCCACGGTCCACGACAACATCGCCTACGCGCGCGCCGACGCGACCCGCGAGGAGGTCGAGCAGGCCGCCCGCCGCGCGCACGCCGACGGCTTCGTGCGCGAGCTCCCTGACGGCTACGACACGATGATCGGCGAGCGCGGCCTGACCCTGTCCGGCGGCCAGCGCCAGCGGATCGCGATCGCCCGCGCGCTGCTCGCCAACCCGCGCATCCTTGTGCTCGACGACGCGACCTCGTCGGTCGACGCCTCGACCGAGCAGGAGATCAAGCTCGCGCTCGGCGAGGTGATGGAGGGCCGCACGACGTTCGTGATCGCGCACCGGCTCTCGACGATCGCCTTGGCGGACGAGATCGTCGTGCTGGAGCGCGGGCGGATCGCCGCGCACGGCAGCCACGACGAGCTGCTCGCGCAGGAGGGCCTCTACCGCGAGATCGTCGAGAAGGGGCTGCCGGACCAGGTCTTCCTCACGCGCAAGCCGATCGAGGAGGCTGCCGCCGGCAACGGACGCCCCCGCCCGCGCGCCGCATCCGCAGTCGCGCCCGCGCGCAACGCCACGCCGGCCCGCGCGGGCCGCCTCGACGAGGGCGTCAGCGCGCTCGGCACCGGCGCGCTGGGCAACGCCACCACCGCCGGCCGCGAGGACGACCGCCTCGCCGAGCTGCGCCGCCGCCTGCGCCAGACGGGCGGGCGCGGACGCAAGCTGCGCGGCCTGATCGAGCTGCTGCGGCCGTACCGGAGCCGCGTCGCACTGATGTTCCTGACGCTGATCGTCGCGACCGGCGCCGCACTGGCGCCGATCCCGCTCGCGAAGAAGGCGATCGACGAGGGCATCCAGAACCACGACGTCGGCGCGCTGAACCGCATCGTGGTGGTGTTCGTGCTCGCCGCGATCGTCTCGTGGGCGGCATCCTCCGCCCAGACCTACTTGACCGGCTGGGTCGGCCAGCGTGCGCTGCAGGACCTGCGCGTGCAGCTGTTCCGCCACCTGCAGTCGCTGTCGCTCAGCTTCTACTCGCGCATGCGCGCCGGCGTCGTGATCAGTCGCATCACGAACGACGTCGAGGCGCTGAACTCGCTCATCAGCGACGGGCTCGTCACGCTCTTCCAGTCGACGCTGACGCTCGTCGGCGTCGTCGTGATCCTGCTCCTGATGGACGCCGAGCTCGCGCTTTACACGTTCCTCGCGATCCCGCTGATGGCGGTCGCCGCGCTCGCCTTCCGGATCGCCTCGGCCGACGCCTTCCGCCGCACGCGCGAGCGGATCGGCGCGATCACCGGCTACCTGCAGGAGACGCTGTCGGGGATCCGCGTCGTGCGCTCGTTCGGTCAGGAGGAGCGCCACATCGGCCGCTTCGCCGACCTCAACACCGCCAACCGCGACGCGAACATGACGACCGTCTACCTCAACGCCGCCTACTTCCCGGGCGTCGAGCTGCTGTCCTCGCTCGTGACCGTCGGGATCCTGTTGATCGGCGGCTTCCAGGTGATCGACGGCCACACGCAGACCGGCATCGTGTTCGGCTTCATCGCCGCGCTGAACCTGTTCTTCGATCCGATCCAGCAGCTCTCGCAGCTCTACACGACCTACCAGTCCGGCATGGCGGCGCTCGACAAGATCTTCGAGCTGCTGGACGAGGAGCCGGAGCTGGTGGACCGGCCCGGCGCGGTCGAGCTGGACGGGCTGCGCGGTGAGCTGAGCTTCGAGGACGTCTCATTCCGCTACGGCGCGGACGACGACGGCGCGTGGGCGCTGCGCGACGTCTCGCTCCACGTGCCGCCAGGACAAACGGTCGCTTTGGTCGGCGAGACGGGAGCCGGCAAGTCCACGCTCGCCAAGCTCGTCGCTCGCTTCTACGACCCGACACGCGGCGTCGTGAGAGTCGACGGCCATGATCTGCGCGACGTCGCCGCCTCGTCGCTCCGAGCCCGTATGGGGATCGTGCCGCAGGAGGGCTTTCTGTTCAGCGGCACGATCGGCGAGAACATCGCATTCGGGCGTCCAAGCGCGAGCTCGGAGGAGATCGCCGCGGCCGCCGCCGCCGTCGGCGCCGACATCTTCATCGAGGAGCTCGACGCCGGCTACGACACGGAGGTCGGCGAGCGCGGCGTGCAGCTCTCAGCCGGCCAGCGCCAGCTGATCGCGTTCGCGCGCGCGCTGATCGCCGACCCGCGCATCCTCGTGCTCGACGAGGCGACCTCCAACGTCGACATCCAAACCGAGACGCGCATCGAGCAGGGCCTGCGCCGCCTGCTCGCCGGCCGCACCGCGATCGTCATCGCCCACCGCCTCTCCACGATCCGCCACGCCGGCCTGATCGTCGTGCTCGACGGCGGCCGCATCGTCGAGCAGGGCACGCACGAGGAGCTGCTCGCCCGCGACGGCGCCTACGCGCGGCTGCACAGCGACTGGGCGGAGCAGGCGGTCGCCTGAGGGCGACCTCGCGGCGCCGCCTCGCGAGGCGATCTCAGTCACAGGCAACGAGCCTGCTCTTGGGATCGCCTCGCGCCAGGCATCCACGATCTCGCCCTCAGGTCGCTGCCGACTCGTTCGCTAGCGTCCCCGCCCATGCGCGACGACTTCGCACTGCTCAGAGGCGTGGCCGAGGAGGACGTCGCCGAGCTGACCGAGCGGGCGCGGAGACGCCGCTTCGCGGCGGGCGAGGTCGTCTTCCACGCGGGCGATCCGGCCGACACGCTGCACCTCGTGCGCTCCGGGCGCTTCGCGGTGCGCATTACGACCGAGTTTGGCTCGACCGCGACGCTGAACGTCGTCGGGCCGGGCGGGGCGTTCGGCGAGCTTGCGCTGCTCACGCCGGACGCGCCGCGCAGTGCGACGGTCGCGGCGTTGGAGGACGCGGAGACGCTGTCGATCCACCAGCTCGAGTTCAACCGACTGCGCACCCGCCGCCCCCAGACGGACGCGCTGCTGGTCGAGGTCCTCGCCGCGCGCGTGCGGGAGCTGTCCGAGCAGCTCGTCGAGGCGCTGCACATCCCGGCGGACACGCGCGTGCGGCGCCGGCTGCTCGACGTCGTCGGCGCCTACGGCGCGACGGAGGCCGGCGCCGTCGTCCCGCTCACGCAGGAGGAGCTGGCGTCGCTCGCCGGCACCTCGCGCGCGACGGTCAACAGAGTGCTGCGCGAGGAGCAGGAGCGCGGCACGCTGACGCTCTCGCGCGGCCGCACCACGCTGCTCGACCCCGACGCGCTCGCCAAGCGGGCGCGCGGGACGTTCGGCTAGCGGCTAGGGCCGTCTCGCCGGCGCGAGGAAGCGCGCGCCGGCCGGCACGAGCACCGTTCTGGCCAGCGCGAACGAGCGCACCGCGACGAGGCCCTTGGAGACGACGACGAGCGTGCCGGGGCGCGGATGCGAGGGGCAGCGGTCGACGGTCGTCCAGCGCGTCCCCCGCACGGTCGCGGCGCCGTAGCGGCCGCGCGTGCGAATGCGTCCGCGAGCGCGGACCTTAAGTCTGCGGCCGTGCTTCGCGCGACTGCTCGCGTGCGCGCGGAGCCCGCTCGCCGCGGCGGCGACGGCAGGCGCGGCAGCCGCCGACGCGTCGCGCACCTGGGTGTGCGGCGAGGCGCCGCAGCCGAGCATCGGCCCCGACAGCGTCAGCTCGCCCGGCCGCTGGCCGAGGTCGTACTCCGCCGGCTGGTCGACGACGAACCGCCCGCCGGTTGCGATCCCCTTTGCCCGCTTGCCGGTCGGACTCGTCGCGAAGAAGACGACGACGCTGCCGTCGCCGGCGTCGAGCTCGCTGCCCATCGGGAGGTTGGCGATCGACTCGAGTGGCACGAATCTCTGCGTCCCGGCCAGCCGCACGAGGATCCTGCCGAGGCGCGGCTTGGCGACGACGCTCGTGCCGAGCACCGGCGGGGAGACGCCGAGCGGCGGCGTCGGGTCGAGCGAGTCGTCCGGCGGCGGCGTGCGCTGGGCGACGGAGCGGACGCGATCGTTGAAGGTGTCGGCGATCAGCATCCGCGTGCCGTCCTGTCCGACCGCGCGCGGATGCGACAACTGCGAGAGCTCCGGGTCGCCGCCGTCCCCGGAGAAGCCGGCCGTGCCGGTGCCGGCGAGCGTCCTGATCGTGCCGTCGGTGCCGACGAGGCGCACGCGCTCGTTGCCGGAGTCGGCGATCGCGATCGAGCCGTCGGCCAGCGCCGCGACGCCCTCCGGGGCGTTGAGCAGCGCCTTGCCGGCGGGTCCGCCGTCCCCGCCGAAGCCAGCCGGGCCGCCGCCGGCGACGCTGCGGATCGTCCCGTCGACGTCCACGCGGCGGATGCGGTTGTTGCCCGTGTCGGCGATCAGGAAGCCGCCGCCCGCGAGCGGCCAGACGCGCGCCGGCGCGTTCAGCGCGGCGGACGTCGCGGGTCCGCCGTCGCCGGTGAAGGCGGCCGACCCGGTGCCGGCGACGGTTGTAATGATGCCGCTGGAGGACACCCGGCGGATGCGGTTGTTGCCCGTGTCAGCGACCAGGAATCCACCACCGCTCGCGGCGGGGAGCGCCGCGACGCCGCCCGGCTGGTTGAGCGACGCGATCTGCGCCCCGTCGCCGTCGCCGCCGAAGCCCGCCTGCCCGCTGCCCGCGACGGTCGTGATGACGCCGTCGTCCACACGGCGGATGCGGTTGTTGCCCGTGTCCGCGATCAGGAAGCCGCCGGCGGGAAGCGGCGAGACGCCGCGCGGCTGGTCGAGGCGGACCGCCGGGTCCGTGGCGGACAGGCCGTCGCCGCCGAACGCCCCGGCCGCGCTGACGGTCGGTCCGGCGCCCGCCACGGTCCTGATCGTGCCGCCCGCCTCGACGCGACGGACCCGGTGGTTCGACGTGTCGGCGATCAGGTAGCCGCCGTCGTCGAGCGGCACGACGTCCGACGGGCTGCTCAGCAGCGCGCTCGTCGCAGGCCCGCCGTCGCCCCCGAATCCGCCGGTCCCGCTGCCCGCGACGGTCTGGATGCTCTCCCCCGCCGCTCCGTGCACGACGCCGGTCGCACCGACGGCGACGAGCCCGAGCAGCACGAGGGTGGCGAGGACGCGGAGGACGACGGTGCGGTGTCGGGCAGGCATCGAGAGGAAGTCTTGCGCGAGCCGCGCCACCGGACTGTCGCAGAGTTGGCGCAAGACATGTCGAATGCGCGACACTCCCGCCCATGCCGCGGCGCCCCCCAGCCCGCCTCGTCCGCGCGCTCGTCGTGGGCTTGCTGGCCGCCGGCTTGGCGGGTGGGCTGGCCCTGATCCACGGCGGGCCCGAGGAGCGCGTGGAGCAGTCGCTCGTCGATGCACGCTTCGCGGTGCGCGGCGAGCACACACTGCCGAACGTGGTCGTGGTCGCGATTGACCAGCCGACCTTCGGTCGACTGCCCTACCGTTGGCCGTACCCTCGGTGGATCCACGCCCTCGCGATCCGCAGACTGCTGCGCGCGGGCGCCCGAGAGGTCGCCTACGACGTGCAGTTCTCCGAGCGGTCGAACGCGCGCGACGATCGCGAGCTCCTCGCCGCGGCTAGCGACCGGCGTGTCGTGCTGAGCACGACAGAGGTCGACGCCGATCACGAGCCGGCGGTGATCGGTCGCAAGCAGCTGGTCGCGGGCGGCGGGCGAGTCGGGATGGCTCTCTTCCCAGTCGACCGCGACGGAGTCTGGCGACGCCTTCAGGGTCGCATCGCCGGGGTGCCTCAGCTCTCGGTGCTTGCAGCCGACGGCGATCCGTCGGTGTCCGCGCGCCCGATCGACTTCGCCGGCCCGGCGGGGACGGCACGGCGCGTGTCCTTCTGGCGGGTCGCGTCCGGTCGGTTCGACCCAAGGGCCGTGCAGGGGCGCATCGTAGTCGTCGGCGCCACGACGCCGGCGCTGCTCGACCTGCATCCGGTCGCGGTCGGAGGGGACCTCATGCCCGGCCCCGAGATCCACGCCAACGCCATCCAGACCGTCCTCGACGGCTACCCGCTGCGGGACACGCCCACCGTCGTCGCGATCCTGCTCGTGCTGCTCGCCGGCCTCCTCGCACCGCTCGCCACGCTCGCGGGCTCCCCGAGCCGCGCGCTCGCTCAAGCGCTCGGCGCCGGCCTGCTCGGCACGCTCGCACTGCTCGGCGGCGCGCAACTGGCGTTCGACGCCGGCGCGATCGTGCCCGTTGCCGCCCCGCTGCTCGCGCTGGCGCTCGGCACCGTCGGCGCGGTCGCGCTCACCTACGTCTTCGAGGTGCGCGCGCGGCAACGCCTGCGCACGACGTTCGAGCGCTTCGTCCCGCCGAAGGTCGCCGCCGAGCTGCTGCCCGAGGGCGACGCCGCGCCGCGCCTGGAGAGTCGCCGGCTGGAGGCGACCGTCCTGTTCTGCGACCTGCGCGGCTTCACGATGCTCTCGGAGCGGCTCGAGGCGGAGCAGGTGATCGCCGTCCTCAACCGCTATCTGGAAGGCGTCTCAGCCGCCGTCTTCGCGCACGGCGGCACGGTCGTCTCCTACCAGGGCGACGGCGTGATGGCCGTCTTCGGCGCGCCGCTGCCGCAGTCCGATCACGCGGCGCGCGCGCTCGCCGCCGCCCGCGAGATCCTCGACGACGCGCTTCCTCGCTTCAACGCCCGGCTGATGGAGGAGCGGCTCGCCGACGCCCCGCTCGACGCCGGGATCGGCCTCAACACCGGCCATGTCATGTCCGGGCTCGTCGGCTCCGAGCGGCGCGTCGAGTACGCAGCGGTCGGCGACGCGACGAACGTCGCGGCCCGCCTGCAAGGGCTGGGCCGCGACGCGGAAGGACGGCTGTTCGTCTCCGGCACCACCTACACCGCGCTCGCGGCCGCCGGCACCGTCGACGGCCTGCGCCGCCACGGGGAGGTTGACCTCCGCGGGCGGCGCGAGCCGGTGACTGTCTACGTGGCCGACTAGAGCCCTACGGCGCCGATCCCCCGTTCCCGCCGCCCCCACCGCCGCCGCCTCTCCCGGCGACCGAGGCGACGTACTGCGAGACCGACTGGATCTGCGCTCTCGACAGCTGACCGCCGAACGCCGGCATCCCGCCGCCGCCGTTGATCACCTGCTGCTGCACGGTCGCCTCGTCCGGTCTGAGGTCGTCGAGGTTCGGGCCGATGTTGCCGTTCGCGTTTGCCGCAGCGAGCGTGTGACAGCTCGCGCAGTGCTGCGAGAACACCGTTCTTCCGGCCGCCATCGAGGCACCGCCGCCGGGCGAGGCGTTCCCGCCGCCCGACGAGGCGTTCCCGCCGCCCGACGTCTGCGAGCCGCCGCCGGTCGCGCCCAGCCGGTAGGCGACGATCATCGGTCTCTCGTCTCTGCCACTCGGGAAGCTGCCGGCCGTCAGCACCGTGTCGCCGTCGATCGCCACCGGCGCGTTCGTGCCGGCCGGCAGTCTCTGTTGCCAGACGACGTCGCCCGTCGCGGTGTCCAGCGCCCAGGCTCTGCCGTCGAACGTCGTCGTGAAGACGAGGTCGTTCGTGAGCGCGGCCGCGCCGTAGGGCGAGCTGTCAAATCTGTGCTGCCATCTGATCTGACCCGTCGCGATGTCGATCGCGACCATCTCGCCAGTCCCCGCTGTCGGGTCCCCGAGCCCGGCGATCTGCTTTCTGATCGTCGCCGCGAGGTCGTTGACCGCCATGTAGACGGTTCTGCCGTCTGAGGCGTAGGGCGACTCAACGCCGCCGAGGATGCCGGGGTAGATCTTGTACGTGCTCGCCGGGTCGGGCAGCTTGTCCCACTGGCCGTTGAGCGCGTAGAGGTTGTCGCTGTCGTGGCCGTTGTGTCTGCCGACCGGCGTTCTCCACAGCAGTCTGCCGGTCTCGGCGTCGTTCGCGATCGCGATGCCGCCCTTGCCGGCCGAGACGACCACGTCTCTGCCGTCGACCTGCGCCAGCAGCGGCGAGTTGTTGAGGTCCCAGTCGTAGACGTCGTGCGGCAGCAACTGGTAGTGCCACAGCACTCTGCCGCTCTGCACGTCGAGCTTGACGACGGAGTCGGTGTAGAGGTTCGGGCCGGGACGCGAGCCGCCGAACGCGCGTGATCTCTCGCCCGACGGTCTGGTCGGGCTGCTGCCGACGAACGGGGCCGGGTTCGAGACATCGACGTAGACGTTCCCCTCCGCGTCGAACGTGGGCGGCTGCCACTGCCCGCCGCCGGAGTTGGTTCTCGGCTCGCCCCAGAGATCGTCGGGGACCTGCTTCCACTTCCACTTCACGTCGCCGTTCGCCACGTCCATCGCCCACAGGATCGCCTGGCCGTTGCCGCTGTAGAAGCCTCTCGGATTGCCGGGGACGGTCGAGACATAGAGTGTGCCGCCGGCGATGCCGGGCGCCATGTCGATGCCCTCCTGGTCGTTGCGCACGAGTCTTCTGATCCACAACTGTTGACCGTTGCTGGCGTCGAGCGCGAAGGCAGACGTCTGCGTCGCGCCGTAGACCCTGCCATTCGTGACCGTCACGCCGTTCGGACCAGTGTTGGGGGATCTGTAGACCTTCGTCCACAGCACTCTGCCGCTGTCGAGGTCGATCGCCTGCACATCGGACGTGAGCGTCTGCGTGTAGACGACCCCGTCGACGACCACCGGCGTGGTGGCGTAGTTGCCGAACACGCCAGCGCCTCTGATCGGCACGCTCCAGGCGAGGCCGAGTCTGCCGACCGAGGAGCTGTCGATTTCGCTTCTGACGCTGCGGGTGTTCGCGAGGTCGGCGTTCGGCATCGTCCAGTGGCTCGCCACGGCCTGCGTCGCCTCGCCGCCGCCCTGTGCCGACGTCGAGCTCGTCGAGTCGTCTCCGTCGTTCCCGCCGCACGCCGTCAGCGCGGCTGCCGTCAACAGCGCGGTCACGCCGCTCGCCAGCGCCTTCGTCCTGCCCGACGCTCGCCGCCGGCTCCGCTCCGCTGTGCCGCTCACGACCTTGCTCCTCTCTGTCAGCACGTACCTCGCGCGAGCTGGATGCCCGCGATCGCGCCAGGCTACGCACGACTGGTTCCCGCTCCGACGAGGTGCGCCGCCCGCGGAGGAGGGCTCCGCGGGGCGACGTGGCCGGCGACTGGATGTCGGAAGCGGCTACGCGGCGGCCCAGCACACCGGCAGCTTCCAGTGCCTGGCCGTCAATAGCGTCAACGGCGACGGGACCATGTCGGGCTATCGCTTTTCAGCCACCGTCAACTACGAGGACAGCAGCTATACCTGGCACCTGGGATGAGGCCGGGACACCGACTGCGGGACAGGGATTCGAACCCCAATTCCTCGGACCAGAACCGAGTGTCTTGCCGTTAGACGATCCCGCAAGGATTCGCTGCTCAGGATAGAGCCTTTGTCGGCCGTGTGACGTCGCGTGTGCAGGTCGTCGCTTGCGATGACCGCGACGCGAAATACTCTTCCTGCATGGAGCAACGGCTGTCGCTCGTGACCCTCGGCGTGGCCGACCTCGCCCGGGCCCGCGCCTTTTACGAGGCGCTCGGCTGGAGCGGCACCTCGCCCGACGACGATGTCATGTTCTTCCAGACGGGCGGGATGGTCGTCGCGCTGTGGAGCCGAGAGAAGCTGGCCGCGGACAGCGGCGTCACGACGGACCCCGGCGGCTGGGGCGGCGTGACGCTCGCGCACAACGTCAGCTCGCCGGAGCAGGTCGACGTGGTGATCGCCCAGGCGAAGGCGGCCGGCGCCAAGATCCCGCGCCACGGCGCGGCAACCTTCTGGGGCGGCTACTCAGGCCTCTTCGTCGACCCCGACGGCCACCCGTGGGAGGTCGCCCACAACCCCCACTGGACGATCCACCCGGACGGCAGCGTCACGTTCTAGTAGGCCAGCCGGGAGCCATCTCGAACTGCTCCTCGCCGAGCGCGAGCACGATCGGATCGTCAGTCCGCGCGGCGATCTGCAGCGGCGTCTCGGGGTCGGTCGTGGCGAACACCGCCGCCACGACGCTGCGGCCGGGGAACACCTCCGCCAGCTCGCGCACCGCGCGCGCCTGGTGCTCGATCCCCCCGAGCGGCGCGGTGATCTCGGCGCGCACGGCGTCGACCTCGAACGGTGGCAGCGTCCGCACCTCGGGCAGCGGCAGCGGCTGCGCGGCGAGCCGGTCGGCGTCGAGCTGCACGACCTCCTCCCCCTCGCCCAGCAGGACCGGCCCGACGGCCGGGCACTCGACGACGAGCGGCGGCGCTTCGGAGAGATCGGAAGAGTCGTGTAGGGAAGAGT
>JBJMLB010000012.1:0-10290 GCA_045805465.1 Conexibacter sp. | reverse complement strand
TGTTGTAGGTCAGCGGCAGCGCGTGCATGACGCCCTGGAGCGCGACGAAGTGGCCGGCGATGCGCGGCGCCTTCGCGCGGAGCAGCTCGGCCGCGTCGGGGTTCTTCTTCTGCGGCATGATCGAGGAGCCCGACGCCCATGCGTCGGAGACCTCGGCGAAGCCGAACTCGGAGCTCGACCACAGCACGATCTCGGCGCCGAGGCGGCTGAGATGCGTGCCGCAGGTGGCCGCGGCCGCAAGGTAGTCGAGCACGAAGTCGCGGTTGGAGACGGCGTCGATCGAGTTCTCTGCAACGCCGGCAAAGCCGAGGTCTCTGGCGACGGCCTGGCGATCGGTGTGGAAGTTCACCCCGGCGAGCGCGCCGGCGCCGAGCGGCAGCTTGGCGGTCGCTGCCTCGACGGCGGCGAAGCGATCGAGGTCGCGCGCGAGCATCCACACGTATGCGAGCAGGTGGTGGCTGAGGTACACCGGCTGGGCGCGCTGGAGGTGCGTGTAGCCCGGCATGCGCCAGTCGAGATGGCGCTCGGCGGCTGCCGTGAGCGCCCGCATGAGGTCGCGGATTCCGGCACCGGCCGCCTGGGCGTGGGCGCGCGTGAAGAGCGCCATGTCGGTCGCGACCTGATCGTTGCGCGAGCGGGCGGTGTGGAGCTTTCCGCCGACGGGCCCGGCCAGCTCGATGACGCGCCGCTCGATCGCCATGTGGACGTCCTCGTCGTCCGGCAGGAACGGGAAGGTTCCCTCCTCCAGCTCGTGCTCGACGGTGCCGAGCGCGGCGAGCAGCTCGTCGCGATCCTCGAGCGCGATGATCTCCTGTGCGGCGAGCATCCTCGCGTGCGCGCGGGAGAGGTCGACGTCGTAGGGGCCGAGACGCCAGTCGAAGCCGATCGAGGCGTTGAGCTGGCGGAAGACCGGGTGCTGCGGCTCGCTGAAGCGGGACATCCGGCGGCGGAGTCTACGCGGAGGCGCCGTCGGGTCGCGGCCGGCGAGGGCGGCCGCGCGTGCGGTCAGGCGCCGGGTGAACCAGAGAGGATCTCGCGCAGCGTCTCGGCGACGCGCGCGACCTGCCCCTCGCTCATCGCCGGGAAGAACGGCAGCGCGATCGAGCGGGCGGCGACGTCCTCGCAGACGGGGAACTCGCCCTCACGGTGGCCGAAGCGCTCGCGGTAGAAGCTCATCAGGTGGATCGCCGGCAGGTACGGCTTGCTCTGGATCCCGCGCTCGGCGAGTGCGCGCACGGTCGCATCGCGGTCGACGCGGTGCGGCAGCTGGACCACGAACACGAACCAGCCGCGCACGTCGCCACCGGCGTCCGGGCACGGGAGCGTGAGGCCCTCGATCTCGGCGAGCGCCTGGCGGTAGGCGCCGGCCACGCGCGCGCGGTCGGCGAGCATGCCGTCGAGCCGGTCGAGCTGGGCGAGCCCCATCGCGCTGGCGATGTCCGACAGGCGGTAGTTGAAGCCGAGGCGGTCGTGGTCGAGCCAACCCATGTCGGGCGCGCGGCCCTGGTTGCGCTCGGAGTCGATCCGCTCCTTCATGGCGGCGTCGCCGAGCGTGACCATGCCGCCCTCGCCCGTCGTCAGCTGCTTGTTCGCGTAGAAGCCGAAGACGGCGGGGTTGCCGCGGCCGCCGACCGCGACGCCGTCGGCGTGGGCCGCGCCGAGCGCCTCGCAGGCGTCCTCGACGATCGGCAGGCCGAGCCGCTCGAACGCGGGCAGGTCGGCCGGGAAGCCGAAGATGTGCACCGGGAGCAGGGCTTTTGTGCGATCCGTGATCGCAGCCTGCGCGGCGGCTGGGTCGAGGTTGAGCGTCACCGGGTCGATGTCGGCGAAGACCGGCCTCGCCCGCTCGTAGAGGATCGAGTTGGCGGAGGCGACGAACGAGAAGGGGCTCGTGACGACCTCGTCGCCCTCCTCCAGGCCGACCGCGCGCAGCGCGAGGTGCAGGCCGGCGGTGCCGCTGGAGACGGCGCTCGCGTGCGCGACGCCGAGCCGCGCGGCGAACGCCTGCTCGAATGCGGGGACGCGCGGGCCGAGCGAGAGCTGGCCGGAGCGCAGCACCTCGATGACCGCGGCCTCCTCCTCGGCGCCGAGGACGGGCTTGGCGAGCGGTATGACGTCGGTGGCGGTGCTCACGAGGCGGTGCGGGTCGCGCCGTCGGATCCGGTCCCGCCCGCTCGCGTGCGGCCGGGCTGGATCGCGTACTCGAGCGAGTCGACGAGCGCGTCCCATGAGGCCTCGATGACGTTCTCGGAGACGCCGATCGAGCCCCACACGTCGTGGCCGTCGGAGGCGTCGAGCAGCACGCGCGTGACCGCCTCCGTGCCCTTCGTCTCGTCGAGGATGCGGACCTTGAAGTTGACGAGGCCGGTGTCGCGCAGCTCGGGGTGGCTCTGCTCCAGCGCGATGCGCAGCGCCTTGTCGAGCGCGTGGACGGGACCGTTGCCCTCCGCGTGACAGACGTACCGCTCGCCGTTCGCCCACAGCCGGATGGCGGCGTCGGTCGTCACCTTGGCGTCGTGCGCGCGCTTCTGGACGACGACCTGCCACGACTCCAGCCGGAAGAGCGGCTCGTATTCGCCGGACTCCTTGCGGAGCAGCAGCTCGAACGAGCCGTCAGCGGCCTCGAAGTGATAGCCGCCGTGCTCGAGCTCCTTCACGCGCTCGATCACGTGTCTGGCGGCCGCGTCGTCGAGTCTCAGGCCCGCCTGCTCGGCGCGCGCGAGGACCGTGCCCTTGCCCGACAGCTCGGAGACGAGCAGCTCGCGGCTGTTGCCCACCAGCGCCGGGTCCATGTGCTCGAACGTCGTCGGGTCTGCGAGTACGCCGGCGACGTGCATGCCGCCGCCGTGCGCGAAGGCGTTCTTGCCGACGTACGGCTGGTTTGCGTTCGGCGTGCGGTTGAGCAGCTCGTCGAGGTAGTGCGCGGTCTCCGTGAGCAGCGCGAGGCGGTCGGCCGGCAGGCACTCGTGGCCTTGCTTCAGCTGCAGGTTGGGGACGATCGAGACGAGGTTGGCGTTGCCGCAGCGCTCGCCGTAGCCGTTCATCGTGCCCTGCACGTGCGTCGCGCCCGCTTCGACGGCGGCGAGCGAGTTCGCGACGCCGCACTCGAGGTCGTTGTGGTTGTGCGTGCCGACCCGGACGCCGGTGTCGGCGAGGTGGGCGACGACGTCGGCGATCGTCTCGGCGATCTGGCCGGGGAGCGAGGCGCCGTTCGTGTCACACGGAACGACCGTCTCGGCGCCGGCCTCGGCGGCCGCGCGCAGGCAGCGCAAGGCGTAGTCACGGTCGTCGCGCCAGCCGTCGAGCGCGTGCTCGCCGTCGTAGACGACGCGCTTGCCCTGCGCGACGAGGAACGCGACCGACTCCTCGATCATCCGCAGGTTCTCGTCACGATCGACCTTGACGACCTTCTCCAGGTGCAGCGCCCACGTCTTGCCGACGAGCGTCACGACCGGCGCAAAGCTGTCGGCCAGCACGCGCAGTGCCGGATCCTTGTCAGCGCGCAGGTCGCGGCGACGCGTCATGCCGAAGGCGGCGATCTCGGACGTCGTGAACGTCTCGCGCGAGAGCAGCTCGAACAGCTCGAGCTCCTTCGGGTTCGAGGTCGGGAAGCCCGCCTCGATCAGGTGCACTCCGAGCTCGTCGAGGCGGTGCGCGACGCGCAGCTTCTCCTCGGCGGACAGCGACATGTTCTCCCCCTGCATGCCGTCGCGGAGGGTCGTGTCGTAGAGCTGAATGGTCGTCATGGGGATCTGCGTCCTCTCGTTCGGATAGGGCGAATGCGGAGCAGCGACGAGCGCGCGCGTCAGCGCGAGCCGGCCGCCCCCGTAATTCGCCCGCCGAACGAGGTGCGGGGCATGGCTACGCGGCCGCCTTCGGGCTCGCCACGGGCACGACGTCGTTCCACGCGGCGTAGCGCGGATCGCGCCCGTAGAGGGCGTCCTCGAAGACGCGCTGCAGCTGCGTCGTCACCGGTCCGCGCTTGCCGTCGCCGATCACGTGGTCGTCGATCTCGCGGATCGGGGTCAGCTCGGCGGCGGTGCCGGTCATGAAGACCTCGTCGGCGAGGTACATCTCAGCCCGCGCGATGTCGCGCTCGACCAACTGGCAGCCCTCGTCGGCGGCGATCTGGATCACCGAGCGGCGGTTGATCCCGTCGAGGATCCCTGCCGTCTGCGGCGGGGTGATGACGACGCCGTCGCGCACGATGTAGATGTTCTCGCCGGTTCCCTCGGAGACGAAGCCGTGCTGGTCGAGCAGGATGCCCTCTTCGTAGCCGGCCTTGTGGCTCTCGATCTTCGCGAGCACGCTGTTGAGGTACTGGCCGGAGGCCTTCGCGTGCGGGATCAGCGAGTCGGCGCTGATGCGGCGCCAGCTGGTGACCTTTGCGCGCACGCCATTCTCCTTGGCCTCGTCGCCGAGGTAGGCGCCCCACGGCCATGCGGCGATCGCCACGTCGACCGGCGCGTCGAGCGGGTTGATGCCCATGACGCCGGCGCCACGGAAGGCGATCGGGCGGATGTAGCACGACGGCAGGCCGTTCTGAGCGACGACGGCGTGCACGGCGGCCCTCAGCTCGTCGCGCGTGTAGGGGATCGGCATGTAGTAGAGCTCGGCCGACTTGTAGAGGCGGTCGAGGTGCTCCTCGTGCCGGAAGATCGCCGTGCCGCGCTCCGTCTCGTAGGCCCGCATGCCCTCGAACACGCCCGTGCCGTAGTGCAGGCAGTGCGTGAGTACGTGGACCTTCGCGTCCTCCCAGGCGACGAGCTCTCCGTTCATCCAGATGAGATCCGCTTGGTCCACGATGACTCCTTAGAGGTGTTTCAGGACGGTGCTGGCGGCTTCGGCCGTGGTGGCGTTGCCCCCCAGGTCCCGTGTGCGCAGGCCGTCGGCCAGCGCGCGATCGACAGCCGATTCTACCGTTGCCGCCTCGTTCTCCATAGCCAGTCCGTGGCGGAGCATCAATGCAGCGGAGAGGAACATCGCGAGCGGGTTGGCGATGCCCTGCCCCGCGATGTCCGGCGCGGAGCCGTGGACGGGCTCGAACAGTCCGGGCCCGTCCCCTCCCAACGAGGCGCTCGGCAGCAGGCCGATCGAGCCGGTGAGCATCGCCGCCTCGTCGCTGAGGATGTCGCCGAACATGTTCTCCGTGACGATCACGTCGAAGTGCGCCGGGTTGGAGATCAGCTGCATCGCGGCGTTGTCGACGAGCACGTGCTCGAGCTCGACCTGCGGGAACTCCTCGGCGTGCAGGCGCGTCACGACCTCGCGCCAGAGCCGTGAGGACTCGAGCACGTTGGCCTTGTCGACGCTCGTGACACGGCGTCTCGCGGCCTGGAAGCCGGCGCGGGCGATCCGCTCGATCTCGGCGACGCTGTAGATGCAGGTGTCGTAGGCGGTGTCGCCGTCGCGGCCGCGTCTGCCGAAGTAGAGGCCGCCGGTCAGCTCGCGCATCACGAGCAGGTCGGTGCCCTCGATGATCTCGCGCTTGAGCGGGCTGGCGTCGTAGAGCGCGGGGACCGGACGCACCGGCCGCAGGTTGGCGTAGAGGCCGAGCCCCTTGCGCAGGCCGAGCAGGCCCTGCTCCGGGCGCGGCTTCGACGGATCGGTCGTGTCCCACTTCGGGCCGCCGACGGCCGCGAGCAGCACGGCGTCGGCCTGCTTGCAGGCGTCGAGCACGTGGTCGGTGAGGGCAGTCCCGTGGACGTCGATCGAGCAGCCGCCGAAGAGGTGCTCGTCGAACGCGAAGTCGCCGAGCTTGTTCAGCAGCTCGACGGTTGGGGCGGTGATTTCCGGGCCGATCCCGTCGCCGGGCAGCAGTGCGATCGTCTTGGTCATCTGAGTCCTAGAGGGAGGTGGTGACGGGGCCGGAGCGCTCGCGCTCCTGCTCGTAGGTCTCGATCTCGACGGCGCTCTGCAGCGTCATCGCGATGTCGTCGAGCCCGTTCAGCAGGCGGTGGCGGATGTCCTGGTCGATCTCGAAGGCGAACTCCTGCCCGCCGGCGCGCACGACCTGGTCTGTGAGATCGATCTCGGCGTCACCGGCGGCGGCGACCGCCTTGCACTGCTCCTCGGTGAGGACGACCGGCAGCAGGCCGATCTTCGTGCAGTTCGAGTAGAAGATGTCGGCGAAGCTCGGCGCGACGACCGCCTGAAAGCCGTAGTCCTGCAGGCCCCACGGCGCGTGCTCGCGGCTCGACCCGCAGCCGAAGTTCTTGCCGGTGAGGAGGATCGGATGGCGCGGCAGGTCCCAGCCGTCCTCCTTCGCCCAGTCGAAGAAGAGGAACTCGCCGAAGCCGGTCCGCTCGACCCGCTTGAGGAACTGCTTGGGCATGATCTGGTCGGTGTCGACGTCGTCGCGGTCGAGCACGCTGACCTGGCCGTGGATCTTCGTGACGTGGTCCATGGTCGGCTCCTAGCTCCAGGTGCGGATGTCGACGAAACGGCCCTCGATGGCGGCGGCAGCGGCCATTTGCGGCGAGACGAGGTGCGTGCGGCCGCCGCGGCCCTGGCGCCCCTCGAAGTTGCGGTTCGAGGTCGAGGCGCAGCGCTCGCCCGGCGACAGCGTGTCCGGGTTCATGCCGAGGCACATCGAGCAGCCGGCGACGCGCCAGTCGAAGCCGGCCGCCTTGAAGACCTCGTCGAGGCCCTCGCGCTCGGCCTGGGCTCTGACCTGCTGTGAGCCGGGGACGACCATCGCGTTGACGCCGCTGGCGACCTTACGGCCCTTGATCACCTCGGCGGCGGCACGCAGGTCGCCGATGCGGCTGTTCGTGCAGGAGCCGATGAAGACGCGGTCGAGCGCGATCTCCTCGATCGGCGTGCCGGCCTTCAGGTCCATGTACTGCAGCGCGCGCTCGTGGCCCTCGGTCTGCGGCTCGGGCACTGCGTCGGTCACAGACGCGACCATGTCGGGCGCCGTCCCCCACGTGACCTGCGGCGAGAGGGCGGCGGCGTCGACGACGACCTCCTTGTCGAAGCTCGCGGCCTGTTCGGTGCGCAGCGTGCGCCAGTGCGCCACCGCGTCCTCGAAGTCCTTGCCCTTCGGCGCGGCCTCGCGGCCCTCGACGTAGGAGAAGGTCGTCTCGTCCGGCGCGACCATGCCCGCGCGCCCGCCGCCCTCAATCGTCATGTTGCAGATCGTCATGCGGCCCTCCATCGAGAGCGCCTCGATCGCCGGACCGGCGTACTCGACGGCATAGCCCGTCGCGCCGGCTGTCGTGATCTGGCCGATCGTGCCGAGGATCAGGTCCTTGGCGGTGACGCCGAAGCCCAGCTCGCCCTCGTAGCGGATCAGCATCGACTTGGGCTTGTTCTGCACGAGGCACTGCGTCGCGAGGACGTGCTCGACCTCGCTCGTGCCGATGCCGAACGCGAGCGCGCCGAAGGCACCGTGCGTGGCGGTGTGCGAGTCGCCGCAGACGATCGTCATGCCGGGCTGCGTGACGCCCAGCTCCGGTCCGATCACGTGCACGATCCCCTGGCGCTCGGAGCCGAGCGAGTAGACCGGCACGCCGAACTCCGCGCAGTTGCGCTCGAGCGTCTGCACCTGCACGCGGCTCAGCTCGTCCTTGATGCGCGCGGCGACGGGCGTGCCGTCGGTCGGGGTGTTGTGGTCGGCCGTCGCGAGCGTGCGGTCGGGGCGGCGGACCTTGCGGCCGGCCAGCCGCAGCCCGTCGAACGCCTGCGGGCTTGTGACCTCGTGGACGAGGTGCAGGTCCACGTAGAGCAGGCCGGGGGCCACCTCGTGGGCGGCCCAGATCTTGTCGAACAGGGTGCTCGGCATGGTGTCGGTGGCTCCTTGGGTGGGTCTCTCAGCTGCGTCGCAGGCCCGCGGAGACGACGCCCAGGAACGTCGCCTCCTCGGGGCCGGGATTCTCGAAGTGATGGGGCAGGTCAGCGTCGAACGTCACGCAGTCGCCGGTCGCCAGCTCGTGCACAGCGCCGTCGCAGTGCAGCACGACGTGGCCGGACTCGACGAGCGTCGTCTCGCGACTGCCGGGCTCGTGCATCGGCGGATCGCCGGGCCCGCCCGTGGCGGCGCCGGGCGCGAGCACGTGGCGCGAGAGCTCGGCGCGCTGGCCGGGCAGCGGCGCGGTGAGGACCTCGTAGCGGTGACCGCCGGACATCCCGATCCCACCCGCCCCCGTCGGACCCCGGCGGCGCTCTCTTGCGCGGACGATCGTGACGGCGCCGTCCTCGTCGAGCCGCAGCAGTTGCGAGAGGCGCAGGTCGAGTCCGGCGGCGATGCGGGTGGCGACCTGCAGCGTCGGGCTCGTCTCCCCCCGCTCGACCTGCGAGAGCATCGGCGCGCTCACGCCGCAGCGCTCGGCGAGGTCGCGCAGCGACAGGCCCATCGCCTCGCGCAGGGCGCGGACGCGGATGCCGAGCGTGGCGATCGAGGTGACGTCGACGTCGCTCATGTACGGGCGTACGCTATCACGTACAGTCGTATCGGGCCGGGCTCGCCCGATCACTACCATCGGGCGGATGCAGCGACCCGACGTGCTCGTCCTCGGTGCTGGCGGCACGGTCGGTGCCGCCTGGATGGGGGGCGTGCTCGCCGGGATCGCCGCCGAGACCGGGATCGACTTCGCCGCGTGCGAGCACGTCGTGGGGACCTCTGCAGGGTCGATGGTCGCGGCGGATCTGCTGGCGGGCGTGGAGCCACGCGAGACGGGGCCCGCAGGAGCCGGTGCGCCCACCGAGGCGGACGAGGAGGCCGCGCTGCTCGCCGTGAGCGCACCCGACGCGCGCTCCAACGGCGATGGCGACGACAGGCGGTTGCGAGCACGCGCCGGCCGGCTCGGTGCGAGCCTCGCGAGCGCAGCCGGCAGCTCCCTCGCCCCCGTCGCGATGTCGCTCGGGCGCGGGCCCGGAGCGCTGGTGCGCGCCGCAGCGCTCGCGCGCATGGAGAAGCCGACCGGCTCGCTCGACGACCTCGGCGCGCGCATCGCCGGCCACGGGCTGTGCTGGGACGGGCAGCTGCGCGTCGTGTGCGTCGACCGCGCACGGGGCCGGCGGGTCGTCTTCGGCGCCCCGGGCGCCCCGGCGGCGACGGTCGCGGAGGCGGTGCAAGCGTCGTGCAGCATCCCCTGGATCTACCGGCCGGTCCGCATCGGCGACGTCGGCTACGTCGACGGCGGGGTCTGGAGCCCGACGAACATGGACGCCGCGCCCGCGCTGCGCGAGACGCACGTGCTGTGTCTGGCGCCGATGGCCGGCCAGCTTGGGACGCGGGAGCGGCACCCGGCCGTGCGGGCCGCGACGATCTCCGCGATCCGCCTGGAGACGCTGACGCTGCAACGGCGCGGGGCCCACGTCACCGTCGTCCTGCCCGAGCAGGAGGACGCGCGCGAGCACGCGCGCGTCACCGGCCACCGCCAGGGACGCGCGCTCGCTCGCTCGGGCTGAAACGGCTACGGCGTCGAGATCCGCGACTTGCCGGCGGCCTCGGCGGTGAGATCGGCCGCCTGGTCGGCGACCGAGCGGCGCCGCACCGCATTCGACAGTGCGCGCACGTAGGCACGGCCGGCCGCCTCGATGATGTCGGTCGAGACGCCCTGGCCGGCGCCGGTGACGCCGCCGAGCTCCAGCACGACGGAGGTCTCCCCCAACGCGTCCTGGCCGCCGGTGACTGCGTCGACGCGGAACTCGCGCAACTTCGCGTCTTGCTCGGTCGCGGCGTTGATCGCGTGGAAGACCGCGTCGATCGGGCCGTCGCCGGTGAACGAACCGGTGCCCTCGCTGCCGTCGGGCAGCGTAACGCCGACGGTCGCGTGCGGCGGGCGTCTGGAGGACGCCTCGACGTCGAACCACGCGAGTGCGTAGGCCGGGATCTCCTCGCGCAGCTCGTCGGTCACGAGCGCCTCGAGGTCCATCGCGGTGACCTGCTTCTTCTTGTCCGCGATCTCCTTGAAGCGCTTGAAGGCGGTGTTGAGCACCTGGCCGTCGACCTCGATCCCCAGCTCCGAGAGCGCCTGTCTCAGCGCATGGCGGCCGGAGTGCTTGCCCAGCACGATCGAGTTCGCGTCCAGCCCGACGGTCGTCGCGTCCATGATCTCGAACGTCGTGCGCTCCTTCAGCACGCCGTCCTGGTGGATCCCTGACTCGTGCGCGAAGGCGTTGCGACCGACGATGGCCTTGTTCGGCTGCACGACGTAGCCCGTCAAGCGCGAGACGAGGCGGCTCGTGCGCGCGATCTCCTGCGTGACGACGCCGGTGCGGACGCCGACGTCGGCCTGCCGCGTGTGCAGCAGCATCACGATCTCCTCCAGCGAGGCGTTGCCG
>JBJMLB010000011.1:0-68134 GCA_045805465.1 Conexibacter sp. | reverse complement strand
CCGGCGTCGGCCTCGGCGATGGTGCTCGGCTCGTCGACGCGCTGCTGGAGGTAACCGTCGATCGCGCCGCGCTTGGCGAGCGCCTCGTCGACCACCGGGTCGGCGCCGGGCTGGTAGGCGCCGATCGCGATCAGGTCCTCCTTCTCGCGGTGGGCGGCCATCAGGCGGCGCAGGTTCACGCCCGCGTCCTGGATCTCGCGCGGCGCGATCTCCGAGGTCAGGCGCGACACGCTCTGGAGGACGTCGATCGCGGGGTAGTGGCCGGCGTGCGCGAGGTGGCGGCTGAGGACGACGTGGCCGTCGAGGATCGAGCGGGCCGCGTCGGCGATCGGCTCGTTCATGTCGTCGCCGTCGACGAGCACGGTGTAGAGCGCGGTGATGGCGCCGTCCGGGCTCGTGCCCGAGCGCTCGAGCAGCTGGGGCAGGAGGGCGAAGACGCTCGGCGTGTAGCCGCGGGTGGCGGGCGGCTCGCCGACGGCGAGGCCGACCTCGCGCTGGGCCATCGCGACGCGCGTGACCGAGTCCATCATCAGCATCACGTCGTTGCCCTGGTCGCGGAAGTGCTCGGCGATCGCGGTCGCCGTGAACGCTGCCTTGATGCGGACCAACGCCGGCTGATCAGACGTCGCGACGATCACGACGGAGCGCGACAGCGCGTCGCCGAGATCGCGCTCGACGAACTCGCGCACCTCGCGCCCGCGCTCGCCGACGAGGGCGATCACGTTCACGTCCGCGGTCGTGGAGCGGGCGATCATCCCGAGCAGCGAAGACTTGCCGACGCCGGAGCCGGCGAAGATGCCGAGCCGCTGCCCGCGGCCGCACGGCACCAAAGCGTCGAGCGCGCGCACGCCGAGGTCCACCCGCTCCTCGATCCGCGGGCGAGAGAGAGCGTCGGGCGGGGCGGCGGCGGTCGAGCGCGGACGCCCGGCGTCGGCGCGCGGCATCGCGTCCAACGGGTTGCCGAGCCCGTCGATCACGCGCCCGAGCAGGTCGTTGCCGACGCGAATGCGGAAGGAGGAGCCGGTCGCGCGAGCCGTGGTACCGGGGCCGATCCCCTCCATCTCGCCGAGCGGCATCAAGAGCGTGCGCTGCCCGCGGAAGCCGACGACCTCCGCGGGGACCGGGTCATGGCCGCGGTCGCCGTTGACGAGGCACACCTCGCCGACCTCGGCCTGCAGCCCGGTCGCCTCGATCACCAACCCGATCAGGTCGGACACGCGGCCCGAGCGCCGCGCCAGGTCTGTGCCGCGCAGGAGCGCCGACGCCCGCGCCAGATGAGGAGCGTGATTTGTGGTCGGTGGGACCAACCCGGATTCACGGTCCTCGGATGGGAAGCCGGTCACGAGCCCAGCTCCGCGGCGACAAGCTCCCGAGCGCGGACGAGCTGTGTCTCGATCGACGCGTCGATCTGACCCTCGTCGGTGCGCACGACGGCGCCGCCGCGCACAAGCCGGCGCTCGGCCTGCACCTCGCAGTGCTCGATGCCGCCGAGCTCGGCGGCGAAGCCGGCGGAAGCGGTGCGCACGAGCTCGAGGTCATCCGGGTGGACCAGGACCGTCACGCGCCGGCGCTCGCTCAGTCGGCGCAGCGCGCCGCGCACGACGTCGAGCACGCGGTCGGGATCGGCGTCGAGCGTTCCGGCGACAATCTTCTCCGCCAGCAGCACGGCGAGCTCAACGGCGTCGCGCTCGACCGCCTCGGCGGTCGCCTCGCGCAGCGCGACGACCTCGGTGTGGGCGGACTCCAAAGCGCTCAAAGCCGCTGCGAGCTGCGCGCGACCCTCGGCGAGCCCAGCCTCGAGTCCGTCGGCGTGCCCCTCCGCTCGTGCCGAAGCGCGGATCGCGTCGGCCTCCGCCTGGGCGGCGGCGAGCGGGGACTCGAGGTCGCGCAGGCGCACAGCCGGCGCCGGCTCGAGCGGCTCGAAGGCGTATTCCGACGCGCCAGGCTCGCGCCCGTCGACGGCCATCAGACGACCGCGTCCCCGGAGCCGCGCCCGATCACCAGCGTGCCGGCATCCTCCAGGCGTCGCACGACGCCGACGATGCGGCCCTGCGCCTCCTCGACGACGCGCTTCTTCTGCGGCGGCTGGAACTCCATCTCCTCGCGCAGCATCTGCGCGCCGCGCTCGGACATGTTGGACAGCAGGCGCTCCTTGACCTCCTCCTCGACCCCGCGCAGCGCCAGAGCGAGGTCTCTCTGGTCGACCTCGCGCAGCACCATCTGGATCGAGCGGTCGTCGAGTCTCGCGATGTCCTCGAAGACGAACAGCAGGCGACGGACCTCCTCGCCCAGCTCGCTGTCCTCCTCGGCGATCGTGTCGAGCACGTTGCGCTCGGTCGGGCGGTCGGTGTGATTGAGGATCTCGGCGAGCGACTTGACGCCGCCGGCGGCGGAGTACTCCTGCTGCACCACGGTCTCCAACTTGCGGCGCATGACGTTCTCGATCTCGCGCACGACGTCGGGCGGCGTCTCGCCCATGCGCGCGATCCGCAGCGCGATGTCGGCCTGCTGCTCTTCGGGGAGGCAGGAGAGGACCTGGGCCGCCAACGTCGTGTGCAGGTTGGCGACCACCAGAGCGGTCGTCTGCGGGGACTCGCTCCGCAGGAACGTGACGATGTGGTCGGCCGGCGTGCGGCGCAGGAACTCGAACGGCCGGCGCTCGATCACGGTCGACAGGCGCCCGATGATCTCCGCGGCGCGGTCACTCCCCAACGACCGCTCCAGCACGTCGCGCGCGTAGTCGACGCCGCCAGTCGCGAGCGAGTCGTACGCCTGCACGACGGCGGCCAGCTCCTCGAACACGAAGGCGGAGGTGTCGGGATTGATCTGCCCGGACTTCGCCATCTCGAGCGAGAGCGACTCGATCTCGTCATCGCGCAGGTGCTTGAAGACCTCGGACGCCTTCTCGGGACCGAGCGCGATCAGCAGCACTGCCGCCTTTGTGCGGCCGGCCATGCGCGGCACGACTCTCTGCGGCAGCCGCGCCGGCTCCGGCGTGACGTCCTCGACGTCGGTGATGTCGGTGACACTCATCGTCCGCGGGCTCCAGAGTCAGTGTTTCGCTCTCCCGCGCCCGCAAGCGGGTCGCGTCCGAGCGACGTCACTGCTCGTCCTCGGCCATCCACGCGCGAACCTGCTGCGCGACGCGATCGGGGTCGCGCTCGACGAGGTCCTCGACCTGCAGCCGCGCGGGCTGCTCAGGCGTGCGCAGCGGGCGCACGTGCGTCGGGTGGTCGTCGTGCTCCAGGCGCTCGAGCTCGGCGAGCGTGCGCGGCGCCTGGATCTCGTTCAGCCACGTCGGCTCGCCGGCGAGCGTCTCCTGCTCGCGCTTCTTGAGCTGGCGCGTGACGAAGAACAGGAAGAAGATCGTCGCGATGCCGACGAAGACGTACTTGAGGTAACCGCCGTAGGTCGCGACCGGCGACGGCGCCGCGGCGGCCGGCGGTCTGGCGAAGGCGACCTGGCCGACCGTCAGCACGTCGCCGCGTCTCGCGTCGATGCCGGCCGCGCCGGCGATCGCCGCTCTGATCTGCGGGAGCGCCGAGGCGGGGACGGATCTGTCGAG
This sequence comes from Conexibacter sp., assembly GCA_045805465.1. Lineage (GTDB taxonomy): Bacteria > Actinomycetota > Thermoleophilia > Solirubrobacterales > Solirubrobacteraceae > Conexibacter. Next base: position 64,569 of record JBJMLB010000011.1, on the reverse strand, counting down.
CAGCACGGAGACCTGCTGGCCGTTGATCGCGCCGGGTGCGATTCTCGTGTGCGTGACGGTCTTGTCGACACCGAACGTGTCGTCGGCGCTGTCGCGTCTGTAGTCGGATCTACCGCCGGCGCCGGCCTGCGCGTAGGCGGGCGTGTTGGCGCCGGTGCCTGCCGTGCCGCCCCCGCCTGCGCCGCCGCCTCTCAAGGACTCTCTCTCGGTCTTGGAGGCGAGCGCGACGCCGCTTCTGCCGTAGCTCAGCTGCTCCTGCGTCGCCTCGTTGGCGTCGAGGTCGGCGTGCACCTGCACCTGCGCCTTGTCGGGGCCCAGCGTGCGCGTGAGCATCGCCGTCAGGCCGGCGGCCATCTGCGCGTCGTAGCGCGCCTCGGCCGCCTGCTTGGCGAGCAGTCCGCCGTCGCCCGTGGCTGCGCCGTCGCCGCTGCCGGTCGGCCACAGCAGCTCGCCGCTGCTGGACGTGATCGTGACCTTGTCGGTCTGCAGGCCGGGGACGCTGCTCGTGACGAGCTGCGCGATCCCGCGGACCGAGCCGGGCTCGATCGCGCTCGCGCCCGACAGCAGCACCGCGGCGGTGGCCGGCGAGGCCTGGTCGGAGAACAGCTGCGCCTCTCTGTCGGGCAGCACCAACTGCACCTGCGCGCCGGCGACGCCGTCGACCTGCTCGATCGTCTTGGCGATCTCGCCCTCGAGCGCGCGCTGGTAGTTGATGCTCTGCTGGAAGTTGGAGGTGCCGAGCTTCTGTCTGTCGAGCAGTTCGTAGCCCGGCTGCGAGCTCGTGGCGCTCAGCCCGGCGCCGGCCAGCGCGATCCGCGCCTCGGCCGTTCTGCCCTTCTCGACGGCGAGCGCGGTGCCGTTGTTCTGCAGCTCGTAGCCGATGCCCTTCGTGTCGAGCGCGGCGGTGACCTTGCCGGTCTGCGCGGGTTCGAGGCCCGTCATGAGCGTCGAGTAGCTCGGCGCGGACGCCATTCTCATCAGCAGGATCAGCACGACGATCGTGCCGAGCGCGACGGCGCCGAGGACGATGCGGCCGCGCGGCGTGATGTTGGCGAGGAGGGCGCGAAGGGGCATGAGGGAGTGCTCCGGTGCGGTTGAGGTGACTAGATCTGCGTGTGGAAGATGTCGTTGATCGCCTCAGATCCCTTGGTGCGGATCTGACCGGCGAGCTGCATCGCGAGCTGGGCCTTCTCAACCGCCGTCACGACAGACGAGACGTCCGTGGCGGTGCCGTTGGCAAGCGACTGGGAGGCGCTGGCGGCGCTCTCCTGGAGGTCGGTGAGGTTCCCGATCTGCTGCGTGAGCACGTTGCCGAAGCTGGATCCGCCGGACGGCGCGACGCCGTCGATGCCGCCGCCGATCGCGTCGGGCGCGGACCCGCTCCCGCCCACCCCGGCCGGCCCGGTCGGCGCACCGATGCCCGGGATCTGCCACTCGGCACCGAGCGCCGCGACGGGCGGAAGCGTCATCTGAGCAGCTCCAGCGTCTTCGAGAACAGCTGCTTGGCCGCCTGCATCGCGGTCACGTTCGCCTCGTAGGTGCGCGAGGCGCCGATCAAGTCGACCATCTCGGTGACGGGGTTGACGTTCGGCAGCGAGACGTAGCCCTGCGCGTCGGCGTCCGGGTGGCCCGGGTCGTAGACGCGGCGCGGCGCGGCCGGGTCCTCGACAATCCCGGCGACCTGCACGCCGTTGACCGGCGAGGCGGACGCGCTCGCGAGGATCGAGCCGAAGCTCTGCCCGCCGGCCTGCGCCTCCTGCAGCACGACCTCGCGGCGGCGGTACGGCTGCCCGTCCGCGCCCTGGGTCGTCTGCGCGTTGGCGAGGTTGCCGGCCGTGACGTCCATGCGCAGGCGCTCGGCCGCGAGGCCGCTGCCGGCGACGTCGATCGCGTCGAACAGGCCCATCAGCGGACGCCCATCGCGGTCTGGATGATCGTGGTGCGCGAGCCGGCGACGGAGACGAGTGCCTGGTACTCGAGCGCGTTCTTGGCGAGCTCGGCCGACTCCTGGTCGGCGTCGATCCCGCTGCCGTCGGCGCGCACGGTGCGCGAGGCGTCGGTGCTGGGATTGAAGGCGACGCTCTCCATCGCGGAGCCGGTCTCCTGCGCGGCCTGGAGCGTCGCGTGGAAGTCGACGTCCTTGCGCTGGTAGCCGGGCGTGTTGACGTTCGCCAGGTTGTCGGTGAGCAGCGTCTGACGCAGCGAGGAGCCGCGCATCGCGGCCTCGAGCGAGAGCTGGGTGGTGTCGAACAGGCTCATGCAGAAGAAAAGGGATCCTGCGCGGGCCTCCTTGGCGAACTGCACCTGCGACCCCCTCCATGGGGATCACGCAGGTGGATCGGCCGGGCGCTCCCTTTCTTGAGCGGGAGGCCGGAGGGTCGGCGCGCCGCCCGGCGAAGGTGGACCCCATGACACGCCGCCATCCGCTGCTCGCCCTCGCGGCCGCCCTCGCGCTCGCCGCGGCCCCCGGCTGCGGGAACGCCGACCCGGAGGGCGCGCAGATCGAGCGCATCACGATCGACAGCAGCGCCGTCAGGCAGCAGGAGCACGTCACGGTCGTCGTGCCGCCGGGCAGAGCACCACCAGCGCCCCGTCCGCTGCTCGTGTTCCTGCACGGCCGCGGCGGCGACGACCAGTCCGAGCTCGACACGCAGCCCCTGTTCAGCGCGCTGCACCGGCTCGGCCCGCGCGCGCCGATCGTCGCCTTCCCCGACGGCGGCGACGCTTCGTACTGGCACGACCGCGCCGACGGCGACTGGGGCGGCTACGTGACCGACGAGGTGATCCCGCGCGTCGTGCAGCGCTTCCACGCCGACCCGCGCCGCGTCGCGATCGGCGGCATCTCGATGGGCGGCTTCGGCGCGCTCAACCTCGCCGAGCGGCGGACGCGGCGCTGGTGCGCCGTCGGGGCCCACTCGCCGGCGCTGTGGCAGACGGCCGGCGAGACGGCGGAGGGGGCGTTCGACGACGCCGAGGACTTCGCCGCCCATGACGCGGTCGCACTCGCGGGCACGGCCGACGGCGCCGCGGCGCTGCGAGCGCAGCCGCTCTGGATCGACGCCGGGGACGAGGATCCGTTCCTGCCAGGCGATCGGGCGTTCGTGGACGCGCTCCACGCGGCCGGCGACACAGGCGTCCGCCTCGACACGCAGCCCGGCGGCCACGACGGCGACTACTGGTCCAGCCGCTGGGCCGACTACCTGTCGTTCTACGCGGCAGCGCTCGCGGACTGCCGCTGAGCGCTCGGCCGCGAACGGGCTCAGCCGGTCGCGTCCAGCACCGGCCGCGCGGGCGGCGCGCCCGTGCCGTAGCCGCGCGCGGCCTTGCGGCCGCGGTCGAGACCGCTGAGGTCGCGGCCGAGCTGGTCGCACAGGACGGTCAAGGCGGCGGTCGTGCGCTGCTGGCACTCGTGGGCGCGCAGCAGCCAGCCACGAGCCGCCGCGGGCGGCGAGGCGGGCAGCGAGGCGATCAGCGTCGTGCGCGTCTGCTGGAGCGCGACGATCTCGCCGATGCGCGAGGGCTCCCACGCGGTCACGAGCGCGAGTTCGCGCTCGGCCAGCTCTGCAAGCCGTTCGTACGGGGCCGTCTCGGTCACGTCCTCGGGCTCGCCTCGGTCGATCAGGCGGTCGCAGCAGAGACCATGGGGGCCCCGCCTTCGCCGGCCACGTGGCCGGCTTCGGCACCCCCTCGCGGCGACGCGGCCAGCTCGGCCCACGCCTCACGCAGCTCGCCGAGCAGCTCGCCGACCTTGTCGAGCGCGGCCGGGTCCTGTCTCATGCGGCCCTCGGCCAGCAGCTGCAGGCAGAAGACGTAGATCGCCTCGAGCTTCTCGGCGATCTCGCCCTGGCTCATGTCAAGCGTCGCGAGCAGGTGCTCGACGATCTGCTCCGCGCGGCGCAGCCGCTCGTGCGAGGTCGGCACGTCGCCGTCGCGCATCGCGGTCGCGGCCTGGAACAGGAAGCGCCGCGCGCCGTCGTACAGCATCACGACGAGCCGCTCCGGCGGAGCGGTCAGCACCGCGCTCTCTCGATACGCCTGCGGCGAGGCCGCGAAGTTCATGCTGCTCATGGCCCTTCCCAGATCGGGGACGTGGATCGCCCTCCGACCACCGCGAGCGGCTGATCTGCGGGCGACGCTACCCGGGTGATCGGTCGGGCCGACCGAGAGTTGAGGCGCTTAGTTGGCGTTCAGCGACGCGAGCTGACCCGAGAGCCAGTCGCCCTGCGCCTTGCTCTGCGCGAGCGCAGACTCCATCGCGGTGAACTGGGCGCGGAAGCCCTGCTCCTTCAGCGCGAGCCGCTGGTCCATGTCCGCCATGCTCTGCTGCAAGCGCTTGAGCTCGGCGTCGGCACCGGTGATGCGGACGTCGATCGTGCCGCCGGTCGTGTCGAAGCCGTGGACGATTCTCTCGAACCCGCGCGCCCAGCCGCCGGCGTTGGCCGGCCCCGCGAGCAGGTCGCGCAAGCCCTGCGGGTTGCTCGCGAGCGCGCCGTCGAGCTTCGTCTCGTCGAGCTCGAGCTTGCCGGCGAGCGCGTCTCTGGAGATCGTCGAAGAGGCGGAGCCGGTCGAGACGCCGAGGTCGGCGAGGCTGCTCATGCCGTCCGGCAGCCCTCTGATCGGCGTGTAGATCGCCTGGCGCATCTGGCCGAGGATCGACGTCAGCGTCGTGTCACCGTTGAGCATGCCGGCCTGCCGCTGCTCGTCCGTCTTCGGGCTCTTGACGCTTCTCTCGTCGAGTCTCGCGCGGATCGCGTCGACGGTCGAGTTGTAGACGTCGACGAACGCTCTGAGCTTGTCCTTGACCGCATCCGCGTTGACCGTCGGGGCGCTGACGCTGACGGTGATCGGCCCGCTGACGGTCGTGACGCCTCTAAGCGAGAGTCTCACGCCGGCGATCGCGTTCGTCACCTCGTTCGAGGACGAGGTCCCGGCGACGCCGTCGACCGTGAACTGCGCGTCGCGGCCCTGCTTCGCTCTCGCGGTCTGCTCGGTCAGCGCGCCCGTCGAGTCGGTTACCGCGATGAAGCCGGTGCCGGTGTCGCCGGTCGTGCGCGCGGACAGCACGAGCGTGCCTCTGTCGGTCGCCGCCGCGTAGACGGTCGCTCTCGCATCGGAGTTGATCGCGCTGACGACGTCGCCGATCGCGGCGTTGGCCGCGATCGCGGTGTCGTGCCCGTCGATCGTGATCGTGCCGGCGCTCGCGGGCGAGACGAAGGAGTAGGTCCGCTGGGCGGCGTTCGCCAGCTGCGAGACCTCGACCTGGTAGCCGCCGACGCCCGCGCCCGAGCCGGAGACGATCGCCGCCGACAGGCGGGTCGTGTCGGAGGAGGAGGCGGTCTGCGCCTGTGCCCACAGGCCGACCGAGCGCAGCCCCTGCGCGGCCGACTCGACCGCGCGCAGGCGCGACTGGAAGTCGGCCAGCACCGTCTGCTTGGCGGTGATGAGCGAAGCCTTCTGGTCGAGTCTCGTGCGCGGCAAGCGCTCGATCGCCATCAGCTGGTCGACGATCGCGTTCGTGTCCAGTCCGGACGCGAGACCGCCGATGTTGAGCAGCGGCGTGGTCATCAGTCCACCGGGGCGCCGGTGGCCACGTCGAGCAGCTCGCTCGGCGGGATCTCGCGCAGCACGTTGCCGTCGAGGTCGCGGACCTCGACGCGTATCCGACCGCCCGCGCCGCCCTGCGGCGGGACGAAGCGCAGCTCGCGCCCGGTCGCGTGCAGCTCGCGCGCCACCCGGCCGGCAGCGTCCATCGCCTCCAGCACCTCGGGCGGCGGGCTCGGGGGGACGTTCCCGGTCGAGACCGCGAGCGTGTCGTCGGCCGCGTCGGAGCCGGCCGCGCGGGATGCGCGCGGCGCGCGCTCGGGCGCTGCGTCGAAGCTATTCGATTGGATGCGTGCGACGTCGAGGCCCATGCCGAGCTCCTCGTGACGTCGATCCGCGGTGTCCTTCTGCCCACCGGGATCGATGGCTTCTCCCGGCTCTATCGGCCGGTCACGATGGAACTTGAGCGGTGGGCGCAGCGCCCACCGTGCGGGCCTACGCCGCCAGCGGCTCGAGCCGCGCGAGCAGTCGCGTCGCACGTCGGTCCCCCGCGTCCAGCGCGCGAGCCTCTCGCGCGAACTCGATCGCATCGTCGGTCATTCCCTGTGCGGCCGCGACCTGCGCCAGACCGACGAGCCCGCGCACGTCGCGCGGATCGGCCTGGCAGACGTCGAGCCACTCCTCCGCGGCGGAGGCGAGGAAGCCGCGCCGCAGGTACATGCCGGCCAGCAGCTCGCGCCGCTCGCGCGGCGGAAGCGGCGTGCCGTCGAGCAGGCCCACGAGCGCGCCGAAGGCGTCGACCTCCTGCACGCGCAGGAGCGCCTCCAGCGTGGTCGCGAGCGCCGGGACTGCGTCCATGGGGAGTGTGACGTCGAGCGTCCTGGCCTGGTGTCCTCCTACGACATCAGGGCAGGACGCTTCGGGCGCAAAACGGGCCTCGTCGTCCGCCAGGTCCCACCAAGCGGTGCAGAAGGCCAGCTCACCGCTCGGCATCCCGCCGGCGGCCGCGCGCGCGAGCACCTCACGCGCGGTCTCCAACTCGCCGTCCACGAGCAGCGCGAACAGCTCGCTGCGACGCGCCGCGACGGCGTGCGGATCGTCGTCGGCCAGCTGCGCAGCCTCGGCCGCTGCCTCGTCCCAACGGCGCTGCGACAGCAGCGCCTCCGCCAAGGCGACGCGCGCGTAGCCGCTGCCCGGCTGGGCCTCCAGCAGCAGGCGGTACTGCGCCTCGGCCGCCTCGGTGCGACCGGCCTCGTACAGGGCGGTGCCGAGCATGAAGCGCACGGTCGGCGTCAGCGCTTCCACGCGCGACTCGACCCGCGCCACGACCTCGTCGGGCGCGACGCCGTCGGCCAGCAGCGCGGCCGCGAACGGCAGCACGAGACCGAAGAAGCCGGGGAACGTGCCGAGGCACTCGTCGAGCAGTGCGACCGCGTCGACGGTCTCGCCGCGCGCGTGGTGGATCTCGGCGATCGCGATCGTCGGCAGGAACGTGCCCATCCCGACGGTCGCGGTGTACTTCGACGGCGCGTCGCCCATCGCGATGCACTCGCGGTAGAGGCGCAGCGCGCCGTCCGCGTCGCCGAGTGCGAGCGTCGCGGCGGCCTGCTCGAAGACGATGTCGGTGAAGCCCGGATAGCGCGCGAGCCCCTCGGCGCCGCGGGCGAGGCAGTCCTCGTGGCGGCCGCAGATGCGCAGCGCGCGCACGAGCCGCGAGACGAGCGCGGGCATGAAGCCCCACGTGCGCCCCTGCGGGTCGTTGACGATCAGCTCCCACGCGCGCTCGAACTCCTCCAGCGCCGCCTGCGGGTTGCCGACCGCGCCGTACTCGGAGCCGAGGTTGAAGTGCAGGAAGGGATCGGACTGGCCGGCGTCGCGCTGTCTCAGCAGCAGCTCGATGTTGCGACGCGACTTCTCCTTCGCGTCGCGCACCGCGCCGAGGTAGCCGAAGTGCTCGATGCGGATGGGCGTCGCCTCAATCCGCTCTGGGAGGTGCAGCGGCAGCGTCTCGGCGATCTGCTCGTGCAGCGAGCCGCTGAAGCGGTACTCGGGCCGCGCGCGGAAGACACGCAGGGCGGTGTGCGTGGCGGCCGTGCCGTCACCCAGCTCGCCCGTGTAGGAGATCTCGGTCAGGTAGAAGCACTCGCGCCACGTCTTGCCGCGCAGCTCGCGCAGCCGCTCGACGTCCTCCTCCACGAGCACCTCGTCGGCGTCGAGGAACATCAGCCAGTCGCCGGTGGCGGCGTCAAAGCTGACGTTGCGCGCGTCGGAGAAGGAGCCGGTCCACTCGCGCTCGATCACGGTCGCGCCGAACTCGCGGGCGATCTCGATCGTGCGGTCGCTGGAGCCGGTGTCGACGATCACGATCTCGTCGACGGCGGGGGCGGCGGCCGCGAGGCAGCGCGGCAGCATCTCCTCCTCGTCCTTGACGATCATGCAGAGGCTCAGGCGCATGCCCTCGGCCGGGCGGGCCCGGTCGGCGACGCGGCGCGCGCGTCTGGCGACCTCCGTCAGCGCGACCGCGATCGCGCGCGGGAAGGCCGGGGAGACGCCGCCCTTGCGTCGGCGGGCGATCTCGTCCAGGTTGCGCTGGACGTTCGCGAGCTCCGGGTCGAGCCGGCGCGCGGCGGCGAACAGCGCGGCCGCGGCGTCCAGCGACCAAAGCTCGTACAGCAGCACGCCCGCGTAGTTGAGCAGCACCGGCTCGCGCGGCTCGTCCTCCAGCAGCGCGACGGTGGCGCGCGCCGCGGCGAGGTAGATCGCCGGGACGCGGGCGCGATCGGCCGCCTGGCCGGCGCGCAGGGCGGCCTCCACGAGCTTCGTGCGCGCCGCGTAGCGGGCGTGCACGTCCACGATCGAGGCCGCCTCAGCGAACAGCGCGGCGTAACCGTCGAAATCGTGGCGGTCGAGGCACGCGGCGGCCGCGGCCGACGGATCGGGCGGCGTCGCGGGCGAAGCGGTCGTGGGTGAGCCGGTGAGGCGGAGCGCCATGCGAGTGGGACCTCCAGCGGGGGAGCGGACAACCGGGGTAGTCGGCCGCGCCCGGCGAGTCCTGAGCGAGACACCGTCCGCGAGCCGAAAGGCGTCCGCCGACTCCCGAGCTTCTCCCTGCTCACCCCAGGAATCGAGGGCGACCGCGGCAGTTACCCGGATGGCTCTGGAGCAAACTCCTAGGGCACACCGTTATGGGAACCAAGGGCCGTATCTGGACGTTTGTTCTGGGTCTATTACCCCATAGCGGCGATCTAGGCGCATCCGCAGCCGTGCCGATACCGAGGCATCTTGGGGATCAGCTCGACGGAGGGAAGCGGAGAGATGCAGCTCGATACGAAGCGCACGGGAGGCCGGATCTCGGCCGACGAGGCGCTCGCACTGTGGCAGGAGTACCGCGACACGGGCGATCGCCGCGTCCGCGACCGCCTCGTGCTCACGTTCGCCCCGATGGTCAAGTACATCGTCTACAAGAAGGTGCGCGAGATCCCGGCGCGCTGCGAGGTCGAGGACTTCATCTCCTGCGGGCTCGAGGCGCTGATCAACTCGATAGAGCGCTACGACCCGGCCAAGGGCGCCACGATCGAGCAGTTCTCGTGGACGCGCATCCACGGCGCCGTGCTCGACGAGCTGCGCCGCCAGGACTGGGCGCCTCGCTCGCTTCGCCGCTGGGAGCGCGACATCAATCAGGCGCGCGAGACCTTCATCGGCGTGCACGGCCGCAAGCCGACCCGCCCCGAGCTCGCCCACACCCTCAGCACGACAGTCGAGGAGCTGCGCAAGCGCGAGGACGAAATCCTCGCCTCCGACGTCACCTCGCTCAACACGCTCGTGCTCAGCGACGACGAGACCGCGATCGAGCGGATCGACACGCTCGTCAGCGACGACCGCTTCGCCGACCCCGAGCACCACACCGCCCGCGACCAGGCGAAGCTGCGCTTCCGCGCCGCCTTCGAGCGCCTGCCGCAGCGCGAGCGCCAGGTCGCCGTGCTGCTCTACGTCAAGAACCTCACGCTGCGCGAGATCGGCGACATCCTCGGCGTCTCCGAGAGCCGCGTCTGCCAGATCCACGGGCAGCTGAAGAAGATGCTGCGCACCGAGCTCGACGCCGACGCGCTGCTGTTCAGCGAGGTCGCCTGACGTCCTCCCCCTGGTCCGCGGCTTCCTGATCGAGCTCGCGCAGCCAGTCGAGCGCCGCTGAGACCGCGGCGCGCAGCGCCGGCGGAACACCTACCGGCAGGGACGGCTGAACGGCGCCCGCGTCAGACATACACGTCCAGCGGATTCGGACGGGCAACGACCTCCACCTCGGCCTGCCGCCCGGCGGCCTGCGCCAGCACGGCCCGCAGCGCCCCGGAGCGCTCCCGGCCCAGCGCGAGCCCCGGTCCCTCTGCGAGCGCGACGAGCGCATGCACCAGCTCGTCGTCGAGCGCGACGCGCAGCTCGACCGTGCCGAGCGCTCTCCCCTCGAAGCGCACCGTCACGACATGGGCGCGCTCTCCGTCGGCGCCGGCGTCGCCCTCGCTCGCCAGCACGACCCGCTCCCCGCTCAGCGGCGCCTCCGCGAGCGGCGGCGGAACCTGCGCCCCCGACGGCGGCTCCTGCGCGAGCGCCAGCACGGCCCGCTCCCCGCTCGCCTCCTGCACCACGAGCCGCAGCCTGTCGCCCGCCTGCACCTCGTCGGGGAGCTCGGCCGTCAGGTAGGCGCCCGCGAGGTTGATGACCCCGTGCTGGCCGTGGCGCTCGACGACGCGGGCAGCCAGAATGCGCCCGACGACGAGCGGCAGGTCGGGCGCCGTGGAGCGCAGCAGCACGAGATCGACCGCGAGCGGTCGCATCGGCAAGAGGCTACGGACCAGGGCGGTCGATCGGGCGGGTGACAGTGAGGATGCACGTGCCCGCCGCCAGGCGGGTGCGCGCACCCGGAGCTGGCAGGACCCGCCCGCCACGGCGCCCGGACTACAGCTGCCAGACGCCGCCGCGCAGCACCGGCGTGCGCGACCCGTCAGCGGCAAGGCCGGTCACGTCCACGTCGTCCCCGCCGATCATGAAGTCGATGTGGACCATGCTCGTGTTGATGCGGTCGGCGTCGTCGTCGCCCACCGCGAACGCGAACGCCTGCCCGAGCGCGACGTGGCTGGCGGCGTTCTCGTCCAGCAGCGTGTCGTAGAAGACCGTGTCGAGCGGCCCGATGCGCCCGCTGCCGTCGACCAGCGCGACCTCGCCGAGGCGCGACGCGCCGTCGTCGTGCGCGGTCATCGCGCGCAGCACGTCGGCGCCCTTGTCGGCCTGGACGTCCACCGCCCGGCCGCCCTCGAAGCGCACGACGAGGCCCTCGATCGTCGCACCCGCGAGCTGCAGCGGCTTCGTCGCGCGCACGACGCCGTCGACCCGCGTGGGGTCGGGCGTCGTGAAGACCTCCTCGGACGGGAGGTTGGGCACGTGCGGGATCCCGTCTCTCGTCGCGAAACTCGCGCTCAGCCAGCTCGAGCTCGGCAGCAGCCCGACCGTCAGGTCAGTGCCCGGTCCCTCGAAGTGGAGCGCGTCGAAGCGCGCGGCGGTGAGCCGCTCGGTGACGCCTCTGAGCGTCGCCATCCGCTCGCGCCAGGCGGCGACCGGGTCGTCCTCGTCGAGCCGGCAGACGTGCACGATCTGCTCCCACAGCCTCGCGAGCGCCTCCTCGGGCGGGAGGTCGGGGTGCACCTGCGCCGCCCAGCCGGGCGTCGGGCAGGCACCGATCGTCCAGTTGGTCGTCTGGTCGTTGAGGACCTTGCCCGCCTCGCGCAGCGTCTGCGCTCTGTCGGCGCCGACGCGAGCGGGGTCGAGGTCCTCCAGCAGTCTGGGAGCGGTCGGGCCGGTGAGGGCGATGCGCGCGCAGCGCTGGTCGCCCAGCGCGAGGATCCGCTCGCCGATCCACGACGGGACGGTCTCGAGCGCCGCGTCGCTGCCATGCTCGATGCGTGCGCGTCGAACCCACGGGTCGGAGTAGGCGACGTCGACGTACGTCGCGCCGTGGGCATAGGCGGCCGCCGCGATCGCGCGGGTGAGCGGCTCCTTGCCGAGCTCGGAGCTGACGGCGACGATCTGGCCCCGCTGCACGTTCGCCGCGAAGCCGACGAGCAGCTCGGCGAAGCGGTCGAGCGTGGCGGAGTCCACCCCCGCAGGCGTCGCGGCGCTCACTGCGGGTAGACGTCGCAGCCGGCGGCTCTCACGGCCGCCGCCTCTCTCGTGCGCGCGGAGTCGATCGCTCTCGCCGACAGGTCGCCCGATCTCGACTTGCCGGCGGGCCAGTCGTCCTCGTTCGTGAGGAAGTCTCTCGGGTAGAGGCCGGGGCACAGCCGCGCGAGGTCGCGGTCGCTGTAATCGCCGTGGTCCTCGACGAAAGCGACGCGTGCGCTCTCCTGCGCCGGCGTGAGTCTCGCCTCGGTGCCGTACGCGCAGCCGCCGACGAGGAGCGCGGCGAGCAGTGCGGCGAGGGGGGCGAAGCGGCGAGCCATCGGGCTCGAAAGCTACCGCGCCGGCCGGGCGGGCGCCGCCGCCCCGCCGATAGCCTGCCGGGCGTGGAACCGGACGCCGTCGAGATCCGCGTGCTCGGCTGCCTGATCGAGAAGCAGCGCACCACGCCGGACGCCTATCCGCTCTCGCTCAACGCGCTGCGCCTCGCGTGCAACCAGTCGACCAACCGCAACCCGGTCGTCGACTACGACGAGGCGGTCATCCGCGACGCGCTCCAGCACAGCTACCGGCGCGGCTGGACCCGCCTCACGAGCGGCCACGGCTCGCGCGCGGCGAAGTACCGCCACCTGCTCGACGAGGCGCTCGGGCTCGCACCCGACGAGCTGGCGGTGCTCGCCGTGCTGATGCTGCGCGGCGCGCAGACGCCCGGCGAGCTGAAGCAGCGCACCGAGCGCCTGCACCGCTTCGACGACCTCGCCGCGGTGGACGCGACGCTGCAGCAGCTGATCGGCAGAGGCCACGTCGCGCAGCTGCAGCGTCAGCCGGGTCAGAAGGAAGAGCGCTATGTGCAGCTGCTCGGGGGCGACGCCGGCGAGAGCGTCACGCCGCCTACCGCCCAGCCGGCACCGGGCCCCACGTTCGCGCCGCCCGCTTCGGCACCTTCCGCTCCCCCCGTCGCGGCCACACCCGCCCCGCCCCGGGCGCCCGCCACGCTCCCAGCCGCCGCCGAGACCCGCATCGCCCAGCTCGAGCGCGAGGTCGCGGAGCTGCGCGCGGAGCTGTCGTCGCTGCGCGGTGAGCTGGGCGCCTGAGGCGCTCACGCGGTTTGCCGCAGCGCTGCGTAAGCACTGCAAATTAAGCGTGCAAACAGGCCGTTTTCGGTGGTCGCGCCCGCAAGATGCGGCGCATGACCCGACACGTCGTCGCCGACCTGATCTTCGATGCGCACAACGAGCGCGAGATGGCTCGGCACGGGGTCGTGCGCTTCGAGGTCGAGCAACTCAAGTCGAATCGCAAGGCCATCTCCGACAATCCGCGAGGTGAACGCGGGAGCGTGCTGCTCATCGGCGAGACGGACGGCGGTCGGCTGCTCGCGGTTCCGCTCGCACCGACGGCTGACCCGACGACCTGGCGCCCCGCAACGGCGTTCGACGCCTCCCGCCACCACCGCTCGTTGTTTGACAGGAGGCATCGATGAGCCATCATGGACTCATGCGCATGGAGGACCTGGGTCCCGAGGACTTCGACGACATCGATGAGAGCACGATGGAGTATCACGATGCCCGCCCCGTGAGAGGCGACGAGGTCACCGTCAAGCTGCTGGTGCCGCTCACGCACGACGAGTTCGTCGCGTTCGATGCGCTCGCGAGCCAGCGCGACGACAACTCCATCATCGCCGCGGCGAGAGACGCGATCCGCGCGTACATCGACGCGCGCGCTCAGCAGTCCGCCGCCCCCCGCCGCCGCGCGAGCTGAGGCTCACCAGCTCAAGAACCGCGCACCCCGGCCGACCACCGGGAGTGCATGGAGCGCGGTCTCTACATCGCAGCGTCCGGGATGGTTGCCGAGCAGATGCGGCAGGACCAGATCGCCAACGACCTGGCGAACGCGTCGACGCCCGGCTACAAGGCCGACCGCGTCACGCAGAGAGCGTTCGCGGACCTGCTGCTGAGCAACACGGCGACGGGTCAGGCCGTCGGCGGCCTCACGACGGGCGTCGCGGCCGACCGGATGGTCACCGACGTCAGCCCGCAGCCCTTGCGCGACACCGGCGAGCCGCTCGATCTTGCGATCGTCGGCGACGGCTGGTTCGGCGTGCAGACCGCCCAGGGGACCCGCTACACGCGCAACGGCCAGTTCACCGCCGCCGGCGACGGCACGCTCACCGACCAGCTCGGCAACCCGGTGCTCGGCCGCAACGGCCAGCCGGTGAAGGTCGACGGCGCCGGTCACGTCGACGCGCATGACGTCGGCGTCTTCGCCCTGAGCGACCCCGCCAAGCAGGGCGACAACCTCTTCAGCGGAACCGCGGGCGGCACTGTTGCAGGCGCCGTCCGCACCGGCGCGCTCGAGGGCTCGGGCGTCGACCCGGCCCGCACGATGGTCGACATGATCGCCTCCTTCCGCGCCTTCGAGGCCGGCCAGAAGGTGATCCAGACGATCGACGAGTCGCTGCACAAGACCGCGACCCAGGTCGCCTCGCCCAACGGAGGCGCGTGATGCTCGAAGGGCTCTACTCCGCCGCCGCTGGCATGGCCGCCCAGCAGCAGCGCATCGACGGCGTCTCCAACGACCTCGCGAACGCCTCGACGACCGGCTACAAGCACGTGCGCGTCGGCTTCCGCGACCTGCTCTACAACGCGCAGGGCGGCTCGGCCGGCCCGACCGTGCTGGCAGGCGCCGGCGCCGCGGCCGGCTTCATCGGCCGCTCGCAGGAGCAGGGCGCGCTGCAGACGACCGACCAGCCGCTCGACGTCGCGATCCAGGGCCCCGGCTTCTTCCAGGTCAAGCGCCCGGACGGGTCGCTCGCACTCACGCGCGACGGCTCGCTGCGGCTCGACTCGCAGGGCCGCCTGACGACCAGCGACGGCAACGTCCTGCAGCCGGAGATCACCGTGCCGAGAGGCACGAGTGCGGACAAGCTGTCGATCGCCGGCGACGGCACCGTGCGCGCCGGGACGGGCAGAGCGCTCGGCCGCATCGAGCTCGTGACGGTCCGCGCGCCCGACGGCCTGCAGCCGCTCGGCGGGAACCTCTTCGCGGCCAATACACAGAGCGGCACGCCCACCGCCGCGGGCAACAACTCCACGCTGCGCCAAGGCGCGCTCGAGGCCTCCAACGTCGACATCGGCGACGCGATGGTCGACATGATCGACGCGCAGCGCAGCTTCCAGCTCGCCAGCAAGGCGATCCAGATGCAGGACCAGATGCTCGAGATCGCCAACCAGGTGAAGCGATGAGCCTGCCGGCCGGCCTCCCACCGATCGACCAGGCGCTGCTGCCACAGGACATCCGCACGGCCACGCCCGCGCGCAAGGACGCCTACGAAGCCGGGCTCGGCTTCGAGCGCCTGCTCGTCCAGCAGCTCAGCCAGTCACTCACCGACTCCGCCAGAGACGCGATGGGAGGCGACTCGCCCTACGCCAGCCTCCTCCCCGACGCACTCACCGACGGCGTCATGACAAGCGGCGGCCTCGGCCTCGCCCGCCAGCTCGCCGACGCGATGGTGACGTCGCCCGCAGGCGGATCGCTTGCGATCGCCGGAGGGCGAAACCCGAGCAACGCCGATCGGGCGGGTGGCGTGGGTGAGGACGATTCCGCGAGCCTGCTCGCGGAACGCCTCACCCAGCGACAGGACCCGCCCGCAGCCACGCTGGAGCCCGGCACATGAGCGCCCTCGCAGCGGTCCAGCCGCCTGCGGCACAGGACCCCCGCCTCGCCGGCGACGTCCTCGCACACCTCGAGGCCCAAGTGCAGTCGACCACCCGCCTGCTCCACGCCGTGCTCGCCCAGAGCGTCGCGATCCGCGCACAGGACGTCGACGGCGTCGTGCGCCAGGTCGCCGCCTTCCAGGCCGAGCTGGAGCGCCGCGCGCGGCTCGAAGAGGACCGCGGCCGCCTGCTGATCCGTTCCGCCGCCCTGCTCGGCACCACGCCGCACGCCGTCACGCTCTCCCAGCTGACCGCGCTGATGCTCCCGCGCGACGCCGAGCTGGCACAGACCCGCAGCGCCGAGCTGCAGGGCCTGCTCGCCGAGCTCACCCGCGAGCACGCGTGCAACCAGGCGCTGATGCGCCAGGAGCTGTCGTTCCTCGACCACCTGCTGCGGCTCGTCGGGGCGGGCGGGATGGGTCCCGGCGACACCGGCGCCTATACCGCCGGCGGGATGCGCTCCACGCCCGGCACCCACGGCGGCATCGCCGCGACCGACACGCGCTCCCTGCGCGCGCTCGACCTCCAGGCCTGAGACCGAGCCGCACCCATGACCTCCTCCTTCTTCGGCCTCCAGACCTCGCTCCGCGGTCTGCTCACGCAGCAGCAGGCGATCGACGTCACCGGCCACAACATCGCGAACGCGAACACGCAGGGCTACTCGCGCCAGGAGGCGGTGCTGGAGCCGACGCGGCCCTACGTCATCCCCGCGAACAGCGTCAACAACGGCAGTGGCGCGCAGCTCGGCAGCGGCGTCGACATCGCCGCGATCCGCCGTGTGCGCGACCAGTTCCTCGACCTCCAGTACCGCGCCCAGCAGATGAGCCTCGGCGACGCGTCCGCCCGCACGGCCTCGCTCGACAAGGTCGAGGGCGCCTTCGCTGAGCCGACCGACGACGGCCTCGCCGCGCAGCTGTCGAGATTCTGGGACGCCTGGAGCGACGTCGCCAACGCGCCCGAGAACGCCGGCGCGCGCTCCGCGCTCGTGACGACCGCGCAGACGCTGACCGCCTCCTTCAGAACGATCTCCGACCAGCTCGCGACCGTCGCGCAGCAGGCGCAGGACGAGTACGACGCGATCAGCGGCGCCAGCGGCGACATCGCGAACATGGCGAGCGAGCTGTCGGGGCTCAACAGAGCGATCGGCGACGCCGTCTTCCGCGGCATGCAGCCGAACGACCTGATGGACCGGCGCGACCAGCTGATCGACAGACTCAGCCAGCTCGCGCAGGTGTCCGTGACCGACACCGGCAACAGCCGCTTCAGAATCGACTTCGGCGGCGTCACGCTCGTGGACCCGAGCACGCCGGCCGGCTTCACCTGGCCGCAGACACTGAGTAGAACCCCGGGCGGCAAGCTCGGCGCGCTCGCCGACCTCGCGTCCGCGGCCGGTCCGGCGCTGACCTACCGCACGCAGCTCGACGCGGTCGCCGCCGACCTCGTCGGCGCCGTCAACGCGCTCCACAGCTCGACGCCGTTCTTCGACCCGGCGGGCAGAACCGCCGCCACGATCGCCGTCCTCGCCACGACCGCGACGGTGCAGACCGGCAGCGGCAGAGCCTCCGGCGAGAACGACGTCGCCCAGGCAATCGCGAGAATGCGGGGCGGCACGACCGACCAGATGTACCAAGCGCTCGTCGCGCGCATCGGCACCGAGGCGCAGGCCGCGGTGCGAGCCGAGTCGACCGCGCAGTCGCTCGTCGACTCGATCGAGGACCGCCGCCAGAGCGTCGCGGGCGTCTCGCTCGACGAGGAGATGACGAACCTGATCCGCTTCCAGCGCGGCTACCAGGCGTCGGCGCGCACGATGACGACGATGGACGAGATGCTGGAGACGCTGATCACCCGCACCGGCCGAGTCGGGCTCTAGGAGACCGGGATGTCGATGCGCGTCACCACCCTGATGAGCTCCCGCGCGACCCTGCGAGACCTCAACGACGGGCTCTCTCGCCTCACGAGACTGCAGGACCAGCTGTCCTCGGGCAAGCAGATCTCGAGACCGTCCGACGACCCGTACGGCACGAGCCGCGCGCTCTCGCTGCGCGGCGAGCTCGGCGGTCTCGACCAGTTCCAGCGCAACGTCGACGACGGCATCGGCTGGCTCAACACGTCCGACACGGCGCTCGGGCAGATGTCCGACGTGCTCGCGCGGGTGCGCGAGCTGCTCGTCAACGGCGGCAACGACACCGCCGGCTCCGCCGCCCGCTCCGCGATGGCGGACGAGATCGACCAGCTGGCCGAGAGCGTCAAGCAGGAGGCCGACGTGCAGTACGGCGGCCGTTCCGTCTTCTCCGGCACCGCGACCGACACGCCGCCGTACGCGCTCGGTGGCGCCGACACCTACGCGGGCGACGCCGGCACGATCACCCGCGCGATCGGCCCAGGAGTCGAGATCCCGATCAACGCCGACGTCCGCGCGCTGCTGGGTGACGGGCAGGGCGCCAGAGACGACAAGCTGCTGAACACGCTGCGCGATATCTCCGACCACCTGCGCGGCGGCACGACGGCTGACGCGAACGCGCTGCGCGGCACCGACCTGCAGCGGATCGACGCCAACCTCGACGTGCTCAACGGCATCCGCGCCGACGTCGGCGCGCGCACGAACCGCCTCGACATCGCCGCCTCGCGCCTGTCCGGGCTGGCGCTCAACTCGACCAAGCTGCTGTCGGACGTCGAGGACGCCGACATGGCGCAGACGATCACCCAGTACACGACGCAGCAGGCCGCCTACAGCGCAGCGCTGAAGGCGGGGGCGAACATCGTCCAGACCTCGCTGCTCGACTTCCTCCACTAGCTCGCGTTCCATCACCTCCCAAGGAGAACCAGTGTCAACGACGATCGACAGCACCCGCTTCGGCCGCATCGAGGTCGCGCCGGACAGCGCGATCGCGTTCGCGCACGGCCTCACCGGCCTCGACAGCCGCCGCTTCACGCTCGTGGCGCGCGCCGAGGACGACGCGTTCGTGTGGCTGCACTCGCTGGAGGACCCGGCGCTCGCGCTGCCGCTGGCCGACCCGCGCCGCTTCTTCGCCGGCTTCGTCTTCGAGCCCGCCGACGGCGAGCTGGAGCGGCTGGGAATCGACCGCGCCGCGCTCGCGGCCGCCGAGACAGCCGTCTACGTGACCGTGCGCGCGAGCGAGCGGCTGGAGGACTTCACCGCCAACCTGCGCGCGCCGATCGCGATCGTGGGCGGCGCCGGCTACCAGCTGCTCAACCAGGCGCCGGCCGCCGAGCTGCGAGCACCGCTGTTCGCCGAGCTGGCCGCGGCGGCGGAGCAAGCCGCCTGAGCGCCCGGTCGCGCGCGACGCCTGCGGCTGTGACACCCTCCTACGCGGCCACCCGGTTCCAAGGAGGACGGACGCGATGCTGATCATCACCCGCCGGCCCGGCGAGAGAATCGTGCTCGGCGACGACATCGTCGTCACCGTGATGGAGATCAGCGGCCAGACCGCACGCATCGGGATCGCAGCGCCGAGAGAGCTGCCGGTCTACCGCGAAGAGATCTGGGAGGCCGTCAAGGCCGAGAACCAGGCCGCCGCCTCCGTCGACCCGAGCGCGCTGCCGCCGGTGCCTCCGGCGACGCCGGGCGAGTAGCCGCGGCGCGGGGCGCCCGGCGCCATTCACCGTCTCTTCACCTTCGATTCGCGAGGATACCGGGATGGACCACGGCCTCTTGCACCTGCTCAACGGCTTCTTCGCCCGCCACGACGGCGTCGAGGATCCGCTCCTGCTGTACTCGAACGCGTCGCAGCTGCTGTTCGCCGGCGCGCTCGTCGCGCTGTTCCTGCTGCTGCCCGGCACGGCTCGCCACGGCGCGCGCCGGATCGCGGTCGCGGCAGCCGCCAGCGCCGCCGTCGCGCTCGCGATCGGAGCGGTCCTGTCTCACCTCGTCGACCGCGCGCGGCCGTTCGTCGCCGACCCGACCGGGATCCACATGTTCGGCCGCCACGCCGCCGACGCCGGCTTCCCCAGCGACCACGCGACCGCCAGCTTCGCGATCGCCACGGCGATCCTGCTGCGCAACCGCCGCTGGGGCGCCGTCGCGATGGTCCTCGCAGCCGTGCTGGCCGCGACACGCGTTGCGATCGGCGTGCACTACCCGACCGACGTGCTCGCCGGCGCCGCGCTCGGCAGCGCCACCGCGCTCGCGCTCTGGTGGACCCCCGTCCGCACCCGCCTCCACGCACTCGCCGACCGCGCCGGCGGACTGCTCGACAGCACCATCGCGCGCGTGCGTCCCGGCGCAGCGACGCGCTGAGCCCGACGTCCGCCCAGACCCGGCGCCGGACGCGACCTGCAACCGGCGTAGGCTGGGCTGCATCGCCCACGACCAAGGACACGCGGGATCGGTGTAGTAGGAGGCATCGATGACGGGCGCGCGCGGTACATAGACGTGAGGATGGGACGCATCACGTGAGCACGCTGCTCGGCACCACCTTGAACGGCCGCTACCGGCTCGAGGCCCGCATCGGCACGGGCGGGATGTCGTCCGTCTACCGCGCGATCGACGAGACACTCGAGCGGCCCGTCGCGATCAAGCTGATGAACCGCGAGATCACGACCGACTCGGATCAGCTCGAGCGCTTCAGACGCGAGGCGCGCGCAGTCGCCCAGCTGTCGCACCCGCACCTGGTCGGGGTGATCGACTACGGCGAGGACCAGGGCCGCCCCTACATCGTCCTCGAGTACGTCGAAGGCGAGACGCTGAAGGAGCGGATCCGCCGCAACGGCGAGCTCGACGTCGCCGAGGCGGTCGCGTACGCGATCGAGATCGCGCGCGCGCTCGGCGCCGCGCACGCGAGACACATCGTGCACCGCGACGTGAAGCCGCAGAACGTGCTGATCGACGAGGAAGGCAGCGCGAAGGTCACCGACTTCGGGATCGCCCGCTCGCTCGACGACGACGGCCTCACCGCCGACGGGCGCGTGCTCGGGACGACCGACTACGTCTCGCCGGAGCAGGCGCTCGGCCACGACGTCACCGGCCAGTCCGACCTCTACTCGCTCGGGATCGTGCTGTACGAGATGCTGACCGGCAGGGTCCCCTTCAGAGGCGAGAACCAGGTCGCGGTCGCGATGAAGCACGTGCGCGAGGAGCTGCCCGACGTGCAGACGCTGCGCCCGGAGGTGTCGGCCTCGCTCGCCGCGGTGATCGACCGCGCGACCGCGAAGGACCTGCACGAGCGCTATCGCAGCGACGAGGAGCTGATCGCCGACCTCGAAGACGTGCTCGCACTGGAGGCGGCGCGCTCCGGCAGCGCGACCGGCGAGGCGACGACGGTGCTGCGGACGCTGCCGAGCCGCGCGCGGCGGCGCGTGCCGCTGCGCGTGCGCTCGCGGCCGACGTGGATCGCGGTCGCGGCGCTGCTGATCGTCGCCGCGCTCGTCGGCGGGATCGTGCTGCTCGGAGACCGCACGCACCGCGGCACGGGCACCGAGCGGACCGCGGGCGGCGGCGGGGCGGCGGCGGAGGTCGGGCTCAACTCCGACGCGGCGAGAGACTACGACCCGCTCGGCGACGGCACCGAGCACGCCGACCAGACCGCGTTCGCGATCGACGGCAACCCCGCGACCGTCTGGACGACCGAGTCCTACACGACTGGCGACCTGCAGAAGGACGGCGTCGGCCTCGCACTCGACGCCGCTCCCGGCGCCGTCTTCCGCGAGTTGCGCGTGCGCACGCCGACCCCCGGCTTCTCCGCCGACGTCTACGTGGCGAGCGGGGACGCGCTCCCGGGCAGCGTCCCCGACGCCGGCTGGAAGCTCGTCGCCACCGTCCCGTCGGTCGAGTCGCGACAGAAGATCGACCTCGACACCGCCGGCCAGAGAGCTCGTTGGGTCCTGCTCTGGATCACCAAGCTCCCGGCCGACGGCGACAAGGTCGAAATCAGCGAGCTGTCGCTGTACCGCTGAGCCACGGCGAGAACTCGTATGGCCGATTTTTCAAGCTCGTATGGCCGATATATCGAGCTGGCGTGGCCGATCTGAGCGGCTCCCGGAGGCGTTCGAGGTTGCTGTGCACCCGTCTCGTCCGCACGCGCCACCGCGAACTGCTGCTGGTCCTCTGCGCCCGTCGCTTCGCTCCCCATCTGAGCTGGAGAGTCGAAGGCGGCTACCAGCTGTTCGACACGTCCCACGTCGCGCGTGGGCCGCTGAGCGCCGCTCAGAACTGATACGCGCGCTCGCGCTCGTGACGCTGAATGGCAAGCGTGAGCAGGCGCTCGAGCAGCTCCTCGTACGGCACGCCGGAGGCGGCGAACAGCTTCCCGTAGACGGACGTCTCGGTGAAGCCGGGCATCGTGTTGAGCTCGTTGACGAGCACGGCGCCCCTGTCGACGTCGACGAAGAAGTCGGCGCGAGCCAACCCCGCGCAGCCGAGTGCGGTGAACGCCTCGGCCGCGAGCGCGCGGACCCGGTCGGCGAGCGCCTCCGGTATCCGCGCCGGGACGACCAGCTCCATACCGCCAGACGTGTACTTCGCCTCGTAGTCGTACCAGCCGCCCTCGGCCGCAGCCGCGCCGACGAGCACGATCTCGCCGGGCGTCGAGGCGATCGGGTCGTCGTTGCCGAGCACGGCGCACTCGATCTCCAGGCCGCCGGCCGCGGCCTCGACGATCACGAGCGGGTCGTGTGCGAAGGCGGTCTCCAGGGCGCCGGCCAGCTCGTCCGCCGCGGCGACCCGCACGATCCCGACGGAGGAGCCGAGCCGCGCCGGCTTGACGAACACGGGCAGGCCGAGCCCCGCCAGGTCGGCGAGCACCGCGGCCGGAGCGACGGCCCAGCGCGCATGCCGCACGGCCCGGTAGTCGACCTGCGGCAGCCCCGCCCGCGCCAGCAGCTCCTTCGCGATCACCTTGTCCATGCACGCCGCCGACGCGAGCACGCCTGAGCCGACGTACGGCACGTCGAGGCACTCCAGCAGCCCCTGCACCGTCCCGTCCTCGCCGAACGGTCCGTGCAGCACGGGGAAGACGACGTCGGCGCCGAGCAGGCCGCCGCCCGGCGTCAGCGCCACCGGCGATCCGTCGCACGACCACTCGCCCGAGCGAGCGACGTCGACCGCGACCACCTCGTGCCCCGCCCGTTCCAACCCCGCCCGCACCGAAGCGGCCGACGCCAGCGAGACGTCATGCTCGGACGAGCGCCCGCCGCCGAGCACGGCGACGCGTCGAGGTGGCGCGCTCATTCGCCCGCCCCTCCCGGGGTCGTCGGCGTCGTCGGCGGTGGGGAGGTCGTCGACGTCGTCAGGCGACCCACGAAGATCCGCACCGGCGCGGCCTGCTTGACCTGCGTGCCGGAGGCGGGGTTCTGGTCGAGCACGATCCCGTCCTCGTTCGGGTCGGTCGTGTCCTGGAAGGAGGTGCGCGGCTCCAGCCCGGCGGCGGTGAGCGTGTCGCTCGCCTCCTGCTCGCTCTGCCCGAGCAGGTCGGGCACGATCACCTTCGGTATCGCTTTGGCGACCACGATCGCGACCGTCGAGCCGGGCGCCGCCTTCGCGCCCGCAATCGGAGACTGGCTCAGCACCGTCCCCGGATCGACGGTCTCCGACCCCTGCTCGGTCGACGTGAACTGGAAGCCCTGGTTGCCGAGCGTCTGCTGCGCCTCCGACTTCGTGAGCCCCACCACGTCCGGCACCGTCACCTGCTTCGGCCCGGACGAGACGACGAGCGTCACGTTCGAGCCGCGGTCGACCGACGTCCCCTCCGCCGGCGACGTGCGGATCACGCGTCCCTCCGACATGGCGTCGCTCGCCTGCCGCACGACGCGGTCGACGACGAGCCCCGCGTCGATCAGCTTCGCCGACGCCTTCCGCTCGCCGAGCCCGACGACCGACGGGACCGGCACCTGCCCCGGTCCGCTCGACACCGTCAGCGTGACGGTCGAGCCGTCCTTCGCCTGATCGCCGCCGCCGGGATCCTGCGCGAGCACCTCGTCGACCGCTCTGCTGCTGGCGACGCGGTCGACGCTCGTCTTCAGCCCCGCGGCGCGCAGCTCGGACGTCGCCGAAGCGACGTCCTGCCCGACCACGCGCGGGACCGTCACGTCGCCCGGTCGCGTCAGCAGCACGATGCCGAGCACGATCGCCGCGATCGCCAGCGCGCCGAGCAGCCACACCCACCACGGCGGGCGTCTGCCCTCGTCGGGGTCGTCCAGCGCGTGCTCGTCGGTGTAGTACGGGGGGGGCGGATCCTCAGCGGCGCCGGCGGCGGCGCCGAACGCGGCGGCGGCCAGCGCCTCCTCGGCAAACGGGTCGGGCGGGATCGCGGCGGGCGCGAACATCGCCGTGCGCTGGCCCGGAGCCTCGCTCGTGAGCACCGCGTCACGCGCGTCCTCGAGCGCGAGGATGAAGGCGTCGGCGTCGGCCGGGCGCGCTGCCGGATCCTTCTCCAGCGCCCACAGCGTCACCGCCTCCAAGGCCGGCGGCACCGACGGGTCGAACATGCTCGGCGCGGGCGGTGCCTCGGAGACGTGCTTCAGCGCAATCGTCACGGCCGACTCGGCGTCGAACGGCACGTGACCCGTCAGCAGCTCGAACAGGATCACGCCGATCGAGTAAAGGTCCGAGGACTGGCTGACCGAGTGCCCCTGCGCCTGTTCGGGCGAGAGGTACTGCGCCGTGCCCATGATCGAGCCGGTCTCCGTCATGTCGGAGGCGCCGGCGCGCGCGATGCCGAAGTCGGTCACCTTCACGCGGTCCTCGTCGTCCATCATCACGTTGTGCGGCTTGAGGTCGCGGTGGACGATCCCCTTGCGGTGCGCGAAGCGAGCCGCCTTCAGGATCTGGATCGTGATGTCGATCGCGCGGATCGGGTCGAGCGGCGCCTCCTGGCGGATCACGTCCTTCAGCGAGCGGCCCGGCAAGTACTCCATCGCGATGTAGTAGGTGCCGTCCCACTCGCCGCGGTCGTAGACGCTGACGACATTGGGGTGCTGGAGCCCGGCGGCGCTCGACGCCTCGCGACGGAAGCGCTCGACGAACTCGGCGTCCTCGGCGAAGCGGCGGTGCAGGAGCTTCAGCGCGACCTTGCGCCCGAGCTGCTGGTCCTCGGCGCAGTAGACGTCGGCCATGCCGCCGGAGCCGAGCCGGGTGAGCACCTTGTAGCGGCCGTCGATGAGCGCGTCGGGAGGAATCTCTGACATCAGCTGCCTAGTTGAGGAGGGACTCGAGCACGGCGCGCGCGATCGGGGCGGCAACGGTACCGCCGAAGCCGCCTTGGGAGCGCTCGACCGTCACGGCGATCGCGATGCGCGGGTTGTCAGCCGGTGCGAAGGCGACGAACGACGGCTGCGTGAGGTCCGCACCGACCTCGCCGATCTCGGCCGTGCCGGTCTTGCCGGCGACCTGGATCCCCGGCAGCTGGACGGCGGTGCCGGTGCCGGACTCGACGACCGTGCGCATCATCTGGTTGACCTCGTCGGCGGTCTGCTGGGAGATCGGCGTGCTCGCGACCTTCGGCTCGATGCGCTCCACGATGCGCCCGTCCGGGTCGACGATGCGGTCGGCCAGATGCGGCGCCATCAGCTTGCCGCCGTTGGCCACGGCCGAGACGACCATCGCCATCTGCATCGGCGTCACCGCCAGCCTGTCCTGTCCGATCGCCATGCGCCCGACGTCGACCTGGTCGCTCGTGACCGGCAGCAGCTTCCCGTTGAGCCGCTCCCCGCTCGCGAGCATCTCGTCCGCCGGGTAGTCGAGCGGCGGACGGCGGTAGAAGCCGAATCTGCGCATGTAGTCGGCCATCGTCTGTTTGTCGAGCGCCTCGCCGATCTGGCCGAAGACGGTGTTGACGGAGTAGGTCATCGCGGTCGAGAGCGGGATGTCGCCGTAGCTCTTGTCCTCGTCGTTGTGCATCTCCACACCCGAGATGACCTTCGGCGAGTCGCCGTTGATCACCGAGTCGGGCGTGTACTTGCCGGAGTCGATCGCGGCGGCCGCAGTGAGGACCTTGAAGGTCGAGCCCGGCGCATACGACGATTGCGTCGAGCGGTCGAGCAGCGGCGCGCCCGAGCCGGCGCTGTTGAGCGCTCTGAAGACACCCGGTCTGTTCAGCGAGTTCGGGTCGTAGCCGGGCGTGCTCGCCATCACGAGCACCGCGCCGGTGCGGGGATCCAACGCGACGACCGCGCCCGGGCTGCCGGTCGCGTCGAGCTGGTCGGTCGCGATCTGTTGCGCGGCCGGGTCGAGCGTCGTGACGACCGCGTCTCCCTGCTGGCGCTTGCCCTGCAGCTGGTCGGCGAGCGAGCCGAGCTCGTCGCCCTCGCCCGACAGCTCGTCGTTGCGGTAGCGCTCGATCCCGGCCAGCTGGTTCAGCGCCACGATCGCGTAGCCGACCGGATGGCCGAACAGCGAGCCGGCCGGGTAGGTGCGTCCGTAGGTGCCGCCCTCCCGGCGCACGCTGCGGGCGAGCACGGACCCGTCGCCCGCCTTGATCGCGCCGCGCTTGACGTGCAGCTGCGCGAGCAGCGGCCGCTTGTTGAGCGCGTTGTCGCGCAGGTCCTTCGCGTCAAGCACCGACCATCTCGACGTCCAGAAGACGAGGATCGCGAACAGCACGACGATCGTGCCGAACAGGCGCATGATCGGCGTGCTCATGCGGGCCTCCGCGCGCGATCGCTCACCAGCAGCAGCAATGCCAGCAGCACGAAGTTCGCCAGCAGCGACGAGCCGCCGTAGGAGATAAACGGCAGCGTGACGCCCGTCAGCGGGATCACGTTCGCGACGCCGCCGACGATCACGAACACCTGCAGCGCGAAGACCGCGCTCAGCCCCACCGCCAGCAGCGTCGAGAAGGAGTCGCGCGCGAGCAGCGCGATCTTGAAGCCGCGCTGCACGAACAGCAGGTACGTCGTCAGCACCGCAACCGCCCCCACGAGGCCCAGCTCGTTAACGATCACCGCGTAGATCAGGTCGGTCTGCGGCGCCGGCAGCAGCGCGTTGCCGTTCGGCAGCACGAGGAACGCCTCGCCGAAGCCGCGCCCGAGCAGCCCCCCGTCGGCCTGCGCGAACAGCGAGTTGGCGATCTGGTAGCCGACGCTCGGGTAGCGATCCGCATTGAAGGGATCGAGCCACACGTCCACGCGATCGGTCACGTGCGGCACGTGCGTGCCGAGGAACCACGCCCCCACGGCGAACATCAGCAGCCCGACGACGACGAACGAGACGCGGCTCGTCGCGACATACAGCACCGCCAGGAACGCGCCGAAGAACATCAGCGACGAGCCGAGGTCGCGGATCACGATCAGCAGCAACATCGCGACGCCCCAGATCACGAGCAGCGGCCCGAAGTGCTTCAGCGGCGGCAGCGTGATTCCCGCGACCCGCCGCGCGCCCGCGACGAGCAGCTGCCGCGTGTCGCGCAGGTAGGACGCGAGGAAGATGACGATCCCGATCTTCGCGAACTCCGTCGGCTGGAAGACGAACACGCCGGGGATCCGCACGCCGAGGTAGGCGCCGTTGACCTGCGCGCCGATCCCCGGCAGGCGCGGCAGGCACAGGAGCGCGAGCGAGGCGGCGGCGATCAGGTAGCGGTACTGCTCCAGCTTGCGGTAGTCGCGCAGGAAGACGATCGTCGCGACGAACAGCAGCAGGCCGGCGACGAACCACTGCGCCTGCTGGCGCGCGAGCGTGTCGTCGATGCGGTAGATCACGACGAGACCGAAGCTCGCGAGCACCGCCGTGAGCGGGAACAGGTACGGGTCGGCGTACGGCAGCGCGATCCGCAGGAAGACGTGCGCGGCGACGCACAGCCCGAGGAAGATCGCCCCGTACGTCAGCGACAGGTTCGACAGCTGCTCCGAGCCCTGCTGGATGAAGACCGCCGCGAAGCCCGCGGTGACGAGCAGCGAGGCGGGAATCAGGCCGAGCAGCTCGCGGTTGCGGGCGCTCATCTGTCGAGCGTGCCGAGCTCCAGCTCGGAGATCAGGCTGCGCACGTCGTCGCGCGAGCGCAGGCGGTGGTCGAGCAGCCGGTCGCGCTCGCCGGCGGTCATCGCGCTCGCCGGCACGCCGGAGACGTAGTAGTTCTCGTACAGGTGGAGCCCCGCCGGCAGATCCCATGGGAGGCCGCGGTAGACGGTCACCATGCCGGTGTCGTTCGTGCCGACGAAGAAGACGGCGCGGGAGGCGAGCCAGCCGGCGATGCCGAGGGCGCCGATGACGATCACCGCGGCGGCGGTCGCGGCGAAGATCTTCACGCGGCGGGGCAGGGGTGCCTCGGCCCGCTCCTTGCTGCCGCGCGGCGGGACCGAGCGCGGGGTCTTGGCCGTGCTGGCGGGCGGGTCCTGACGACTCCGGGCGCGCGCACGTCCGCCTTCGGCGGCCGCACGTGCGTCCTCATCGCCACCCGCCCGATCGGCGTAGCCGGCTGTGGTCGGCGCCGCCACCGCCGCTCCCCCTTCGATGCCCTCTGTCGGCGCGCCGTTGGCCGCTGCGGTCGCGCCGACCTCTTCGAGACGGAACAGGACGACGGTGATGTTGTCGCGGCCTCCTGCTTCGTTGGCTGCCTGCACGAGCGTGCGGCCCGCGTCCCCCAGGCTCGTCGTGCCGCCGAGGATCTGTTGGACCTCGTCCTCGCTGATCATGCCCGTGAGCCCGTCGCTGCACAGCAGCAGCAGGTCGCCCGCCTGCATGCGGTGGGTGTGGAGGTCGATGTCGATGTCGGGTTCGGGGCCGAGCGCGCGGGTGATGATCGAGCGCTGAGGGTGCTCGGCGGCCTCCTGCTCGGTCAGCTCACCGCGGCGCACGAGCTCGTCGACGAGCGTGTGGTCGCGGGTCAGCCGGGTCAGCTCGCCCTCGCGCAGCAGGTAGGCGCGGCTGTCCCCGACGTGCGCGAGCGAGAGCTCGTCGCCGTCGAGGTAGGCGGCGGTGAGCGTCGTGCCCATGCCGTTGAGCGCGCGGTCCTCCTGCGAGACCTCGTGGATCCGCGCGTTCGCGTCGCGCACGCGCACCTCCAGCCGCTGCTCGGGCGTGCCGGCGTCGGGCAGGCCGCCGGCGAACGTCTCGGCGGCGAGCCGCGAGGCGACCTCTCCGGCCTGCGCGCCGCCCATCCCGTCGGCGACGACAAACAGCGGCGCGCGCACGAAGAAGCTGTCCTCGTTCGCGCGGCGCTGGCGGCCGGTGTCGGACTTCTCGAAGTGCTCTGCGACGCGCAGCATCAGATCGAAGTCAATCCTGAAGGTAGGTCAGCTCGGAATCGCCGATGCGGATGCGGTCGCCGTGGTGCAGCGGCTGCGGCCCGGCCAGCGGCTCGTCGTTGAGGAGCGTGCCGTTCGTCGAGCCGAGGTCCTCGACGACGAGCACGGAACCCTGCCGCTCGATGCGCGCATGACGCGTGGAGGCGAACGGATCCTCGAGGCGGATCTCGACATCGCCGCGCCCGAGCGTCGCGCCGTGCTCGAGCGAGTAGGCGATCCCGTCCGGATGGCCGGCCGCACGCTCCACCACGAGCCGCGGCTCGCCATCGGCCGCGCCGCCGTGGCCGAGCACCGGCTCGCCGGCGCGGTGCAGGCCGGTCGCGTCGACGTCGGTGGCCGCCGGCCCGGCCGCGTGCACAACGCCGCCGGGTGCGACGCTCGCGCCGAGGCCGGCGTCGCGCGTGCTGCGCAGGTCCTTCCACGCGCTGCGCACGACCCACAGCAGGAACAGGTAGAGGACCGCCAGGAAGGCGAGCTTGAGTGCCACAGATGCCGGCTCCAACGTCGTCATCGCCAGTGGTCTCCTACTCCAGCTCGAACGTCAGGACGGTCGTGCCGAGCTCGATGCGGTCGCCGGGTCGCAGCGCGTGCGCCTGCTCGATCCGCGTGCCGTTGACCGCGACGCCGTTCGTCGAGCCGAGGTCGGCGACGAACCAGCCGCCGCCGCGCGGGCGCACCTCCGCGTGCTCCCGTGAGACGTTCGCGTCGTCGAGCACGACGTCGCACGAGCGGCTGCGGCCGAGCGTCGCCCCGCTCGCGCCGACGACCAGCCGCTTGCCGTGCATCACCAGCAGCGCGCGCGCGTCGCGCGCCTTCGCGCGCTGCTCCAGCGGCTCCTGCAGCCGCTCGGCGGCGCTGTAGATCATGGTGTGGCCGGCGTCCCCCTGCGACGGCGCAGCCGCCGGATCCTCCGACGGCTCCACCAGGCGCGCCTGGATGCCGAACTCGCCCAGCCGCAGCCGCTCGTCGGTGCGGAACTCGATCGACGGCTTCGACATCAGCGCGAAGCGCTCGCGCCGCGCGTGCTCCAGCAGGTAGCCGGCCAGCTCGTCGCGCAGCTCGCGCTCGAAGCCCTCGAACCGCTCGCGGTCCTCCGGCGAGAGGTACACCGCGTACTCGTTCGGCACGTACACGCGCGAGACGGAGTGCGACTGGTGCTCCTCCATCTCGCGCGCCAGTTTGCGCGCGATCTCGACCGGCCGCACCTCCGAGCGGAAGGCGCGGCTGAAGGTCCCCTCGACGAGGCCCGCGATCTTGCTCTCGAGGCTGCGGAATACGCTCATACGCTGGGCGGGGGTGCCGGGTGCGTGCGGCGACCAGGCCGGATGGCGCCCATACGCGGCGCCGATCGCACCTCATGCTACGGGAGCACCGGCGGATCCGATTCGTGCAGGGCGCCGCGGCGGCCCGCGTCCGCCCCGCGCACGGCCCGCGCCGCGACGGCGATCAGCACCCCGGCGGCGCCCGCGAGCGCCGTTCCCCGCGGGTCCGGCTGGGGCACGACGCCCGGGCCGAGCGCACGCCCGATCGCGCTCGCGCCGGCCGCCAGGCCGGCCGCCCACAGCGTCGCAGCGACGAGGTCGAGCGCCGCCGAGCGCCCGCGCACGAGGAACGGCAGGATCGCCGCAGCGCCCGCCCACAGCGCCGCGCAGGCCAGCACGCCGCTGTTCAGCAGCGGTGCGATCACGTGCGTCGCCGCGTCTTGGAGGGAGCCCTCCCAGCCGGTTCCGTGGGGAGTCCCTCTGACACGGCCGTAGTAGAGCGTCTCGTGCGCGACCGGCTCTGCCAGCGCGACGATCCAGAAGCCGAGCGCCCCGAGCGCAGCGCGGCGCCACAGCGTGCGCGCCTGTCCGGCGACGGCGGGAAACGCGCCGGCGAGCAGCGCGACGCCCATCAGCGGCGCCGCGAAGGGAACCGACCACGCGCGCCCGCGCAGCGGCAGCAGCAGCGGCGGCGCGACGAGCGCGCATGCGAGCACGAGCGCGAGACCCGCCCCGCCGCCTGTTATCGCGTCGCCAGCGACCCAGCCGAGCAGGACGGCGGCCGTGGCGATCCAGCCGAGGCGGGGCAGCAATCCGACGATTGCGGCGGCGAGGGCGCCGGCCAAGAGCGGCCGCACGGGCGGCGGCCCATCGCCCAGCGTTGCCAGCGCCAGTGCCACGAGCGCCCCGGCTGCGAGGCCGGGGAGGATGTGGCCGGCTACGAGGGGGACGGGCGCCGTGGCGGGCGGGTCCTGACGACTCCGGACGCGCGCACGTCCGCCTTCGGCGGCCGCACGTGCGTCCTCATCGCCACCCGCCCGATCGGCGTAGCCGGCTGCTCGCCGGTCCTCCACGGTCCAGCCGTCGAGCGCGCCCAGCTCGGCGGCGACCTCGGCCAGCTCGCGCTCTCGGCTGCGGCGTCGCAGCGGGCGGTAGGCCGCTACGCGCGTCACG
Source organism: Conexibacter sp. (assembly GCA_045805465.1). Taxonomy (GTDB): domain Bacteria; phylum Actinomycetota; class Thermoleophilia; order Solirubrobacterales; family Solirubrobacteraceae; genus Conexibacter. The sequence goes on along the minus strand of JBJMLB010000011.1, from coordinate 33,522 downwards.
GCCGTCGCCGCGCGTTCGATCGCGGGCGCCTCGACGGTCCCCGGCTCGTCGCCGAGGTCTCTGAGGGCGCTTCTGAGGGCCCGGCTGAGGTTTGCGACGGTCCCGCGGTCTCTGGGACGGGGAAGCAGTGCGCGGTCGATCGCGTCGCATACGTCCGGCGGCAGGTCGCGGCGTTGGCGCGAGAGCGGCGGGAGCGTTGCGCCGAGCTTGCGGGCGGTGGCGACGGCGCTGCCGCCGCGGACGGGGTTGACGCCGCTGAGCGCCTCGTAAAGGACGAGCGCGGTCGCGTAGAGGTCGGCGGGCGCGCCGGCCTCCTTGCCCTCGGCCTGCTCGGGCGCCATGTAGGCGAGCGTGCCGACGACGTCGCCGGTGCGGGTGAGCGCGTCGCTCCCCGCTCCCACGACGCGGGCGACGCCGAAGTCGGTCAGCTTCGCCGCGGGCGAACCTGCCGGACGGGCATCCGGGACGAGCACGTTCGAGGGCTTCACGTCGCGGTGCACGACGCCCTGCGCGTGCGCGTGCGCCAGCCCGGCGCACAGCGCGATGCCGATCTCCGCCACGTCGCGGTCCGACAGCGCGCCCTCGTGCAACAGCTGCGCGAGCGTCCCACCGCGCACCAGCTCCGACACAAGGTAGGTCGTGTCGTCCTCGGCGCCGGCTTCGTAGAGCGTGACGATCGCCGGGTGCGCCAGCCGCGCCGCCGCTCTCGCCTCGCGCGTCGCGCGGCCCGACGCCACCTGCTCGCCGCCGATCGCCTTCACCGCCACGTCGCGCTCCAACCGCTCGTCGCGCGCGCGCCAGACGACGCCGAAGGCGCCGGAGCCGAGCCGCTCGTACAGCCGGTAGCGCTCGAGCACGAGCGCGGAGGAGCCGCCGCCGAGCGTCCCGCCGCCCGCGCCGCTCCCGGCCACGCGGGTCACCGCCTCGCCGGACGGCGGAATCCGGTCGGTCGGGGCCTCGTGGGCGGGCGGGACCGACTCCTTCGGGGCGTCGGTGCGACTCACCCTGCTCTGTTCCACGTCGCCGGAACGCTCCCTGCCATGCGCCCCGATGGTTGTCCAGCCGCCGGCCTGGTCATACTGCGCCTTTCACGTTCCCGCAAGGAGCACGATTCTGTCGTTCTTCGACGAGTCTGACGAAACCCGCAGGATCCCCCGCCCGCGCCGCACCCCCATATCCCGCGGCGGAGGCGGACAGCGACCCCCCATGGACCAGCAGACACTTCTCGTACGGCGGCTCGTGGCCGCAGGTGGCGTGTTGCTCGTCGTCGTGCTGCTCGTGGTGCTCGTCAAGGGCTGCGTCGACAACCGCCGCGAGGCGGCGTTGAAGGACTACAACCGCAGCGTCCGCACGCTCGTCGAGCACTCCAGAAGCGCCGTCTCGAAGCAGCTGTTCGACGCGCTCAGCGGCGCGGCCAGCGCCGAGCCGACACAGGTGCAGGAGACGATCAACCAGCTCCGCGTCGTCGCCGACGAAGACCTCTCCCAGGCAGGCCGCATCGACACGCCCGACGCGATGAAGAGCGCGCAGTCGAACCTCGAGCTGCTGCTGTCGCTGCGCCGCGACGGCGTGGCCAACGTCGCCGACGAGATTCAGACGGCGCTCGGCGGCACCGCCGGCGCGGGGACCGCGGTCGACGCGATCGCCGGCCAGATGCAGGCGTTCAACGCATCCGACGTGATCTACTCGCAACGCGTCGCGCCGCTGATCCTCAAGGGCCTCAAGGACAACGGGATCGCCGCCAGCTACGACGGCACGGCCGGCGAGCAGGTGCTCCCCTACGCCGACTTCCTGCCGGCGGACGGCGGCATCAGCTGGATGAGCCCGGACTACGTCGCCCAGCAGCTCGGCGCCTCCTCGGCGACCGGCAGAACCACCGGCACGCCCGCGCCCGGCCTGCACGGCCACCAGATCGACTCCGTCAGCGTCAGCGGCGTGGACCTCACGACCGACGGCTCCAACCGCATCCCCGCCAGCCCGCCGCCGACGTTCGTCGTCAACTTCACCAACGGCGGCGAGAACGACGAGACGAACGTCAGAGTGAGCGTCGAGATCACCGGCAGCGGCGCGCCGATCAGAGCGTCGAAGATCGTGCCGAACACGACCGCCGGCGAAGCTGCGACCGCCAACGTGACGCTCAGACAGTCGCCCTCGACGAGCGGCACGTCGACGATCAGAGTGACGGTCGAGCAGGTGCCCGGCGAGGAGACGCTCGACAACAACGTGGCCTCGTACAACGCCCTCTTCGAGGGGTGACGCGCGGCATCCCCAGGCCGCGCCCACCACGCAGCCAGCGCCGGCGCCGCCGGCCTTATCCTCTCCGGCCGTGGACGAGCTGACGAGCACCACCGGAATCGTCGCACTTGCGGCTGGCGCGCTCGCGTTCGTCGCGCTCGTGGCGGCGATCTGGCTGGCGTTCGCGCTGCGTCGCCTGCGGCGCGACCAGCGCGTCGTGCTGGGCGATGCGGGCACGAGCGACCTCCTCGCCCACGCGGCAGGCCTGGAGCGCGAGTTCCGCGTGCTGCACGAGTACGTCGAGGACGCCGCGAGCCGCCTGCACGAGCGGATGGCGGAGGCGGAGGCGCGGCTCGACGGCGCCGTCGCCTACCGCGCGCTCGTGCGCTACGACGCCTACGGCGAGATGTCCGGCCACCAGTCGACCTCGATCGCCCTGCTCGACGCCCGCCGCAACGGGGTCGTGCTGTCATCGATCATCCATCGCGAGCAGGCGCGGCTGTACGCCAAGCGCGTGGAGGCGGGCGTCGGGGAGTTCGAACTGTCTCCGGAGGAGCAGGAGGCGGTGCGCCTCGCGCTTGAGGGCGCGGCCGTGGCCGCCCCCGAGGACGCCGCCTGATGCGGATCGCCTACCTCGGCCCGGAGGGGACGAACTCGCACGAGGCGCTGCTCGCCGCCGTCGCCGGCACGACCGGTGAGCACGAGCTCGTCTCGCTGGCGACGATCTATGACTGCGTGATGGCCGTGGAGCACGGCAAGGCCGAGCGCGCCTTCGTGCCGATCGAGAACGCCCTCGAGGGCTCCGTCAACGCCACGCTCGACGCGCTCGCGGTCGAGACGGAGAACGTCGCGATCGTCGGCGAGCACGTCCACGCGATCCACACCTGCCTGATCGCCAAGCGCCCGCGGGAGCTCCGTGCGATCGAGACGGTCCACTCCCACCCCCAGGCGAACGCGCAGTGCGCGCACTTCCTGCGCACGCGGCTGCCGCAGGCGCACGTGCTCGCGGCAAGCTCGACCGCGGAGGCGGTGCGCGCCGTCTCCGAGCACGACGACACGAGCGCCGCGCTCGGCAGCCGCACGGCGGCGGAGATCTACGGCTGCGAGATCCTGTGCGCCGACGTCGACGACGCGGCCGGCAACGAGACGCGCTTCGTGTTGCTCGGGAAGCGCGGATCCGACCCGGCGAGCGTCGCCGAGCACGGCCCGTGGAAGACGGCGATCGTGTTCTGGGGCGTCGGCGCGGAGGCGCCCGGCTGGCTCGTGCGCTGCCTGTCCGAGCTCAGCTCACGCGACGTCAATCTGACGCGCATCGAGTCGCGGCCGCGCAAGCAGGGGCTGGGTCGCTACATGTTCTTCTGCGACCTCGAGGGGCGCGACACGGAAGGTCCCGTCGCAGAGGCGCTGGCGGGGCTGCGCACGCACGTCGAGCACCTGCGCGTGCTGGGCTCCTTCCCGGCCGCGTAGGCATGTCGCCGGTAGGCGCGTTGCGCGCGACCGCCGAACAGCGAAACCGCATCTCCGCCTCTGAGAGCCGCGGCCGCGGCCGCAGAGCGGTCGAACGGGACATAACGGGCCGCTACACTTCGGCCCACGGTCATGGCTGCCACTGCGTCAGTACCACCAGCGCAACGGTCGTCCGCGCCGCCTCTGGAGCACCAGCGGCGCGGGCGTGAGTCTGGCCGGGTGCTCGTATTGAACGCGACGTTCGAGCCGATCAACGTCTGCACCGTGCGCCGCGCGATCGTGCTGCTGCTGAAGGAGAAGGCCGAGGTGCTCGAGCACAGCGAGTACCTGCTGCATTCGAGCAGCAGCACCGTCCCGCGGCCGGTCGTGATCCGCCTCGTCAGCTACGTGCGCGTCCCCCGCGACACGCACCGCCGCAAGATCACGCGCCGAGCGGTCTTCGCCCGCGACAACTGGACCTGCCAGTACTGCGGCTCCCGCGGACAGCTGACCGTCGACCACGTGATTCCACGCTCCAAGGGCGGGGACTCCAGCTGGGAGAACATCGTCGCCTCCTGCGCGCCCTGCAACCGCCGCAAGGGCGACGCCCTCCCCCACGTCGCCAGAATGATCCCCAAGCGCACCCCCCGCACGCCGGGGCCCCACGTCTTCATCCAGGTAGCCAGTCCTCGCATTCCGAGCGCCTGGCGCACCTACCTGGTGGTCTAAGGGCTTTTCGGGCTCCCCGCGGCTTGCCGTGACAGCCCCGCCCGCGCCGAGCTTTGCGGTGCGAGGCCCTGAAACAGAGACCTCGCACCGCAAACTCGCGCGGCGGGGCACCACACACGCCGGAGCCCCAGCCACGTCCACCGGCAGCTGCTGGCGTCGCAGCAGCTCGTCCGAGCGGAGCGCAAAGCATTGGGAGAGAGCTGGGCGCTGGAGCGGGGCTCGCCCGGGCGCGGGACGCTGCTGGTGGGGCGAGGCGCGAGTTTGGTCTGCGGGGTCTCTGTTTCAGGGCCCCGCAGACCAAAGCTCGGCGCCTCTCGCCCCTGCCACAACCAGCGAAACGCACGAAGGGCGCCCTCGACAAAAGGCGCCCTTCGTGAACGACTAACGGCTGGACAAGACCTCAACCAGAGGGACGGCGCAAGCGCCGGTGCCGGAGGGACCAATACCGGCACTGGTTGAGGCGGTGTCTCGGTGTGGACTCCGCTAGGCGGGGCCAGCCTTTCCGACCTAGTGGCCGGACACCTCCAGGGTCCCGCAAGGACTGTCAGTCAACGTACGGACCACCTCCTTTCTCTGGTGATCCAAATGTAGCGAACGCGGCTGACGGCGGAAAGAGAATCCTCTCAGGCTTCCTCGTCGCCCTCGTCCGCAGCAGGGGCCGCGTCGCCGTTGCCACCCTCCGCAGGCGCGTCCAGAGCGGCCGTCGCGTCGCCGGCGTCGCCGCCGAGAGCCTCCGGCTGATGGCTGGCGCCGTTGCCCTCGGGCCCGAGGTCCGCACCCTCGAGCGGCAGCTCCTCGGCACCAGAGTCCGGCTCGGACTCGACCACCAGGGCGATTGCGCGCACGCAGTCGCCCTCGTCGCGGACGTTCATCACGCGCACGCCGGTCGCGGCGCGGCCCTGCTGGGAGATGCCGCGCACGCCGGTGCGCTGGACCATGCCCTCCTGCGAGATGAAGACGAGCTCCTGGTGCTCGCGCACGACCAGCGCGCCGGCGAGGCCGCCCTTCGCCTCGGTCAGCTTGATCGTTCTGACGCCCATCGCACCGCGGGAGGTCTTGCGGTACTGGTCGATTCTCGTGCGCTTGCCGTAGCCGTTCTCGGTCACGACGAGCAGGTCCTGGTCGTCGCGCGCGATGTCCATCGCGATGACCTCGCCTCTGCCGACGTTCATCCCGCGGACGCCGCTCGTGTCGCGGCCCATCGCGCGGGCGTCCTCCTCGCTGAAGCGGACGGTCAGGCCCGCGCGCGAGACGATGATCACCTCGTCGCCTTCGTCGACCCGGCGCACGGCCACCAGTTCGTCGTCGTCTCTGATCGAGATGGCGATGATCCCGTCGGCTCTGATCGGCGTGTTGTATCTCTGCAGCTCAGTCTTCTTCACGGTGCCGTTCCGCGTCGCGAACAGCAGGTACGGCGCCTCGGAGAAGTCGCGCGTCGAGAGGACCGACTGCACGCGCTCGCCTTCGCGCAGCGGCAGCAGGTTCACGAGCGCGCGACCCTTCGCCGTGCGCTGCGCCTCCGGCAGCTCGTAGACCTTCAGGCGGTAGACCTTGCCGCGGTTCGTGAAGAACAGCAGGAAGTCGTGCGTCGAGGTCACGAACAGGTGCTCGATGTAGTCGCCGTCCTTCATGTCCATCCCGGTCACGCCGACCCCGCCGCGGCGCTGCTGGCGGTAGGTCGCGAGCGGCAGCGACTTGATGTAGCCGCTGTTCGTGATCGTGATGACCATCTGCTGGTCGGCGATCAGGTCCTCGATGTCGATCTCGCCCTCGGCGAAGGAGATCTGCGTGCGACGCTCGTCGCCGTACGCGTCGGAGATCTCCTGCAGCTCGTCGCGCACGATCGCCATCACGCGGGCCTCGTCGCCGAGGATCGCGCGCAGCTCGGCGATCCGCTCGAGGATGTCGGCGTGCTCCTGCTTGATCTTGTCGACCTCGAGCGCCGTGAGGCGACCGAGCGTCATCTGCAGGATCGCCTCGGCCTGGCGCTCTGACAGCTCAAACTTGTTGACGAGGTTGACGCGCGCGGTCTCGCGATCGGGCGAGCTGCGGATCGTCGCGATGACCTCGTCGAGGTTCGCGAGCGCGATCAGCAGGCCCTCGAGGATGTGCGCGCGGTCCTCGGCGATGCGCAGCTCGTACTTCGTGCGGCGCACGATCACTTCGCGCTGGTGGTCGACGTAGCGGCCGATGACCTCCCGCAGCGAGAGCGTCTTCGGCACGTTGTCGACGAGCGCGACCATGTTGACGCCGAACGTCGTCTGCATCGACGTGTGCTTGTAGAGCTTGTTCAGCACGACCTTCGGCAGCGCGTCGCGCTTGAGCTCGATCACGAGTCGCATCCCGCGACGGTCGGACTCGTCGCGCAGGTCGCTGATCTCGGGGATCTTCTTGTCGTGGACGAGGTCGGCGATCTTCTGGATCAGCCCGCCCTCGCCGCCCTTCTTCACCTGGTAGGGCAGCTCGGTGACGATGATCGCCTCCTTGCCCTGCGACAGCGGCTCGATGTGCGCTCTCGCCTGCACGCGGATCTTGCCGCGCCCGGTCTCGTAGGCGGAATGGATGCCACTCGTGCCGAGGATCACGCCGCCGGTCGGGAAGTCTGGACCCGGCATGTGTCTCATCAAGCCCTCGACCGAGATCTCCGGGTCGTCGATGTAGGCGATCGTCGCCGCGACGGCCTCGCTCAGGCGATGCGGCGGGATGTTCGTCGCCATGCCGACGGCGATGCCGGCCGACCCGTTGACGAGCAGGTTCGGGAAGCGCGCCGGGAGCACGAGCGGCTCCTGGTTCTGCCCGTCGTAGTTGGGCCCGAAGTCGACCGTGTCGGCGTCGATGTCGCGCAGCATCTCCGTCGCGATGCGCGCGAGGCGGGCCTCCGTGTAGCGCATGGCGGCCGGCGGATCGTCGTCGACGGAGCCGAAGTTGCCCTGCCCGTCGACGAGCGGGTGGCGCATCGAGAAGTCCTGCGCCATGCGCACAAGCGTGTCGTAGATCGACGCGTCGCCGTGCGGGTGGTACTTACCCATCGTGTCGCCGACGATGCGCGAGGACTTCGCGCGCGGCCGGTTCGGCTGCAGGCCGGCCTCGTTCATCGCGAACAGAACCCGGCGATGGACGGGCTTCAGGCCGTCCCGCACGTCGGGAAGTGCGCGCCCGACGATGACGGACATCGCGTAATCGAGATACGCCGAGCGCATCTCCTCCTCGAGCGCACGCAGCTCGAAGTTGCCGCCGCTCAATTGATCGGTCGCGCTCATCGTTTCAGCCCGCTTCGCTTAGACATCGAGGTTGGTCACGAGGCGGGCGTTCTCCTCGATGAAGTCGCGCCGCGGCTCCACTTGGTCGCCCATCAGCATCGAGAAGACGCGGTCGGCGGCGGTCGCGTCCTCCATCGTCACCTTCGCGAGCGTGCGCGACGCCGGGTCCATCGTCGTCTCGCGCAACTGCTCGGGGTTCATCTCCCCAAGGCCCTTGAAGCGGTTGATTCTCACGCCGCGCGCGGCGAGGTCCATCACGACCGTCCGCAGCTGCTCGAACGACAGCGCCTCGCCGCCGTGCTCGCCGAGGCGGATGTCGAACGGCGGCGTCCCGACCGTCTTCACGAGCTGCTCGTAGACGCGGATCAGCTGGCGGTACTCGTTCGCTTGCAGCAGCGCCCGGCGCACGTGGCGCACGCGCGCGTGGCCGGTTCTCGCCTCAATCGAGCGCACGACCAGCTCGACCGGGTCCTCGGAGTCCAGCTCCATCGAGTAGGGCGCGCCGTCCACGGTCGGGCGGCGCAGCAGCTCGACCAGCTTCGCCTCGTCGGTGACGGCCTCTTCGAGGATGCCGGCCTCCTCGAGAAAGTCGACGAAGTCGTGGCGGGACATGGCGCGCAGCGCGGAGGCCCAGCCGGCGTACTGCTTGAGCAGGCGCGTGTACGTCTTCCAGCGCGTCTCGGTCAGCTTCGGCTGGACGTTGCCGGAACGGTCGCGGATCTCGAACTTCTCGAGCTTGTCGGACAAGAGGATCTCCTCGAGCTCCGACTCTCTCTCGATGTAGCGCTCGGTCTTGCCGGCCTTCATGCGGTACAGCGGCGGCTTCGCGATGTAGATGTAGCCGGCCTCGATCAGCTCCTGCATCTCGCGGAAGATCAGCGTCAGCGCGAGCGTGCGGATGTGGGCGCCGTCGACGTCGGCGTCCGTCATGAGGATGATCTTGTGGTAGCGGGCCTTCTCGATGTCGAACTCGTCGCGGATGCCGGTGCCGATCGCCGTGATCAGCGCCTGGATCTCGTTGTTCGCGAGCACCTTGTCGATCCGAGCGCGCTCGACGTTGAGGATCTTGCCGCGCAGCGGCAGCACGGCCTGCGTGGAGCGGTCGCGACCCTGCTTCGCGGAGCCGCCGGCGGAGTCGCCCTCGACGATGAAGATCTCGCTCAAAGCCGGGTCCTTGACGGAACAGTCCGCGAGCTTGCCCGGGAGGCGAGAGTTCTCCAGCGCGGACTTGCGGCGCGTGAGGTCGCGCGCCTTGCGCGCGGCGTTGCGCGCCTGCGCGGCGGACACCGCCTTCGTAATCACGGCGCGCGCGTCCTGCGGGTTCTCCTCGAGGAACTCGTCGAGGCCGCGGTTGACGACCGACTCGACGAACCCCTGCATGCCGGGGTTGCCGAGCTTTGTCTTTGTCTGACCCTCGAACTGCGGGTCGCTCAACTTGGCGGAGATGACGGCGGTGAGTCCCTCGCGCACGTCCTCGCCGGCGAGGTTGTCGTCCTTCTCCTTCAGCAGGCCCTTCTCGCGGGCGTACTTGTTGAGCGTGCGGGTGAGCGCGGAGCGGAAGCCGGAGAGGTGTGAGCCGCCCTCGTGCGTGTTGATGTTGTTCGCGAACGAGAAGACGGACTCCTGATACGAGGAGTTCCACTGCATCGCGACCTCGACCGCGCCCTCCTCGCTCTCGCCTGAGAAGTACACGATCTTTCTCTGAACGGGTTCCTTGTTCTCGTTCAGATATTTGACGAAGTCCTCGATGCCGCCCTCGTATTGGAACGAGACGCTTCTGCCCTCGCCGCGCTCGTCGGTCAGCGAGATTCTCAGCCCGCGCGTCAAGAAAGCCGTCTCGCGCAGGCGCTCCTCGAGCGTCGTGAAGTCGTAGTCCAGCGTCTCCATGATCTCGTCATCCGCGAGGAACGTGATGGAGGTGCCCGTCTCCTTCGTGGCCGGGCCCTTCTCCAGCGAGCCCTGCGGCTTGCCGCGCTCGTACTCCTGCGTCCACGCGAAGCCGTCGCGCCGGACCTCGATGTGCAATCTCTCCGACAGCGCGTTGACGACTGAGACGCCGACGCCGTGGAGGCCGCCAGAGACCTTGTAGCCGCCGCCGTCGCCGAACTTGCCGCCGGCGTGGAGCACGGTCAGCACAACCTCGACGGCCGGCTTCTGCTCCTTCTCCATGATCGCGACGGGGATCCCGCGGCCATCGTCGGCCTCGGTGATCGAGTTGTCCGGGTGGATCGTCACCGAGAGGGCGGTGCAGTGCCCGGCGAGCGCCTCGTCGACCGAGTTGTCGACGACCTCGTAGACGAGGTGGTGCAGCCCGCGCGCGCCGGTGGATCCGATGTACATGCCGGGCCGTTTGCGCACCGCCTCGAGGCCCTCGAGGACGGTGATGTCCTGGGCGTCGTACGAACGGTTCGGCTTGTCAGCCGAGGGTCTATCGCTGGCCAACGGTCCTCCGATGACGTTGCAACGCCCCGGAGCCGCACCTCGGGGAGAGGCGCGCCGGGGCGTCGAAGACTGATGTGCACGAGGATAGCACAAGGGGCCCGTCGAACCGGGTTCCGCGGCCCATCAAATGTCCTGCAAAATCCAGGGAAAATCGGGCTCGGGAGACCCCGTTCCGGAGACGCTTCGGGCGACTGCTCCGCGGGGGCGTCACGCGGGGCCTCGCGAGCCGGTCACGCAGCGCAGCCGCTTGACCTCGCCGACGGCGATCGCGGCGTTCAGCTTCTCGATCAGCAGCGGCGCCATCAGGTCCAGCTCCTGTGCCCAGACAGAGGCCGCGCAGGCGACGGTGACGACCCCGCCGCGCTCGCTCACAGGCTCCGCCTCACGGGCGATCGCGGCGCCCGCCGCCGTCGGCCACGCGCGCTGGACCTCCGCGAGCAGCGTCCGGGGAGCGAGCGACGCCTGCAGCGGCGCGAGCGCATTCGCCAGCGGGCGCGGGGCACGGCGGCTCATGCAGCCTCCGCGACGGCGACGATGACGCCGTCCGCCACCGACAGGTGCGTCACGTCCGGCTCCTCGGCGCCGGGGACGTGCTCCAGGTCGGTCGTCGTGATGACGCTCTGGCCGTGACCGCGCAGCAGGCCGACGAGGCGCGCACGGCGGTCGCGGTCCAGCTCGCTCATCACGTCGTCGAGCAACATCACCGGCGTCGCCTCGCGGGTGGCCGCGATCGCCTCGCGCTCCGCGAGCAGCAGTGCGAGCAGGCCAAGCCGCTGCTGGCCCTGGGAGCCGTAGGCGCGCAGCTCGCGCCCCTCGCGGCCCAGCAGCAGGTCGTCGCGATGCGGGCCGTGCCCGGTGAAGCCGCGCTCGACGTCCTGCGCGTGGCGCTCGCCCAGCTCCGCCGCGAGCCCGTCGGCGTCGGCGGCTCTCGAGCGCGGGCGGTACCGGACGGTGGGATCGCCGTCGAGCCCGAGCTCCTCGGCGCGCACGGCGAAATGCTCCGCCACGGCGTCGATCGCGGCGGAGCGGTCGGCCATCAGCGCGATCCCGTGCCGCGCCAGCTCGCGATCCCAAGCGGTCAGGGAGGCGCCCCCGGCGCCCCCGGCGCGGATGCGCGCGACGAGCGCGTTGCGCTGGGCGAGCGCCTGCGCGTACGCCCGCCGGGTCGCCACGCGCGACGGCCACAGCGCTGCGACGAGCTGGTCCATGTGCGCCCGCCGCAACGAGGGAGTCCCCTTGATCAGCTCCAGCCGGTCCGGCAGGAAGACGCTTACAAGCGGCCGTCCAGCAACGTCGAGCAGCCGCTCGACGCGGACGCCGTCGGCCATCATCCGCTTCGGCTCCCCGGGCGTGAAGCCGACACTCAGCTCGTGCAGGCCGTCCGGCGCCTCGGTCGTCACCTCCACGCGGACGACCTGCTCGCCGAAGCGCACCAGCTCGCGCTCGTTCGTCGTGCGCGAGCTGCGGCCGGTGCAGCCGAAGTACAGCGCGTCGAGGAGATTCGTCTTGCCGGCGCCGTTGCGGCCGGTTACGACCGTCACCCCCGGTCCCAGCTCGACGTCGGCGGCGGCGTAGCTGCGGAAGTTGCGCATCGCGAGGCGCACGATCCGCACGGGCGCCCCGCTAGACGGTCGATTCCACGAGATCGTGGATGCGAGGGATGTGGCGGGCGGATGCTGAACCGACCATCAGACGTTCAGCCGGATCGGCATAATGAGGTAGAGGAAGCCGGCGTCGTCGCCAGCCTGGATCAGCCCCGGCCGCAGCGGGCTGATCAGCTTCAGGACGATGTCTCCCGACTCGACGCCCTCGAGTCCGGCGCGCAGGAACTCCGGGTTGAAGCCGATCTCGAACGGCTCGCCCTGGAAGGCGACCGGCAGCGACTCGCGCGCTTCGCCGATGTCCGGCGTCTGGGCCGACACCACGAGCTCGCCGGGCTGGAAGGACAGCCGCAGCGGCGCGTTCTTCTGCGCCAGGAGGCTGATGCGGCGCACCACGTCGGTGGCCTCGCCGCCGGAGAGCGTCAGCTCGTGCTCGTAGGTCTCGGGCAGCAGCTGGCGGTAGTTGGGGAACTGGCCTTCGATCAGCCGCGAGGACAGCACGACGCCGGCGATCGCGAAGACGATCTGGTTCTGGCGCACGGCGACGGTGAGCTCCTCGCCGTCGAGCTGTTGCACCAGCCGTGCCAGCTCCTGCAGCGCTCGCGCCGGCACGTTGGCCTCGAACGACTCCTGCAGCGGCTGCTCGAGTTGGGTCTCCTTCACGCTCAGGCGGTACGAGTCGGTCGCGACCATCCGCAGCTCGCGCTCGGACGCCGAGACGAGGATTCCGGTCAGGACCGGGCGCGTCTCGTCCCGCGAGGCGGAGTTCGCGACCTTGAGGATCGTCTCCACGAACGCGCCGGCCGGCACGCGGACGGCGCCGCCCTCCTCCGGCTCGGGGAATGGCGGAAAGTCTTCGCTACGGAGCGTGCGGATGTGGAACGTGGCGTTGCCGGCGACGAGCTCGACGTCCTGCTCGGCGGCGCGCAGCTCGATCGTCACGGTCGGCCCCGACAGCGAGCGCACCACGTCGACCAGCAGTCGAGCCGGCAGCACGACAGAGCCCTCGCGCTCCACCTGCGCCGGGAGCGGGACGCGCAGCCCGACCTCCATGTCGGTGGCGCGCAGCTCCACGCCGCTCGGGCCGGCGAGGATCTGGACACCGGACAGCGCCTGGATCGCCCCGCGGGTGGAGGCGACGCGGCTGACGGTCTGGAGCTGGGCGAGCAGCTCGTCGCGCGCGGCGGACAGCTTCACGATAAAAACCCTGTCTTGAGGAGGATCGTTGTCATAGGGGACGTGGAGATGTGCACAAGTGCAGCGATCGCCGATGGGGACGGCGAAGATCTGCGCACAGGCACTGTGAACACGAGCGTAGGAAGTCTCTCAGGCGGAGCGGTCGACATTGGGCTGTTGAAGCGACGCAGTGAGACTGCGGACGAGTTCGTGCGCCTCGGCGTCCGCTGCGATGCGCTCCAGCGTGCGGCGGCAGGCGTGCAGCACGGTCGAGTGATTGCGGCCGCCGAACGCGCGTCCGATGGCCGGCAGCGTCGCGTCCGTCAGCTCCCGCGAGAGGTACATCGCCACCTGGCGGGCCCAGGCGACCCGCGCACTGCGGTCGGCTGAGCTGAGCACCTCGGGAGTGATGCCGAGACGCTCGCACGTCGCGGCCTGGATCTCCTCCACTGAAGTCGCTCGCCCGCCCCCGGGAGCGATCCCGTCGGGGTAGAGCCCGTCGAGCACGTGAGTCACGAGTGATCGGTCGATCGGCCGCCCCGTCAGCGAGTGGAAGGCGACGACGCGGATCAGCGCGCCTTGGAGGGCGCGCACGTTCGTGGTGACGCGCTCTGCGATCGGGACGATCGCGTCGGGATCGTCCAGCCGCAGCCCGTCGTGATGCGCGCGCTTGCGCAGGATCGTCATGCGGGTGGCGAGGTCGGGCGGGCGCAGGTCGGCGACGAGGCCTGACTCGAAGCGCTCGCGCAGACGGTCGGCGAGCGCGTTCATGTCGCCCGGCATGCGGTCGCACGTGACGACGAGCTGGCTGCCCGTCTCGTACAGGGCGTTGAAGGTGTGGAAGAACTCCTCCTCGATCTTGGCCTTGCCCTCGAGGAACTGGACGTCGTCGATCAGCAGGATGTCCGTGTCGCGATAGCGGCGCTTGAAGCTCTCGACCGAGCTCGACTTGAGCGCTCCGACGAACTCGCCGGTGAACGCCTCGAGCGTCGTGTAGCGGACGGCCATCCCGTCGCCGTAGTCGTTGACGTAGTTGGCGATGGCGTGCAGGAGGTGCGTCTTGCCGAGGCCGGGCGGTCCGTAGAGGAACAGCGGGTTGTAGGCCTGGCCGGGCAGCTCGGCGACCGCGAGCGCGGCCGCGTGGGCGAGCCGGTTCCCGTCTCCGATCACGTACTGGTCGAACGTGTACTTCGGGTTGAAGACGTCGCTCGGCTGGCCGGACGGGAGCGGCGGACCCGCCGGGTAGCGATGCGCCGGGCCCGAGGGCGGCTCCGGCGCCGCGCCGGGGAGGGGCGCATCGAGCGGGACGATCGCGACCGTCGCCGCTTCGCCGAGCACGCTCGCGGCGCACGTCTGCAGGACCCGCGCGAAGCGGTCGGCGACCCAGGTGCGGATCTCCTCGGGCGCGCCCACCAGCAGTGTCTCCCCCTCGATCGCCCGTGCGCGCAGCGGCGCCAGCCAGAGGTGGTAGGTGGAGTCGGTGACCGCGCGCCGGAGCTCGGCTTGGATCTGGGACCAGGTGTGCTCGAGCGCGGTGTGCACAGGGGTCGTCGACCGACTCCTCGTCGGGATGCGTGGCGGAGGGATGAAGGGGCCGGTGGGGCCCCGGGGGGCGGCGAATATAGCAGTGGCGCGAGGCCACGCTCCGCACCCCCGACGCGCCTCCGCGGGCGAGTGCGCAAATCGCGGAAAAAAGGTCGTGAAGGTTCGGCGGAAAGTCTGCCGACAGCTGTTGAGAAGCTGTTGAGAAGCCTGTGCACAACACCGGCGATAGTCCGCAGGCGCCGGCGCGTATACTGGCCGTTCCCGACGGCATCGTTACGGGTGCCGGAGCCGGCCACATGGCCGGCGGAGGCGGGGCCCCCGCGAGGAGTAGTCATGAAACGCACCTACCAGCCCAAGAAGCGCAAGCGCGCTCGCACCCATGGCTTCCGCGCCCGCATGCAGACGCGCGCGGGCCGTCTGACGCTCAAGCGTCGCCGCGACAAGGGCCGCAGACGCCTCACCGTCTGATGAGCGGCCGCCCGGGCGTCACAGCTCGGAGAAGCAAGCGCGGGCGGCTCTCCCGCAGCGCCGAGTTCGACCGGGTCTTCCGCCAAGGACGCTCTCACGCGAACCGCGTCCTGGTCCTCTACGGCTTTCCACGCGCAGGCGAGGGCGAGCTGCGGCTGGGCCTGTCCGTCTCGCGCAGAGTCGGCGGCGCCGTCGAGCGCAATCACGTGAAGCGCCTGCTGCGCGAGGCCTTCGAGCAAGAGCTCGGGCGCCTGCCGGAGGGTCACGACGTCGTGATCGTCGCGCGCACCGAGGCGAAGGCCGTCGCGGAGAGAGAAGGGCTCGAGGGCATCCGCACCGCGCTCGTGGAGCTGATGGACCAACTGCGCGCGCGGGTGGAGGGCGACGGCAGATGAGCCCACTGCGGACCGTCGTCGTGGCTCCCATCCGCGCCTACCGGCGGCTGATCTCGCCATTGCTGCCCCCGCGCTGCAAGTACGAGCCGAGCTGCTCGCACTACGCCGCGCAGGCCGTGGAGGAGTTCGGCATACTGCGCGGGCTGATCCTCGCGGGATGGCGGCTGCTGCGCTGCAATCCGTGGAGCCACGGAGGCTATGACCCCGTCCACGAGCAGCACCTCTTCAGCCCGCGTCGACCGACAGCGCCGAGCGCCTGACGCCGGTCAGGAGCCGCCCCCACCATGTTCATCCCCTTCGCCAACCCGCTCCAGCCGCTGATCGACGTCTGCGAGCAGGTGCTCCTGTTCTTCCACGACAACGCGGGAGTGAGCTGGGGCTTCTCGATCATTCTGCTGACCGTCACGGTCCGGCTCGTCCTGCTGCCGCTGACGCTGAAGCAGGTCACCTCCATGCAGCGTCTCCAGGTGCTCGCGCCGGAGATGAGAGCGATTCAGGCGAAGTACAGAGAGGACAAGCAGCGCCAGCAGCAGGAGATGATGAAGTTCTACCGGGAGAACAGAGTCAACCCTCTGGCCTCCTGCCTGCCGCTGCTGTTCCAGTTCCCGTTCTTCATTGCGCTGTACTACATGCTGCGCACGGATCTCAAGGCCGACATGTGCCCGGGGGTCAAGGAGTACGCGGCGGCGACGGGTCAGAAGCTGTCCAGCGTCACCTGTACGCAGTTCGGCGACTCGCACTACGCGGCCGTCCACAACATCCACGTCGCCGACCCCAGCTTCCTCTTCATTCCGGACCTGACGGCGAAGGCGACCGGCGCCGTGCTGGTCGTGTTGATCGTGCTCTACGTCGCGAGCCAGCTCGCTTCCGGCCTGCTCAGCTCGGCTTCGGCGGACAGAAACCAGCGGATGATCATGCTCGGTCTGCCGATCGTCTTCGTGTTCTTCATCATCAACTTTCCAGCCGGCCTGCTCGTGTACTGGATCACGACCAACGTCTGGACGATCGTGCAGCAGCTGATCGTCCGCAAGACGGTCGGCGTTCCGAGACGGCCGGCGCTGGCGACTGCCGGTGCGCCCGCAGCGGCGGCTGCCGTGGCGCGCGGAGGCGGGAAGGACGGGAAGGACGGCGCAAGCGGGACGGTCCAACGCGCGCTCGGGCGACGCACTCCGAAGGTGGAGGAGGAGCCCGCTGCGGGCAAGGACAGCGCCAACGGCGCATCTGCCAGAGGCCCGCCGCCGTCGCGTAGAAAGAAGAAGCGGACGGGTCGCCGGCGATGAGCCAGCCGAGAGAGAGCCCAGCTGCCGCCCGCGTGCGGCGCATGCTGGAGGAGATCGTCGACGCGGTCGGCGTCGACGCTGCGATCGAGGTGTCCGAGGACGAGGTCGGGGTGCACGCGAACCTGGACGGCGAGGATCTCGGCCTGCTGATCGGCCGCCATGGCCAGACGATCGACGCGATCCAGCATCTTGCCTACCGCGTCGCATACCGGGGCGAGGACGATCGCAAGCGCGTGACGGTCGACGCCGCGGGCTATCGCGATCGCCGGGCAGCACTGCTGCAGCAGGACGCCGACGAAGCCGTCGAGGAAGTCCTGGAGACCGGCGAGCCGGTTGCACTCGACGCGATGAACGCCGTCGAGCGCCGCGTCGTGCACGAGTACCTGCGCGACCGCGAGGGGATCGAGACGTACAGCGAGGGCGCCGAGCCCGATCGCCACCTCGTCGTCGCCCCCGCCGACTCGCAGTAGCGGCCGCGCACCGTTTCACGTGAAACCCAACACGGAACTGGTATCGCTCACCGAGCGGTATGGGCTTCCGGATGTGGCCGCGCGTCAGCTGAGCAGCATGCTCGACAGCCTGGCCGCCGATCCGCACGCTCCCACGACCGTCCGCATGCCGGCGCAGGCACTGCACACCCACCTCAGCGACTCGCTCGTGGCGTTGGAGCTGCCGGATGTGCGCGCCGCAAACGCGATCGCCGATCTCGGCGCCGGGGCGGGCTTCCCCGGGCTTCCGCTCGCCGCGGCGCTGCCGGCGGCGGAGGTCGTCCTCGTGGAGAGCGTCGCGCGCAAGTGCGCGTTCATACGGACCGCCGCCGACGCCGCGGGGCTGACGAACGTCGAGGTCCTTCCCGACCGCGCCGAGTCTTGGAGCGCCGGTCTCGGCACGCGTGACCTCGTGACGGCGCGGGCGCTCGCGCCGCTCGCGGTGCTCGCCGAGTACGCGGCGCCGCTGCTGCATGCCGGCGGCGTGCTCGTGGCCTGGAAGGGCCGCCGCGATGCTGAGGAGGAGCGCGACGCCGCTGCGGCGGCCGAGCAGCTCGGGCTTACCGTCGAGGAGGTCCGCCCGGTGCACCCGTATCCGGCCGCCGAGCACCGCCACCTGCACGTCCTGCGCAAGGTCGCTCCGACGCCGGAGCGGTTCCCGCGTCGTCCGGGGATGGCGCGGAAACGCCCGCTCGGTGCGGGGAACCGGCCGGCCCTCTGACCGTGTTCGTCGCTACCGTGAGTGGGATGGGACGCCGCACATGAGCACCGTCTACGCGATCGCCAACCAGAAGGGCGGCGTCGGCAAGACCACGACGGCCGTGAACCTCGCCGCCTGCATCGCGGAGGCCGGCTACGAGACGCTGCTCATCGACATGGACGCGCAGGCCAACGCGACAGTCGGCCTCGGGCTGCCCAAGGACGCTTCGCCGAGCATCTACGAGGTCCTCTCCGGCACCGCGCCGCTCGACGAGGCGATCGAGCGGACCACGATCGAGCACCTCTCGCTCGTCCCGGCCAGCCCCGACCTCGCCGGTGCGAACGTCGAGCTGCCGCGGATCGAGGGCTCCGAGCACCGCCTGCGCGACGCGCTCGCGGGCGTGCGCGACCGCTACGCCTTCACGATCCTCGACTGCCCGCCGTCGCTCGGGCCGCTCACCGTCAACGCGCTCGTCGCGGCCGAGCGCGTAATCGTGCCGGTGCAAGCGGAGTACTTCGCGCTCGAGGGGCTCGCCGGCCTGCTCGACACGCTCTCGCTGATCCAGCGCGAGCTCAACCCGCGCCTGACGATCGCCGGCATGGTGCTCACGATGCACGACGGCCGCACGCGCCTGGCGCAGGACGTCGAGCAGGAGGTCCGCTCGCACTTCCCGGAGCTCGTCTTCGACACGGTCATCCCGCGCAACGTGCGGATCGGCGAGGCGCCCAGCTTCGGCCAGCCGGTGATCCACCACGACCCGCACTGCGCCGGTTCCGACGCCTACTTCGACCTCGCGCGGGAGGTGGCAGCCCGTGGCTGAGAAGGCCCGCAAGCCGCCTCCGCAGCGCGCGAGGCTGCGCAACGACGAGCTGCCGAAGCCCCACCCGAAGACGCGCGGCATGGGCAAGGGCCTCGCGGCGATCCTCGCCGCCTCGCCGAAGGAGGAGCCGGAGGAGCTGCGCAAGATCGCGGTCGGCCTGATCGGCCCGAACCCGCACCAGCCGCGCCGCCATTTCGACGAGGAGGCGCTGACCGCGCTCGCGGGCTCGCTGGAGGAGCGCGGCGTGCTGCAGCCGGTGCTCGTGCGCCCGCTGCCCGGCGGCCGCTACGAGCTGATCGCCGGCGAGCGCCGCTGGCGCGCGGCCCGGATCGCCGGCCTGGAGCAGATCCCGGCGATCGTCCGCCACCACGACGATGCCGCCTCGATCGAGCTGGCCGTGATCGAGAACATGGCCCGCGAGGACCTCAACCCGCTCGAGGAGGCGCGCGCCTGCCTCGCGCTCGTCGACGAGCTCGGCTTGACCCGCGAGGACGTCGGCCGCCGCGTCGGCCGCAGCCGCGTCGCCGTCTCCAATCTGATCCGCCTGCTCGACCTGCCCGACGAGGTGCTGGAGCTGCTGGAGCGCGGCGACCTGAGCGAGGGCCACGGCCGCGCGATCCTGCTCGCCAGAGACCACGACGCACGCCGCCGCCTCGGCCGCGACGCCGCAGCGGGCGGCTGGTCGGTGCGCGAGGTCGAGCGCCGGTCGCGCCAGGCGGAGGAGCGCCCGGTCGCGTCCACGACCCGTCGCCGCACCCTGCATCCGGATCAGGCGGCGGCCGTCGAGCAGCTCACCGACGCCTTCGGCGCCGCGCTGGGCACCGATGTCCAGGTCGCCCCGCAGGGCGACGGCTATCGCCTCCAGCTCGCGTTCGACTCGCTCGACGACGCACTCGAGCTCGCCCGCCGCCTCGGCGCTGCGGCGCCTGCCTGACGCCCCGCGCCCATCCCGCTAGAATCGCCTCTCGCGGGGCGATTAGCTCAGTCGGTTAGAGCGCTTCTCTGATAAGGAAGAGGTCCCTGGTTCGAATCCAGGATCGCCCACTCCTCGCGAAGTCGGTCGTAAGGAAATCCCTGCATTGCAGGGATTTTTGCGTAGTGGCACCTGTCTCGGCCGGCTGCGGGAGCGCTTCAGGCGGCGAGTGGCCGGGCCCTATACTTGGACGTCGCCCCAGTCACAGGAGTGCTTCGTGCAGGAGATGGTCATCTACGGCGTGAGTTTCGACATGGTCGGCAAGCAGCCGATCGTCCTGTTGAAGACCGTCGACAGCAACAAGTTCCTGCCGATCTGGATCGGGCATCCGGAGGCGGCGGCGATCCTGATGAAGTTGCAGGGCGCCACGACGCCACGGCCGATGACGCACGATCTGCTCTCCGAAGTGCTCGGCGAGCTCGACGTCAGCTGCACCAGAGTCGCCGTCACCGAGCTGCGGGAGAACACCTTCTACGCGTCGATCACGCTCGCCGTCAACGGCAGAGAGATGGAGATCGACTCACGCCCGAGCGATGCGCTCGCGCTCGCCGTCCGCGCCGGCGCGCCTATCTTCGCCGCCGAGGAGGTGATCGCCGAGTCCGCGATCGAGTTCGAACACGAGGTCGAGGACACGGAGGAGGTGGTCGAGAAGTTCAAGGACTTCCTCGACCAGGTCACGCCGGAGGACTTCGCCGGCGGCGACTCCTGAGCCGCAGTCGCGCCGCTCAGGCGGGCGTGCGGCTGAGTGCGATCGCCAGGATGCGCTCCACGAGCGCGTCGAAGCCGATTCCCGCTGCATCCGCCGCCTGCGGCAGCAGGCTCGTCTCGGTCAGCCCCGGCACGCTGTTCGCCTCCAGCACGTACAGCTCGCCGTCCTCGTGCAGCATCAGGTCGACCCGCGCGAAGCCGGTGCAGCCGAGCGCGCGGTAGGCGGCGACCGCCAGCTCCTGGGTGCGCTCAGCCGCTCCGGAGGGCAGCTCGGCCGGGCAGACGAAGCGCGTACGGCCGATCTCGTAGCGCGCCTCGAAGTCGTAGAAGTCGCGCCCCTCAGCCACCGCCTCGACGATCGGCAGCGCCCGAGGCGAACCGTCCTCCTCGACGATCGAGACGGCCAGATCGCGCCCCGGCACGTAGCGCTCCAGCAGCACCTTGCGGTCGTAGGAGAAGGCGGAGACGATCGCGGCCGGCACGTCGGCCGGCGTGCGCGCGAACTTGATCCCGAGCGCCGAGCCCTGCGCGGCCGGCTTCACGACCAGCGGGAAGTCGAACTGCCGCTCGATCGCCGGCAGCGCCTGCGCCGCCCCCAGCTCGCGGAAGGCGGTCTCGCTGAAGGCGTGGAAGTCGGGCGTCGGGATGCCCTCGTCGCGCAGCAGGTGCTTCGTCAGCACCTTGTCCCACGAGCGGATGCAGGCCGCGACGCCCGAGCCCGTGTAGGGCAGCCCGAGCACCTCCAGCAGCTCCTGGATCGTCCCGTCCTCGCCGTCGCGGCCGTGCAGCGCGACGAACACGGCGTCGGGTCTCAGCTCCGTCAGGCGCGAGACGAGACCCGTGCCGACGTCAATCGCGATCGAGGTGTGGCCGAGTCGCTGCAGCGCGTCCTCGACGCGCGCGCCGGACTTCAGCGACACCTGCCGCTCGAGCGAGCGGCCGCCCTGCAGGACCGCGACGGTGCTCATGGCGCGCAGCTCACCGATCGGACGATTCGGCGCGGCCGCGGCGAGCGCCGCGGCCCCGGCGCGGCAGCTCCAGCACGTCGGCGAGCTGCTCGGCGACCCCATCGGCCTCGCGGGGCGCGTCCGGAATCGGATCACGCCCGTCCGCGGCCGGCGCCGCCCCGGTCAACGTGCCGTACAGCCCGACCTGCTCGGCGACGACCTTGCCGATCCGTCGCACGCCCTCGCGGATCGCGGTCTCGTCGGAGCCGGAGAAGTTCAGCCGCATCGACGATCCGCCGCGGCCGTCGAGGTACGCCGCGCGCCCCGGCACGAACGCGACGTTCTCGCTCAGCGCCCGCGCCAGCAGGTCGGTCGTGTCGATGTAGTCCGGCAGCGTCGCCCAGATGAAGAGACCTCCCTCGGGCCGCGTCCAGGCCGCCTCGCGGGGGAAGTTCGCCTGCAACGCCTCCAACATCGCGTCGCGCCGCCCGCGGTAGACGTCGACGAGGGAGTTGACATATTCCCGCCAGTCGCGGGCGGCGAAGTACTCCGCCACGAACAGCTGCGTCATCGACGAGCTGCACAGATCGGCCGCCTGCTTGCCGAGGTTCATCTTCTGCAGCACCGGCCGTGGCGCCGCCGCCCAGCCGAGCCGGATCCCCGGCGAGAGGATCTTCGAGAAGGTCCCGAGGTAGATGACGAACTCGCCGCCGTCCATCGAGTAGAGCGTCGGCAGCGGGTCGCCTTCGTAGCGCAGGAGGCCGTAGGGGTTGTCCTCCAGCACGAGCAGCTCGCGTTCGTGGGCGATCCGCACGAGCCGCTGGCGGCGGGGGAGGGACATAGTCACCCCACCCGGATTCTGGAACGTCGGGATCGTGTAGATGAACTTCGGCCGCCGGCCCTCGCGCTCGAGCCGGTCGAGCGTCTCCTCGAGCACGTCGATCTGCATCCCGTGCTCGTCCATCTCGATCTGCACGACGTCCGCCTCGTAGGAGCAGAACGTCGGGACCGCGCCCGGGTACGTCGGCGCCTCGGCGACGATCACGTCGCCCGGGTCCACGAGCGTCTTGCAGACGAGGTCGATCACCTGCTGCCCGCCGGTCGTGATCAGCAGCTCGCCTTCGTCGACCGCCATGCCCTCGGCCGCCATCACGTCGGCGATGGCGTGGGCGGCGACCGCGAAGCCCTCGGTCGGCCCGTACTGCAGCGCTCTCGCGCAGGCCTCCTCGGCCACCGTCGCCATCAGCGACGCGTACGTCTCAGCCGGGAAGGTCGACGTGTCGGGCAGCCCGCCGGCGAGCGAGATCACCTCGGCGCGCTCGGTCAGCGCCATCAGGTCGCGCATCGCGGAGGACTTCATGACCTTCGTGCGCTGCGCGAACAGACCCGCGTAGCGCTCGAGGTCGTGCGCCGTCGAGCGCGGAGGCTGACGACCGCTCATCGCGACCGCTCCCTGGTAGGGATTGGCGAAACCCCCGCGGCGTCTGGCGGCGGGCGACGCTGCGCGGATACTGCGTCCTGGACCACCGCTTCGCGGCGGTGCCCCGCAATAGCGCTGCTATTGCTTCCTCCCTGCGTCCTTGTCCCGCTTGGTCGCCCATCCGCCAGCCGCTCACGCGGGTTTCGCCAATCCCTACTGGTCGGCATCGGGAGGACTTCGCCGCGACGGGCCGGAAGCCTGTCGCGCTCGGCTATCGTCATGCAGCCAAGCTACCGCAGAACATGACGCTCTTCCTCGCCATCTGCCTCGGAATCGGCCTCGCGCTGGCCGTCGGGCTGCGCCCGTTCCTGCCCGCGCTGCTCGCCTGCACGCTCGCGCGCGGCGACGCCGGCATCGACTTCGAGCACACGAACGTCGCGTTCATGGAGAAGCCGGCCTTCCTGCTCGCGCTGTTCATCGGCGTGCTCGTGCTGGTGGTCGCCGAGCGGCGCTATGGACCCGAGCACGTCTCCAGCGGCCCGTTCGGCGCTGCCGTCGCCGGCATCGGCCTGGCACTTGGCGCACTGCTGTTCGGCGGTGCGCTGCAGGACCACCACTACGCGTTCGGCATCGGCCTCGCCGCGGGCATCGTCTGCGCCGCGCTCGCGGAGGCGGCCGCGCGCGGGTTCTTCGAGAGCACCCGTCGCCGGCTCGACAGAGAAGCGGCGGTGGCGCTGCCCTTCTACGCCGAGGGCGCCGGGCTCCTGCTCGCCGGACTGTCCGTGCTGGCGCCGCCGGTCTCGCTCCTCGCGCTCGCCTTCCTCGTGTGGCTGCTGCTCCAGCAGCGCAGACGCGCCGGGCAAAAGTACGCGGGCCTGCGCATATTGCGGTGACTCGCGGCGGCAAGAAGCTCGTCCTGACGGTCATCGACGGGCTCAAGCCGGCGATGCTGGAGCGGGCGGTGGAGCAGGGCCGCGCTCCGACCCTGAAGGCGATCATGGAGCGGGGCGCCTACGTCGACGACTGCGTCGCCGCTTTCCCCTCGGTCACGCCCGTCTGCGCCGCCTCGATCGCGACCGGTACGGGGCCGGATCAGCACCGCATCCCGAGCATGAACTGGTACGACCGCGCGGAGAGACGCTACGTCGAGTACGGCTCGTCCTTCGGCGCGAGCCGCCGCGCCGGCGTGATGCGCTCGCTGACGGACACGGTCTACAACATGAACGGTCGGCACCTCGCGCCCGAGGTGCCGACCGTCTATGAGCGGCTCGACGACGCCGGTCTGCGCACCGCCGGGACGACCTATCTGATCTACCGCGGCCGGCACCGCCATGCGATCGCGAACGACACGGCGCTGAGCCGCATCGCCGGCGCCGTCTTCCAGGGCGAGTCGGTGATGGGGCCGCGCGAGCTGTTCTACGCCGACCTGTTCGCGAGTCGCAGAACCGGCTGCCGCGGGCAGCTCGGCATGCCGGGCCAGCGCGACCAGCACAGCGGCTGCGTCGGCGCCCACCTGGTCGAGCACGACCTGTTCGACTTCCTGCTTTTCTCGCTGCCCGATAACGACGCCTTCTCGCACCGCAACGGGCCGCACGCGACGGTCGCTTCGATCGGAGCCGCCGACCGCCAGCTGGAGCGGCTCGCGCACGCGGGCGGCGGCCTCGACCGCTTCCTCGAAGACCACGCGATGATCGTGCTCGCCGACCATTCGCACGCGGCCGTAGAGCGGCGCATCTCGTTGACCGGCGCGTTCGAGGAGTGGGACGTGGCCCAGCCGCGGCCGAACGGCTCACGCGCGCGCCGCGAGCGCGCCGCGCGCGATGAGGATCCCGCCGAGGCGCTCGCCGCCGACACGGGCGGTCAGATCGCGCTCGGCCTCGCGCAGCGCTCGGCGATGATCTACGTGCTCGACGACGAGCAGCGCGAACGGCTGACCGCACGCGCCGCCCGCGAGGCCGGCACGATCCCGGGAGTCGACCTCGTGATGCGGCGGACCGCCCCGCGCGAAGGCGCGATCTTCGGCGAGCGCGGAGAGCTGCGCTTCGCGCCCGGCGGCGACCTCGCCGACCTGCGCGGGCGCCGCTGGAGCACCGACGGCGACCTCGCGACGCTGAACGCGCACGTCGAGGACGGCCGGCTGCTGACGCCCGACTACCCGGACGCGCTCGGGCGCGTGTGGTCCGCGCTCACCTGCCCGACCGCCGGCGACGTGCTGCTGAGCGCGGCGCCCGGCTTCGAGTTCGCCGACTGGGGCGGCGCCGACCACCTCGGCGGCGGCAGCCACGGCTCGCTGCACAAGAGCGACTCGCTCGGAGCGTTGCTGTGGTGCGGCCTCGACGCTCACCCCACGCGCGAGGCGCACGAGCAGTGGACGCTGCAGGACATGGTGCCGCTCGTGACCGAGCACTTCGGTCTCGACTAGGACCGAGCGTCCTGGAGGCGGGCCGACCGCCGCCGGGAGTTACCCTGTTCCAATGCGGGACGAGGCACCTGCCGTCGCGCTGCCGCTGCACCGCCGGGTGCGGCACGGCATGCGCCACCCGGCCAACTGGCTGCAGCTCGTGCGCTTCGCGTTCGTGGGTGCGAGCGGCTACGTCGTCAACCTCGCGGTCTTCACCGCGGCGGTCCACCTCGCCGGGATCGATTACCGCGTCGCCGCGGTGCTCGCGTTTCTCGTCTCCGTCGCGAACAACTTCTGGTGGAACCGCCACTGGACCTTCGACGCGCGCGACGGCCACGCCGGCTTTCAGGCGGCGCGCTTCCTGACCGTCAGCGTCGTCGCGTTCCTCTTCTCCTACGCAGTGCTGCTCGCGCTCGTGGAGGGCGCGGGCCTGCCGGAGGTGCTCGCGCAGGCGATCGCGATCGTCACCGCGACGCCGCTCTCCTTCCTCGGTCAGAAGCTCTGGAGCTTCCGCAGATGACCCGGGCCGCGGCGCGGATCGCCGCGGCGGTCCTGCTGCTCGCGGCACTCCTCGCGAGCGGCGCCGCGGCTGCGGAGCTGCCGGCGCCCACGCTCGCGCCCTCGTCCGGGTCGCCGGCGACCGCGACCGCGACCGCCACGGCCACCACCGCGACCGACCCGAACGCGCTCTCCACGCCGCCGAGCCCGTCGATCCCGCCGCCCGGCCACCGCCTCACCTCCAAGCGCGCGATCGCGATCGCGGAGGCCGTGCCGAAGATCCGGCGCGTCAGACGCGAGCACCGCGGCTCCTACCCGACCGCGTACACGAAGGGCGCGGCTCAGTGGCAGGTGTCGATCTTCTCCGCCAGAGACCGGGTGGAGCTCGGCCAGGTGACGATCGACGACGCGAGCGGCGCGGTGCTGGAGGCGTGGACCGGGTACCAGGTGCCGTGGACGATGGCGCGCGGCTACGACGGCGCGTTCGGCCGGCGCGTGAACGCCTGGTACGTCTGGATCCCGATGTGCCTGCTGTTCGTGGCGCCGTTCCTCGCGAGCGGCCGCCGCGGTCGTGGCTGGCGCGCTTGGCGCCCCAGCTGGCTCCACCTCGACCTGCTCGTGCTGCTCGGCTTCTCCGTCTCGCTCGCGTTCTTCAACGCCGCGCGGATCGGCCTCTCGACGCCGCTGATCTACCCGCTGCTCGGCTATCTGCTGGTGCGCATGCTGCTCGTCGCGCGCCGCGGCGGTCGCGCGCAGCCACTGCGTCTGCTCGTGCCCGTCTCGTGGCTGGCGGTCGCGCTCGTGTTCCTCGTCGGCTTCCGTGTCGGCCTCAACGTGACGAACTCGAACGTGATCGACGTCGGCTACTCGGGCGTGATCGGCGCGCATCGGATCGTGCACGGCGAGCCGCTGTACGCGAGAGGCTGGCCGAGAGACGACGCCTCCGGGGACACATACGGGCCCGTCAACTACTACGCGTACGTACCGTTCGAGCGGCTGTGGCCGTGGAGCGGCAGATGGGACGACCTGCCGGCCGCCCACGCCGCCGCGGTCGTCTTCGACCTGCTGACGATCTGCGGCCTGTTCTTGCTCGGACGGCGGATCCGCGGCCCGTCCCTGGGGATCGTGCTCGCGTACGCGTGGGCCGCCTTCCCGTTCACGCTCTACGCATCCTCGACAAACTCGAACGACGCGCTCGTCGCGCTGCTGCTCGTCGCCACGCTGCTGGTGGCCGGGCGTCCGGCGGCACGCGGCGCGACGGCCGCGCTCGCCGGCCTGACGAAGTTCGCGCCGCTCGCGCTCGCGCCGCTGTTCGCGCGCACGCCGCGCGATGCGAAGCCAAGCCGCCTGCGCCCGGGGCCGGTGTCGTTCGCGGCCTATGCGCTCGCGTTCGCGCTGACCGCGGGGCTCGCGATGTTGCCGGTGATTCTCGGCGGCGATCTGCGCACCTTCTGGGACCACACGATCGCGTTCCAGCGCGACCGCGAGTCGCCGTTCTCGATCTGGGGGCTGTGGAGCGGGCTCGACACGCTCCAGACCGCCGTGCAGGTCGGCGCGGTGCTGCTCGCGCTCGCCGTCGGCGTGTGGCCGCGCCGGCCGACGCTGACGCAGATGGCGGCCTGCGGGGCCGCCGTGCTGATCGCGCTCCAGCTCGGCATCACGTACTGGTTCTTCCTCTACGTCGTGTGGTTCTTCCCACTCGTGATCGTCGCGCTGCTGGGCCGCTACGGCGACCCGGAGGCGCAGCGCCGCGACGAGGAAGCGCGCGCGGGCGCCGTCTCAGCGGAAGCCGGGCGGGGCGGGCACGAGCAGCTGCTCGATCCCGTCGGCGCGCAGGGGATCTGACGAGGCCCGGATCACGACCGCGTTGAGCCACGGGTCGGCCTCCGAGGGCTCGAACTTGATCGGCATCTGCGTCACGAGTGCCTCGAGCGCCTGCTCGCGCTTGACGCCGATCACGCCGCCGCGCGCGCCCGTCATCCCCACGTCCGTGATGTAGGCCGTCCCGCCCGGCAGCACGCGCGCGTCGGCGGTCGGGATGTGCGTGTGGGTGCCGACGACGGCGGTCGCGCGCCCGTCGAGGTGCCAACCCATCGCGACCTTCTCGCTCGTCGCCTCGGCGTGCATGTCGACGAGCAGGTGGTCGACGCGATCGCGCAGCGCGTGCAGCGCCGCGTCCGCGTGCGGGAAGGCCGGGTGCCCTGCCTTCACGTAGAGGTTCCCCGACAGGTTCACGACGCCGAGCCGCACGCCGTCGCGCTCCACCACGCACCAGCCGTGGCCCGGCTGGCTTCTGAGGTAGTTGGCCGGCCGCAGGATCCGGTCGTGCTCGTCGAGGTAGGCGTAGATCTCTCTCTGGCGGTACGTGTGGTTGCCGAGCGTGATGACGTCGACGCCGGCGGCGAACAGCGCGTCGGCGATCTTCGGCGTGATGCCGACGCCGTTGGCGGCGTTCTCGCCGTTGACGACGACGAAGTCGATCGCGTGCTGCTCGACCAGCCCGGGCAGCAGCGCCAGCAGCAGCCGCCGCCCCGTGGCGCCGACGACGTCGCCCACGAACAGGATCGCGACCGGTCGGCTCACGATGATCTCTGCATGGCCGAGGACGAGCCACCCGTCGAGCCGCCCGACCCGCCCGACCCGCCGGCCGGCGAACCGCCCCTGCACCTTCCGCGCAGCGCGACGCCTGCGGGCGTGGAGCCCGAGCCGTTCGTCGTCCCGCGCGCGGTCCAGCTCGTGTTGCTGCTGGCCGCCCTGTTCGCGGCCTTCGCGCTCGCGCGCGCCGCCGGGACGGTCCTGCTGTTGTTCCTGATCGCCGGCGTCATCGCGCTGATCCTCAATCCGCTCGTCAAGCTGCTCGAGCGGCGTCGCCTCCCGCACGGCGTCGCCGTGTTCGCGGTGTATATCGGATTGCTCGCCGCGCTCGTCGGCGTCGCCGCCGTGCTGGCGAACCCGGTCAGCAAGCAGGTGCAGAACTTCCAGAGCGACGTGCCGCAGCTCGTCGACGACGCGACGCAGTCGCTCGACGACCTGCAGACCTGGCTCGACGACAAGGGCGTCGACATCCAGGTCAAGAGCCAGGGCGAGACCGCCTTGCAGACGCTGGAGAGAAAGGTGCTGCGCGGCTCGGGCGACGTCGTCTCGTTCTCCCGCGACGTGCTGCAGCGGCTCGTGGAGGCCTCGTTCGCGCTCATCCTGATCCTCGTGATCTCGATCTACATGCTCGTCTACGCCGAGCAAATCGGGAACGTCGTGCGCTCCCTGATGCCGCGCGGGGCCGGCACGCCCGACGACGACTTCCCGCTGCGCGTGCAGCGCGCCGTCTACCACTACGTGCGCGGCCAGCTGCTGTTCAGCCTGATCATGGGGACGACCGCGGCGATCGCGCTGTGGATCTTCGGCGTGCTCGGGATCTTTCCCGACGGGCAGCGCTACGCGCTCTTCTTCGGCGCCTTCTTCGGCCTGATGGAGCTGATCCCGTACATCGGCCCGGTGCTCGGCGCGATCCCGCCGATCCTCGTCGCGCTGTTCAACGATCCGCTGAGCGCGATCTGGGTCGCGTTGCTGTTCCTCGCGATACAGCAGTTGGAGGGCCACGTCGTCGCGCCGCAGGTGTTCGGCCACTCGCTGCGCGTCAACCCGCTGCTGATCATCTTCGCGCTGCTGTTCGGGGCCGAGCTGTACGGGGTGATCGGTGCGTTCGTGGCGCTGCCGGTCGCGGCGATGCTGCGCGAGACGGTCGTCTACCTGCGTCGTCACGTCGTGCTCGAGCGCTGGCCGACGCCCAGCCCGAACGCGCATGCCCCGCCCGAGGCGCCGCCGCCGGGCACGCCGCTCGCTTAGGCTGGGCGGGTGCCTTCGACGATCGCGACGAACGCCTCCACGGCGCTCTCCGCCACCGGGCTCACCAAGCGCTACGGCGATCGCGTCGCGCTGCGCGAGGTGAGCTTCGGAGCGTCGGCCGGTGAGCTGGTCGCGGTGATCGGCCCCAACGGCGCCGGCAAGACGACGCTGCTGTCGATCCTCGCCGGCATCCAGCGCCCCGACGCCGGCGAGGTCACGCGCCCGCCGCGCGATATCGGCTGGGTCCCGCAGCAGCCGGCCGTCTACTCGAAGCTGTCGGTCGCCGAGAACCTGCGGCTGTTCGCGCGGCTGGAGAAGGTGGCCGACGTGAACGCGGCCGTCGCGCGGATGCTGGAGCAGACGGGTCTCGCCGAACGCGCCGGCGACGAGCTGGGGAAGCTGTCGGGCGGCAACCGGCAGCGCGTCAACATCGCGGTCGGGCTGCTCGCCGATCCGCCGGTGCTGCTGCTCGACGAGCCGTCCGCGTCGCTCGATCCGCGCCAGCGCGCGCGGCTGTGGGAGTTCGTCGGCGGCCAGGCCGCGCGCGGGACCGCCGTGATCTTCTCCACGCACGACGTGCAGGAGGCCGAGCGCTACGCCGACCGCGTGCTCGTGCTGGCCGACGGCGAGCTGCTGTTCGCCGGCACCGCGCAGGAGCTGGCGGCGACGGTCCAGCCGGCCGGCGGCGAGGCGGCCGGGCCGCAGGACTTCGAGACCGCGTTCGTGCGCTTCCTGCACGAGCGGGGGCACTGAGGGCGACGGGGGACCGCCGATGCGCTGGCTGCTGCTCAAGGACCTGCGCATCCTGCGCCGCTCGCCACTGCTCGTGGCGCTGTTGATCATCTACCCGATCGCGATCGCGCTGCTGATCGGCTTCGCACTCTCCGGCGGCCCCGGCAAGCCGACGATCGCGCTCGTCAACGAGATCCCCACCGACCAGAGAAGTATCGACGTCGCCGGCGGCAGCGTCAGCGCGGCCGAATACCTGCCGGCGCTGCTCAGATCGGTCGACCTCGTGAGACCGCGCAATCGCGCGGAGGCGCGACGGCTCGTGCGCGACGGCAAGGTGCTCGGGGCGGTGATCTTGCCGGCCGACATCACCGAGAAGCTCTCGACCGGCCGCGAGCAGCCGACGATCGAGGTGCTCTACAACGGCGAGGACGCGGTCAAGCAGCGCTACGTCGAGTCGATCATCAGAGCGCGCCTGGCGGACGCGAACGTCGCGCTCTCGCAGCGCTTCCAGCAGGCGACCGCCGGCTACCTGAGACTGCTGCTCGACGGCGGCACGCTGAGCGTGCTCGGGCGCGACGTCAACATCCTCGGGCTCAAGAACGCGCACGCGATCACCACGGGCACGATCGACGCGCTGCCGCCGAGATCGCCGCTGCGCGCCTCGCTCGGCCAGGTCGCGCAGTTCGGCCAGATCGCGATCAACAACCTCGGCCTCTCGAGAGACGTGCTCAGATCGGTCGGCGAGCCGCTGAGAGTGAGACAGACGATCGTCGGCGGCAAGCGCACGCCGCTCGACACGTTCGCTGCCGCGATCTCGGTGACGGTCTCACTGATGTTCCTCACGGTGCTGCTCGCGGCGGGGCTGCTCGCGCTGGAGCGCGAGGAGCACGCCTTCTCGCGCCTCGTGCGCGGGCTTGTCTCGCGCCTCGGGCTGCTCGTCGAGAAGATCGGGCTGGCGGCGCTGTGCGCGTTCGCCGTGACGCTGCTGATGCTGCTCGCGCTCGGCGGCCTCTTCATCGAGCTCGACTGGTCGCGCTTCCCGCAGTGGCTGCTGGCGCTGGCCGCCGGCGCGGTCGCGTTCGCGGCGCTCGGCGTGGCGATCGGGGGCCTGGCGCGCGAGGTCCGCGCCGCCTCGCTGCTCGCGTTCTTGCTGTCACTGCCGATCGCGTTCCTCGCGTTGGTCCCGGCCGGGGCGGTCTCCGGCGTCCTCTACGACGTCATACGGGCGGTCTCGGCCGCATTCCCGTTTAAGCCGACGTTGCAGGCCTTGGATGCGGCTTTGAACGACGCCGAGCCCGGGTTGTGGGCGCCGGTGGCGCACCTCTGTACGTTGACGGTGGCCTACACCGCGCTGGCGCGGCTGGCGGTCGGCCGGCGCTTCGGCTGAGCGGGTGAGCGCTCCGGTCGGGCGCTCCGCTCGCCGCGCCCCCGGCGGCTCGCAGCGTCCGCTGTGGGCATCGAGGGGGAGGGCGCAGTGGCGCCGATGTCGCCGTTCTGCCGCAGATTCGCCGCAAGGCTCGTCCCCACCAACGCAGTCGGAGCTGCCTCCCGAGCAAGCGTCCTGCTCAAGGGTCGCTCCACGACCCCAGAACAGGACACTTCGGCCGTACCGACCCGGCTGGGCCGGCAGCCGCTCCCTCCCCCTCGTAGCCCACGGCTGACGCCACAGCCCGTCAGCGTCGCGCCGAGCGGCGCGCCTCCGGCGCCAACCCACGCCAGCCAGCCCCCGACGCCAACGCACGCCCCCCGGCGCCCCCCGGCCCCAACCACCCGCCGATATCCTCCGAACCGCATGCCCTTCCCCGCCACCCGTCTGCGCCGGCTGCGCCGCACCGGCGCCATGCGCGGGCTCGTCCGCGAGACGCGGCTCGACGCGAGCGACTTCATCCTGCCGCTGTTCGTCACGCACGGCGAAGACCGGCGTGAGCCGATCGCGGCGATGCCGGGCGTCGAGCGCCTCACGATCGAGCACGTCGTCGCGGAGGCCGCGGAGGCCGCCGCGCTGAACATCCCCGCCGTGATGCTGTTCGGCATCCCCGCCGACAAGGACGCGGAAGGCTCGGGCGCATGGGACGACGAGGGCGTCGTGCAGCTCGCGATCCGGGCGATCAAGGAGCAGCTGCCGGACCTGCTGGTGATCCCCGACCTGTGCCTGTGCGAGTACACGAGCCATGGGCACTGCGGGATCCTGCGCGACGACGGCCACGTCGACAACGACGGCACGCTGGGCCTGCTCGCCCGCACCGCCGTCTCGCATGCCCGTGCAGGCGCCGACCTGATCGCGCCGAGCGACATGATGGACGGCCGCGTCGGAGCGATCCGCGCGGCGCTCGACGAGGAGGGCTTCGACGACCTGCCGATCCTCGCCTACTCGGCCAAGTTCGCCTCCGCGTTCTACGGCCCGTTCCGTGAGGCGGCCGACTCGACGCCCGCCAGCGGTGACCGCCGCGGCTACCAGATGGATCCCGCCAACGGCGACGAGGCGCTCCGAGAGGTTCTCCAAGACGTCGATGAGGGCGCGGACCTCGTGATGGTAAAGCCCGCGCTGCCTTATCTCGACGTGATCCAGCGCGTGAAGGATGCCACCCGCATGCCGGTGGTGGCCTACAACGTCAGCGGCGAGTATGCGATGGTGAAGGCGGCGGCCGCCGCCGGATACCTGGACGAGCGCGCCACCGTGCTGGAGGCGCTCACCTCGATCCGCCGCGCCGGCGCCGACGCTGTCATCACCTACCACGCGAAGGACGCCGCCAGATGGCTGTCAGAGACGGACTGACCGACCCGAGCACAGCGACGCCGAAGCTGCGCAGCCGCAAGCACGGCGCGGCGATCCCGCTGGAGGAGCTCGACAGACGCCTGCTCAACCTGATGCAGGGTCGCTTCCCGATCGAGCCGCGGCCCTACGCGCGCGTCGCCGAGCTGGCGGAGATCTCCGAGGACGAGGCCATGGCGCGCGTCCAGCACCTGCTCGACGAGCGGATCATCCGCCAGGTCACGCCGATCTTCGACACGCGCGCGCTCGGCTACAGCTCGATGCTCGTCGCCGCCAAGGTCGACGCCGAGAACCCGCACCGCGCCGCGAGAATCATCAACGCGCACCCCGGCGTCTCGCACAACTACCTGCGCAACCACGAGTTCAACCTGTGGTTCACGCTCGCCACGGAGCCCGACTCGAAGCTCGGCCTGGAGGGCACGCTGAACGCGCTCGCCGAGGAGACCGGTGCCGAGTCGGTCCGACAGCTGCCGACGCTCAAGCTGTTCAAGATCCGCATGGACCTGGAGATGGATGGCACGACGGAGGTTCTCTCCAGAGCCGCCGTCGCCGCCGACCCGGTTGAGCTGGATCCCCAGCCGTACGACGTCTTCGACATCGCGGTGATCCGCGCGCTGCAGGGCGACATGCCGGTGATCGCGG
>JBJMLB010000010.1:0-43199 GCA_045805465.1 Conexibacter sp. | reverse complement strand
GCGGAGGGCGTGAGCGTCGCATTAGTAGAGCAGCCCTACCGCGTCGTCGGCCGACGCTCCGCGGCGCCCGCGAGACAGCTCGACGCGGCGTGGACTTCCGTCGTCGAGCAGTTGCGGGCGAGAGAGCTGCGCCGCGTGCCGCTGATCGTCGGCGGGCGCTCCTCGGGCGCGCGCGTCGCCTGCGGCACCGCCGCCGCGACCGGCGCCGCCGGCGTGCTCTGCCTCGCCTTCCCGCTGCGGCCGCCGGCGCGCGCCGGCGCTTCCGAGCGGCTCAGCCGCCTGCCCGAGCTCTCGGCAGTGAGCGTCCCCGTGCTGATCGTCCAGGGTGTGAACGACCGCTTCGGCATGCCGCGCGCCGTACCGGGCCGCGAGGTCGTACGGGTGCGCGGCGACCACAGCCTGCGCAGCGACAGAGCGGCGGTCGCGGATGCCGTACGCGCTTGGCTGGCGCGCGTCCTGCCGCCGACCTGACCTCATCGTCCCCGTGACTCGAACGCTCAAGCGAACAGGAGACGCTGTCGATCTAGTGTCCAATGGCGCGACGTCGCTTCTCGATCGCTGCCCGCTTTTGGCTGGTACTCGCCGTGCTCGTCGCAGCGATGGCCTTCATGGGCGCGGCCGCCCTCATCGGCCTCGACGAGCTCCACGTCGGCGCGGAGGATCTCCATGCCCAGGTGCAGTCGACGACGAGACGGGGTGAGGGCCGGTTCCATCTCGGAGATCTGCGCACCGGCGTCCAGCTCTACACCCAGACCGGTGACCCCGCGCAGCGTCGAGCACTGCGCGCCCGGATCGAGGACGACATCGTCCAGGCTGACGAGTACGCCCAGCAGACACTGAACGCGCGTCAGCGCGTGGCGCTGGACACCGTCACCGGGCTCTGGCGCGCCGGCGCCTTCGAGGGTCCGACCGCCGCTCGCTCGTCGCGCCGCGCCGAGGCGCTGCTGGGGCCGGTCGTCGAGGCGACCGACGCCGAGACCGAGCGCAGCCTTGCAGCGTCGATCACGACGCTGGACGCGGCGAACAGGGATTACGTGCGCACACGCGCCGAGGTCGTCGCCGTCCTGCTCGCTTCGTTGGTGCTGGGCGTCGGCATGGTCCTGTGGCTGGTCCGTGCCGTCGTCCCGCGAACGCGCGACTACTCTCGCTTCGCTGCCCGTGTCGCGGTCGGCGACGTCGGCGCCCGGCTGGCTCCGACCGGCAGCGACGAGCTGGCGGACCTCGGCCGCACCCTCGACGAGATGGTGAACCGCCAAGAGAGCGACCGCAGCTATCAGATGACGCAGCACGAGTTCGTCGACGCGCTGCAGGTGACCGAATCGGAGGACGAAGCGCACCTCCTGCTCAAGCGGCACCTCGAGCGCTCCGTGCCCGACAGCTTCGTGGTCGTCCTCAACCGCAACAACTCGGACGACCGCCTCGAAGCCCGAACACCTGTGCCGGCCGATGTGCCGCTCGCCGACAGTCTCCAGGGAGCGACCCCCCGCTCGTGTCTCGCCGTCCGCTTCGGACGTCGCCACGAGCAGAGTGACGAGATCGACCCGCTCCTTCCCTGTCAGGTCTGCGGCAAGACCCCTGGCACGACCACCTGTAACCCTCTGTTGGTGGGCGGCGAGGTGATCGGTTCGGCGCTCCTCGTACGCGACGCGCCGCTCGAGCCCTACGAGGACCAGCGGCTGCGCGACTCGGTCAGTCAGGCAGCGCCGGTGCTCGCCAACCTGCGCAACCTGGATCGCCGAACTGCGCGCCTCCACGGATGCGCTCACCGGCCTGCCGAACACCCGCTCGGTGCAGGCCACGCTCAAGCGGATGGTCGCCCAGGCCAATCGATCCGGACGGCCGCTTTCGGCGCTGCTCCTCGACCTCGACCACTTCAAGCAGATCAACGACAACTACGGCCACGGCCGGGGCGACGAGGTGCTGGCGGCGGCGGCCGAAACGATGCGGTCCGCAGTACGCGAGAGCGACTTCGTCGGTCGCTACGGCGGCGAGGAATTCCTCATCCTGCTGCCCGACACCAACAGCGAAGGAGCGCTCCGCAGCGCCGAGATGGTGCGAACCGCCGTCGCCGCGGTCGCGGTGCCGAACGTCGATCGTCCGGTGACGACGAGCGTCGGCGTGGCAGTGCTCGGCGACGACGGCGTCGATGGCGACACGCTCATCCGCTCAGCAGACCGAGCGCTCTACGCCGCGAAGTCACTCGGACGCGACCGCGTCGCGTCCGCCGGCGCCGTGCCGCTGTCCACGCCCACGTAGGGCCGAGACACGCGGATCGAGGAGATCCGCGTGTCAAGGCATGCAGCTCGGCCGGATCTCGGATCGAGCCCCGGACCGACTCCGTCAGGCGCGGCGCTTCTCCCGCACCGCAAGACCTGCGTTGCTGTCCGGGACCGTCAGCGCCCGCACAGCCGCCGCACCTACCTCCTTCGCGCCCGCTGCGGCGAGTCTGTATTCGCCCGCGACCGGGACGCGGACTGTCTTGCCGTCGACTCTCTTCAGCTCGACCTTCTGGGAGACCTTGCCGGCGATGTTCTGCCACGCCTCGCTGACGCGCCAGTCAATCTCGCCCAGCGCCCGCTTGTGCTCGTCCTGCTTGGGCCGGTTTACCTCGAACCAGGGATTGCCCATCACCCCGAGCGCGACCTTCACCGAGACGGCGCGCACCACGCGGTCGGGGTCCGTAAACACACGTGCGTCACGGGTGCCATCAGACAGCGCCGGCGCGCCGAAGTGGTCGAGAACGTGCCCGAACCACGTCACCCCGGCCTCCACGAGCCGGTCGTAGTCTTTCTGGTCCTTGATGACCTCGTCGTAGCTCGTGGCCTGCACCGCCCGGCTGAACCCGAGGCCGAGCCCGCGGACCATCATCACAGCCTGCCCGATGACGAGGTGCTTGTTCGCGGCCTGGTTCACTGCCGTGGCCTGGCGGCCTGTCGTGACGAGCGGCACTCTGAGCTGACCGAAGATGTCCTTCGTCGCTCTTGTCCACGGGTCCCGGATGTTGAGCCCCTCGATCTCATTCTTCGTGAGCTTCACGCCCTTGCCATTCAGATCGGCGAACATCTGGCCCATCGCAGCCGTCGGCACGCCGTGGATGACGTCGACCGAGACCAAGGTCGTCCGCAGCTTCTCCTGCTTCGTCCCCGACAGTTTCGATCCGACGGAAAGAGCGCGGCGAATGGCAAGCAGCCGGGACTCTCCGTCAGCCTCCATCGCCTTCTTCGCCGGGTCGAGCGTGTAGACGTGGTACTCGCCGCCCATGCGGGCGTTGAAGTCCGACACCTCGACGCCCTCGAGCCGCTCAGGGAAATAGATCGTGAAGGAGGGGAGAGTCGCCTCGAGCGGCGGGGTCTCAAGGAACGGGCCCTGGATGTACTTCTGCAGCTCCCCGGTCGCATTCTTGTACTTAGCGGTGGGCGCCCAGCCCGTCGGCTGGCGCTCCGTCCGCTTCTCGCCCGTCTCCGGGTCGATCACGCGGACCGCCTTCATCGCGCGATGGAAGAACTCGCGCTGGATCGTCCCGCGAGCCGGCATAAGCTCGCGGACCCGGTCATCAAGGTGGTCGAAGCTCTCCCCCGCCACCTCCCGGGGCTCGAACGCCATCCCGGGGACGGTGATGTCTGTGAGCATCGAGATCGGGATGACCGTCGTGAAGATGCTCTCGTGGCGGCGGATGCCACCGAGTCGCATGGTGATAGCCATGGCTACCCTTTCTTTGTTTGCCGAGGCGGCCGTTTCCCGAGCAAGGTTGCGGGCCGCCTCGGTAGACGTTTACTCGAGGCAACATATCTTTCTGTCTCGAGATATGCAAGACCTAGCGTGTCGACAGGCCGTCGCGTGATCTGGACGTGGGCCACTCGATCGGCTCCGTCAAGCCAGTCGCCCTCGTGCCTGCGGGCAGCGCGCGTCGGCATCGTGCTACCGGTGACGTCTCTCAGACGGCTGCCGTAGCGCTACAAGATTGCTCGCCCTCTCGTCAGGCGACGCACAAAGCACGCAGCGCTCGGCCAAGTCAAATTGACGGGGCCCGATCTTGGGCACTCCCTGACGCTCCAGGCCCTGTGATCGGGGCGCCGGGATTTGAACCCGGGACCTCCTGCTCCCAAAGCAGGCGCGCTACCAAGCTGCGCTACGCCCCGTCCGTTCGAGTATACGGTCGGCCGGTTGGACCGCCGCCCGCACCAGCGCGCTTGTCTAGGCTCGCCACCATGACCATGCGCATCACGCACATCGGCGGCCCGACAGCGCTGATCGAGGTCGGCGGGTGGCGGATCCTGACCGATCCCACGTTCGACAAGGCCGGCCGCAGATACAGCTTCGGCTGGGGCACGTTCTCCCGCAAGCTGGCCGATCCCGCGATCCCGGCCACGGACATCGGTCCGATCGACGCCGTCCTGCTCAGCCACGACCACCACGACGACAACCTCGACCCCGCCGGGCGCGCGCTGCTCCCGCGGGCCGGCACCGTCATCACGACGGTCAGCGGCGCCAAGCGCCTCACCTCCAAGGGCGCCGCCAACGCCCAGGGCCTCGCCGACTGGCAGACCACCAAGCTCGACGCCCCCGGCAAGACGCCGATCGAGATCACCGCGACCCCATGCCGCCACGGTCCGCCGCTCAGCCGGCCGATCGTCGGCGACGTGATCGGCTTCGCGCTCAGATGGGAGGGCCAGCAGCACGGCGCCGTGTGGATCTCCGGCGACACGGTCCTCTACGACGGCGTGCGCGAGGTCCCCGACCGCATCCAAGTCGGCACCGCCATCCTGCACCTTGGCGGCGTCCGCTTTCCGATCTCCGGCCCGCTCCACTACACGATGACCGCGAAGGACGCGCTCGAGCTCACGCGCCTCACACAGCCCCACACCGCCATCCCGATCCACTACGAGGGCTGGAAGCACTTCCGCGAGCAGCGCGGCGCCGTCGAGCAGGCGCTTGCCGCCGCACCACCCGACCTCAGAGACCGCTTCCGCTGGATTCCGATCGGCGAAGCGGTCGACGTCGAGGCGTGACCGACGGGCACGCCACCCACCGCTACACGGCCCGGCTCGCCTGGGCCGGCTCCACCGCCGAGGGCTACGACCGCTACTCGCGCGCGCACGAAGCGACGTGCGCCTCTGGCGACGGTGAGCAGACACCAAAGCCGCCCCTGCCCCTCTCCGCCGACCCCGCGTTCGGCGGCGACCCCGCCAAGCTCAACCCCGAGCAGCTGCTCGTGCTGGCCGCCAGCTCCTGTCAGATGCTGTCCTTCCTCGCCGTCGCCGCTCGCGCCCGCATCGACGTCACCGCGTACGAGGACGACGCCGAGGGCGTCATGCCCGAGGACGACCGGCCGATGCGCATCGCCCGCATCGTCCTCAGGCCGCAGATCACGATCGCAGGCGAGGCCCCCGACGACGCCCGCCTCACGCAGCTCGTCGAGGCCGCTCACCGCCACTGCTTCGTCGCGAACAGCCTCACGACCGAGATCGCGATCGAGCCGAGCTTCCGCCGCGTCCCCGCCTGAGCGGAACCCACGGTCCCGTTTCCGGACGTTTACGTCATACGGCGCAGATTCGCCGTCCAGCCCGCGTGCCCGCCGCCCAGCGCCTCGCTACGATGAAGCGCGCCCACCAGCACGAGCACCACCCTCTGCACCCTCCGGAGCACACACGACGATGATGAAGGCGACCGCCCGACGGACGGGCACCTACACGCACGAGATCGACGTACGCGACCACCGGCTCTCAGCCGACGAGGGCCGCGACGTCGGCGGCGAGGACGAGGCCCCAAATCCGCAGGAGCTGCTCGCGGCCAGCCTCGCCTCCTGCACGGCAATCACGATCGAGATGTACGCCAAGCGCAAGGGCTGGGACATCGGCGGGATAGAGGTCGAGGCCGAGTACACGCCCGCCGAACGCGGCGCCCCCACCCGCTTCAAGCTGCTCCTGCGCCTTCCCAGAAACCTCACCAGCGAGCAGGTCGAACGCTTGTCGGTGATCGCTGCGAAGTGCCCGATCCACCGCACGCTCGACGGCGAGGTCATGTTCGACGAGCGCATAGAGCTCCTCGGCTGAGCGCAGCGGCGTGACGACGATCCGCGAGGAGCTGCGCGAGCGCATCGCGGCGGCAGCGCGGGAGCCGTCCCCGACCCGCCTCAGAGGCGAGACGGAGGCGGCCGTGCTCGTCCCGCTCTACGTCCGCGACGACGAGCTGCACGCCGTCTTCACCAAGCGCCGGGAGGACCTGCGCCGCCATCCGGGGGAGATCTCGTTCCCCGGCGGCCGGCGCGACCACCCCGACGAGGAGCTGCAGACGACCGCGCTGCGCGAGGCGGAGGAGGAGATCGGCCTCGCGCCCGACGACGTCGACCTGCTCGGCACGCTCTCGTCAGTCAGCACGTTCGTGACCGGCTACCTGATCTACCCGCACGTCGGCCTGATCGAGCCGATCCCCTGGAAGCCGAGCCCGAACGAGGTCGAGCTCGTGCTCGAGCTGTCGCTGCCGGCGCTCCTCTCCGGCTACGCGAAGCGCCCGATGACGCGCCGCGGCTTCACGTTCGAGACCGACACTTACGTCGTCGGCGACCAGCTGATCTGGGGCGCCACCGCGCGCATCCTCGGCGACCTGCTCGAGCGCCTGGGACCGCTCGCTCAGGCGCGCTGAAAGGCGAGGAGCCCCTCGATCGCGCCGAGCGCGGCGGCGAGCCACGTCTCGTGATCGGCCGGATCGACGTCGAGCAGCGCATGCGGGATCTCCGAATAGCCGCACGCCGCGCGCACCGTCTCGGCGCCTTCCGCGAGCAACGCCGAGTCGACGCTGCCGGCCGCCTCGTACAGCAGCCCCCGCACCGTCGTGTCGATCGAGCGCTCCAGCAGCATTCTCAGCCGCGAGCCGTGCAGCGCCGCGATCTTCTCCTCGCTCCCCTCGGCGGAGCTCATCAGCCAGCAGAGGATTGTCACGTCGGCGAGCGCGTAGCTGATCGTCGCGATGCGGTCGGGGTCGCCGATCCACACCTCGGCGCCGGCGGCCTCGATCGCGGCGCGGCGCTCCTCCGAGCGCGTCGTTCCCCGCACGGCATGGCCCTGCGCACACAGCGCACGCGCGAGCGCCTGCCCGCGACACCCACATCCGACGATCAGGACTCGTGCCACGGCGCGGGAGCGTAGTCGCTCGGCCCGCACGGCGACCGGCCGGGCAGGACCCGCCCGTTCACATCATCCCGCGGCGCACATCCTCGTCTTCGAGCAGCCCGTCGACCGTCAGCTCGGCCTCCCCGCGTGCTCGCCGGCGGACGTTCGCGGCCTCCAGCATCTGCTCGAGATCCTCCGCCTCGCGCACCGCCTGCGTGCGGTCGTGCTCGTGCGTGGTCCTCCAGCCGAGCTGCTCGGATCCCGTCCCGGGCGTGTTGAGGATGCCGATCACGACGAACGCGACGAGCGCCAGCGCGATGGAGCCCAGCACGATCGCGAGAAACGGGTCCATTGGGTCCGAGTCTACCTCCGCAACTCGCGCGCGAAGCCCGTGTTCAAGCAGGCGTCAAAACCCCTGCCGGCCGGCATGCGACAGCACTTGGAGGAGCTGTCGAAGGGTCATCCACCACCACCCATGCCTGTACTGGAGGATCCGCCTTGCGTCCCCGCATCGCCGTGCTCATCGCCGCTCTCGCCGCAGCGCTCACGCTGTCGACGACGGCGTCCGCGCACCGGCATCACAACCACCCTCCCGTGCGCATCGCCGCGACGGTCTCGCTCGACCAGCCCGGCGGCGACCTCACGACCGCGACGCCGATCGCGTTCACCGGCAAGGTCGCGCCGGCGAACGCCGGCCATCGCATCCTGCTCCAGCGCCAGGCCGGCCTGCTCGGCGACCGCTGGGTGCCGATCGACGGCGGCTTCGTGCGCGCCGACGGCAGCTACTCGATCGTCCACCGCTTCCGCGTGCCGGGCGACCGCACGCTGCGCACGCTGCTGCTGCCGAACCGCAGAACGCTGCGCACCCCGTCCGCGCCGATCTCGATCGCCGTCCAGCAGCTGCAGGTCGCCGGCTTCACGATCGGGTCGAGCGCCCAGCCGATCGACTTCGGCCAGAGCGTCGCGATCTCCGGCACGCTCACCGGCGGTGCGAACACGTCCGTGACGCTGTTCGCGCGCGACGAGTGGCGCGGCCGCCTGCACGCGATCGCGACCGGCACCACCGACGCGACCGGCGCCTACGCCTTCACCCAGAGCCCAGCCCGCAACACCGTCTATCAAGTGCGTGTCACGAGCGATCCGCACCAGCGCACCGCCCGCCTGTTCCAGGGCGTGCGCGACGTCGTCTCGCTCGCGGCCAGCACGACGACCGCCGCCGTCGGCGACGTCGTCACGTTCAGCGGGACTGTGCAGCCGGACAAGAGCGGCCACGCGATCCTGCTGCTGCGGCTCGACGGCGGCGTCTGGCGCACGGTGGCCGTCGCGCGCGTCGGCGACGGGTCGAGCTACTCGATCCCCTTCACGCTCGCCGCGGCGGGCACCGCGCAGTACCGCATCCTCGTCCCCGGTGGACCCGTCAACCAACGGGGCCTCTCGTCGGCCGTGCAGGTCACGGCGAACCCATCCCCGTGAGCCGGACTCCGTACATCCGACTCGCGACCGTGACCTAGTCCCACACGGCGCCCCCGCGGCCGGCTGGCACGCCGGCCGCGGGACGACGGCCCGCCGGCTCCCGATCGCACCAGCCCCCGCGATCGGGAGCCGTGGCGGCCGAACCGGGTGTTCGAGCCCTTCCTCCGAGGTAGCGTGTCGGCGCGTTCCCGCACCCCACCTCAAGGACCTCCGAGCTCCATGGACTTCGATCTCACCGACGAGCAGCGCCTGATCCGCGACACCGCCCGCGAGTTCGTCGACAAGGAGATTGTTCCGCGCGCCCGCGACAACGACCGCAACGCGCACTTCGACCTCGAGCTCGTCGAGAAGATGGCCGCGCAGGGCTACCTCGGCGCGATCGTCCCGCGGGAGTACGGCGGCGCCGGGCTCGACTACATCTCCTACGGGCTCGTGGTCGAGCAGGTCGGCCGCGGCTGCTCCTCGATGCGCACCGTCGTCTCGGTGCAGACGTCGCTCGTCTGCTCGGCGATCCTCAAGTGGGGCACCGAGGAGCAGAAGCTGAACTACCTGCCAAGGCTGACCTCCGGGGAGTGGCTCGGCTGCTTCGGCCTGACCGAGCCTGATACCGGCTCCGACGCCGCCAACCAGAAGACGCGCGCGAGAAAAGTCGACGGCGGCTGGTCGATCTCCGGCTCGAAGATGTTCATCTCGATCGGCAGCCACGCGAGAGTGGCGCTGATCTTCGCTCAGACGGACCCGTCGCTCGGCTACAAGGGGCTCGCCTGCTTCCTCGTCGACACGGAGCACCCGGGCTACACGGCGCAGGAGATCCACCACAAGCTCGGATTGCGCGGTTCCGACACGGCGGAGCTGGCTTTGGATCAGGTCGAGGTGCCGGACGAGGCGATGCTCGGCGGGATCGGCGACGGCTTCAAGGTCGCGATGTCTGCGCTGGACTCCGGCCGCTTCTCCGTCGCGTCCGGCTGCGTCGGCGTGATGCAGGGCTGCGTCGACGCGTGCGTCTCCTACGCGAAGGAGCGCGAGCAGTTCGGCAAGCCGATCGGCAGCTTCCAGCTCGTGCAGGCGATGATCGCGGACATGATCGTCGACATGGAGGCCGCGCGCGGGCTGGCGTGGCGTGCCGGGGTCTTGAAGGACCAGGGCAAGCCCTCGACGACCGAGACGTCGATCGCGAAGCTGTTCGCGACGGAGGCCGCGGTGCGCACCGCCAACA
Organism: Conexibacter sp.; assembly: GCA_045805465.1. GTDB lineage: Bacteria > Actinomycetota > Thermoleophilia > Solirubrobacterales > Solirubrobacteraceae > Conexibacter. The sequence goes on along the minus strand of JBJMLB010000010.1, from coordinate 33,401 downwards.
CCGCCATCCAGGTGCACGGCGGCTCCGGCTACGTCGACGATCACCCGGTCGAGCGATACTTCCGTGACGTGCGCGTCACCACCCTGTACGAGGGCACCTCGCAGATCCAGAAGCTGATCATCGGCCGCGCGGCGACCGGGATCAACGCGCTCACATGAGCGGGGCGCGGGTCCCGGCGGTCGTCGGCGTCGTCGGCGCGGGCACGATGGGCAACGGGATCGCCCAGCTCGCCGTGCTCGCGGGCGCGCGCACGCTGCTGCACGACCCGGACCACGCGGCGCTCGACCGCGGCGTCGAGGCGCTGCGCGCGAACCTCGCCAAGGGGGCCGAGCGCGGGCGCTGGAGCGCTTCGGATGCTGAGGCCGCCGCCGCGCGGATCGAGCCGACGCACACGCTGGAGGCGCTCGCGCCCGCCGAGCTGATCGTCGAGGCCGCGCCCGAGCGGCTGGCGATCAAGCGCGAGCTGTTCTCGCGCCTGGCCGAGGTGGTCTCGCCGACGTGCGTGCTCGCCAGCAACACCTCCTCGATTCCGATCACCGCGATCGCCGGCGCGGTCGAGCGGCCCGAGCGCGTCGTCGGGATGCACTTCTTCAACCCCGCGCCGCTGATGAGACTGCTGGAGGTCGTCGCGGGTGAGGACTCGGGCGAGGCCGCGCTCGCGACCGCCCGCGCGCTCGGCGACGCGATGGGCAAGGTCGTCATCGACGCGGCCGACGGCCCGGGGTTCCTCGTCAACCGCGTCAACCGCCCGTTCGGGCTGGAGGCGCTGCGGCTCGTGACCGAGCAGCTCGCGAGCGTCGAGCAGGTCGACCGCATCGCCCGCCTCGGCGGCGGCTTCCGCATGGGTCCGTTCGAGCTGATGGACCTCGTCGGCGTGGACGTCGGCTTCGACGTCTCGAAGTCCTTCCACGAGCTGTCCTTCGGCGAGCCGCGCTGGCGTCCCTCGCCTCTGAGCGCGCGTATGGTCGCCGCGGGCCGCAGGGGCCGCAAGTCCGGCCGCGGTTTCTACGACTATCGCGACGGGCCGCACCGCCAGGATGATCCGCCGACCCCCCAGGCCGAGCTCCCGCGCGCGGCCGGCGGCCCGGTCGTCGTGATCGCCGGCGAGATCCCGCTCGCGCACCTGCTGCTGGAGCGCGCCGAGGAGGGCGGCTGGGACGCACGCACGCCGGCCGAGGCGGACGGCGAGGTCCCGTTCCTGATCCTCGACTGCGGCACCACGGAGGACGACCCCCCGCTGCAGGGCGGCCCGCAGGCGATCTGCTGCCACGAGGGCTCGCTGCTCGCGCTCGACCCGGGCGGTGCAGCGGTCGGCTTCCATGCGCTGTGGCCGCTGGAGCCGGGCGGCCTCGTGGAGCTGACGCGCGGGCCGGAATCGCTCGACGCCGCCGCCACCGCCGCCGAGCGCTTCTTCGCGACGCTCGGCCTGCACACCGAGTGGGTCGGCGACGCGCCCGGGCTCGTGCTCGGGCGGATCGTCTGCCAGCTCGTCAACGAGGCGGCCTTCGCGGTCGGCGAGGGCGTCGGCACTGCCGCCGACGTCGACGCCGGCATGGTTCATGGCTTGAACCACCCGCGCGGTCCGCTCAGCTGGGGCGACGCGATCGGCCTCGACCACGTCGTCGCCGTGCTGGACGGCCTGTTCGACGAGTACCGCGAGGAGCGCTACCGCGCCGCGCCGCTGCTGCGCCGGCTCGTGCTGTCCGGCCGCGTCGGCCACGCGACCGGCGAGGGCTTCTTCACCTACGACGACCCCGACGAGGAGATCGACTGACGATGTACGCCGTCACCTTCCAGGCCCCCGGCGAGGTCGCGGTCGAGGAAGTCCCCGACCCGAAGCTGCAGGCGCCCGATGACGTGATCGTGCGCGTCGAGGCGAGCGGCATCTGCGGCTCGGACCTGCACATCTACCACGGCCGCGTGCCCGTCGGGAAGGGCTTCACGATCGGCCACGAGTTCGTCGGCACCGTCACCGACGCGGGCGAGGCGGTCGAGCGGGTCGCGGTCGGCGACCGCGTGCTCGGTACGTTCTTCACCGCCTGCGCCACCTGCACCCCCTGCGTCCGCGGCGACTACCACCGCTGCTCGCACGGTCGGACCTTCGGCCACGGCGCGAACCTCGGCGACCTCCAGGGCGCTCAGGCCGAGCAGTTGCTCGTCCCGCGCGCGAACCTGACGCTGCGCAGAGTCCCCGAGGGCATGTCGACCGACGTCGCACTGTTCGCCGGCGACGTGATGGGGACCGGCTACCACTCGATCGCCCATGCCGGCGTGAGAGCAGGCGACACGGTCGCCGTGCTCGGCCTCGGTCCGGTCGGACTGTGCGCGATCCAGGCTGCGCGCGCATCGGGCGCCGCGCAGATCTACGCGATCGACACGGTCGCCGATCGGCTCGCGATGGCCGAGCGCTTCGGCGCGACGCCGCTGCACCTGACCGAGGACGACCCGAAGAAGGCGATCCGCGCGGCGACCGGCGGCGGCGTGGACGTGACGGTCGACGCCGTCGGCGACCCCAGCCCGCTCGCGCTGGCGGTGAGCCTGACCCGCGACGCCGGCATCGTCTCCGGCATCGGCGCCTACGCCGGCAAGGGTGAAGTCCCGCTCGGCCTCGCCTGGCTCAAGGGCCTCCAGCTCCGCCTCGGCCTCGCCAACGTGATCGCCCACGTCGACCGCGTCCTCGCCCTCATGCAGGCCGGCATCCTCGACCCCGCCCCCCTCGTCACCCACCACATGACCCTCGCCGACGCCCCGGAGGCCTACCGCGTCTACGACGCGCGCGAGGCGCTGAAGATCGTTCTGACGCCGTGAGCCTGCGCTGCGCATGCCGCCTGCTCCCCGCGCTCGCCGCCTGCGCGCTCGCGTTCGCCACGGCTGCCACGCCCGCTCCCGCCGCACCGACCGACCCGGCTCCGCTGCTGCTGCGCCTGCCCGACCTCGGGCCGGGCTACGGGCTCACCCATATCAACCGCTCATGCACGGTGCTGGAGACATCTAGCTCGGGCTTTCGGCGCATCCTCGGAACTGGCACGTCTCGGGGGTGCTGGCTCTCGTTCGAGCAGGTCTGGGCGCCACCGGGCGCAGCACCCGGTCCAGGAGGCGTCCAGTCGTACGCGTTCACGTTCGACACCCCGGCCGGGCCGACGGCCGCCCTCTCGCGTCCCCGCGCCCTCGCCGCTCCTTTCCCGCGCAGAGACCTGCGCATCGTCGAGCCCGCGCCTCCGATCGGCGATCAAGCAGTGGTCATGAGATTTCACAAGACCGTCCTCGGCCTCCACGCCTCGGCTGGCATCGTGGTGTGGCGCTCAGGGTCGGTGCTCGGAATGGTCATGGCAGCCAGCCTCACCAGAGGTGAGGCGAACGTTCGGGCTGCCGTACGCCTCGCCACCCTCCAGCAGGCGCGCATCGCGAATCCGACGCCGCTGCGCCCGCCGGTCAACGACGACCGTCTCGTGCCGCTCGACGACCCGACGCTCGGCGTGCCCGTCATGTGGCTGGGCGAACGGCTGCCGGCGCGCAGCCGTTTCCCGGCACTGGACCTGCGCGCGACCGGCGAGACGTTCGGTTTCGGCGGGGGCCCACAACGGCTCGCGCTGCTGCTCTACCGCACCAGGCGCATCCCCGAGGCCGCCAACGTCGAGCTGTGGCGGCCTCGTGACCTGCGCCGCGACTTCCGGCGATCACCGCACCCATACCAGTGCCGGCGCCGTTTCGACATCGACGTTTCCGGCGCGCGCGCCTGGATCGTCGCCACCCTTCGGCGCGAGCCGCGGCGCGCGAGCGGCCGCTGCCCGCACGGCGACGCGTCCCTCACGGCGGTCGCCTTCTTCAACGACGTCGCGGTCAAGATCGACGCGAGCCGCTGCTGCCGCTCCCACCCCGACCCCTACAACTCGCGCGCCGGGTTGCGCACGCTGTTGCGGGCACTGCGCCTGCGCGAGCCGAGCGCGCCAGTGACGCCGTGATCCCGCACCTTCCTGCCGCCGTGCTCGCGCTCGTCGTCGCGCTGCTCGCCGCAGCGTCGGCAGCCGCCGCGCCTGTCGCGCCCGTCGCGCCGCCGGCCCCCGAGTCACTCACCCTCCGCCTGCCCGACCTCGGTCCAAACTACGAGCTGGGGAGCACCCGCTGCGGCAGACGGAGCCACGCCGAGGAGCGCTGGTGGCCCAGCACCCTGCCCAGCCTGTCCGAGCGCTTCCCGCATCGGGGCTGCGTGATCGCGTTCGGCGAGAGCTGGGCCGGGCCCGGTCCGGACTACGTCATGAGCGCCGCGTTCGGCTTCGACGACACGGCCGGTCCCACAGCTGCGCTGCAGCGTCCGCGCGCGGTGGCCGCGCACATGCTCGATGCGGGCCGGCGCGGCGACCTGACGCCACTGAGCGTCGACGCCCCGCTCGGAGACGACCTGCGCGCATTCCGCCTCGGCGGGTACCCCGGGCCCGGCACTGTCCTGCTGTGGCGCAGCGGATCGGTGCTGGCGCTCGTCCTTGCCGCCGGGTCCGCGAGCGATCGCACCACGCAGGCCGCCGTCCGCCTCGCCACTGCCCAGCAGGCACGCATCGCGGCGCCGACGCCGCTGCTGCAATCGGACCTCGACGACGTCGAGGTGCCGCTCGACGACCCGCATCTCACCGTCCCCGTGCAGTGGCTCGGTCGCGAACTTCGAGGCGCGGGCGGACGTCCCGCGCTGTCGCTGGACGCGGTCGACGGGCCCAACAACGACTCGCCGAGGGGGATCGAGCCGTACGCCTCGCTCGAGTACAGCTCGTCGCACCCGCGCAGATACGTCTACCTCGAGCTCTGGCGGCCGCACACGATGCGGCGGTTCCTCCGTTCCCGTGTGCTCTCGCGCTACTGCGTCCGCAGGTTCGACGCACACGTCGAGGGGATCAACGCGACGCTGCTCGGCTCCTACCAGCCGTTCAACGCCTGCCCGCATAGTCGGCCCGAGGTCTGGAGCGCGATCGCCTTCTTCCACGGCGTGGCGGTCGAGATCGAGGGCAACAGCTGCTATCCCTGCCAGGCCAGACCGCGACCGTACGACTCGCCGGCGGCTCTCCGCGCCTTGCTGCGCGCGCTGCGCGTCCGCGAGCCGAGATTGGCGCCTTAGCCCCGATGCCCACCCAGCGCCGCCGGCAGCAGCTTCAGCGCCGACAGCCGCGCCCGCGGCTTCAACCGTCCGCGCATCACCGCGTGGCCCGGATTCACGCGGCCGGACGCCACGTCGAGCCAGTCGTCCCAGCTCGTGCGCAGCGTCACGTCCGCCTTCTCCGCATGGCCGCGCTCGACGCTCGGGGCGCCGCCGTTCATCCGCAGCATCCAAGGCTCCACGTCGGTGAACGCGAACTGGACCGTCAGCTTCGTTCCGTTCGTGTCGGGCAGCTGGCGGCGCACGGTATCCATCACGAGATCGATCGACGCCTCGTCCTTGGGAGCCGACGCCTGTCTCTTGCCGAGCAAGCCGGCCATCGTCAGCAGCGGCCCGCGCGTCGCGGTCTCGCGCGGCGTCAGGTCGGCGGGGACGATCGGCGGCCCCGGCAGCTCCTCAATCGGCATGCCGGCGCTGCGCAGCTTCGTCTGCAGGGACGTGATGCCCTCCTCGCCGATGTCCTCCAGCGTGAAGCCGAACACCTCGGTGTAGTTGCGGTCCCACCCGGGCGGTTGCAGCACCGCGGCGCCCCACGGCGTCACCTCGCGCAGCGTGTCCGCGACGGCGCGGCGGCAGCGCTCGTCGCCTGAGGCCACGTCCGCCAGCAGCTTCACGCCGAAGGCGATGTGGCGCTGCTCGTCGCGGGCGATCTGCGTCATACCCTCGCGGAACGCCGGCAGCAGGTCGCGGGTCTCCAGGTACGACGTGATGAAGTGCTGGCCCGGTTGCGCGAGCGTCGCCTCGATCACCATGTGGTAGAGCGTCACGGCCGCCGACAGCTTCGCGGGCGAGCGATCGCGCCGCAGCTCGTCGGCCATCGTGTCGAGCCGATCGAAGATCTTCATGAAGCCCCAGGTGAGCTCGGGCTTGATCGCCTGCAGTCCGCTCGCCATGGTGCCGTCGCCGAGGCCGCAGACCTCGTGCATAAAGCGCTTGAAGAAGATCGCGTGGCGCGCCTCGTCGACCTGCTGCGTCGTGAGGAAGTACTTCTGCTCCTCCAGCGGCGCGGCGTCGATGAACGGCGAGAGGTTGTCGGCGACGGCGTCCTCGCCCCAGAAGAACAGCGCGTAGTTCCACAGCGCGGCCTTGCGCTCGAAGTCCGTCAGCTCCTCGCGCCACTGGCGCGCGTCCTCGGTGAAGTCCAGCCCCATCGCGCTCCAGTTGCCCTGCTCCCAGCGCGTGTAGAGATCCTCGTAGGAGATCAGGTCGGCGGCGGTGCGCGGCGTCGACCGGGCCCCGCCCGCCGTTTGAACATCGTTCAAGCTCATGGCGAGTACGATAGTGAGCATCTTGAACGGAAGTCAAGAAACAGGCGCGATTCCCGCCACTCCGGCGCCCGCAGGGGCCCCCGACCGTCGCGCAGAGCTGCTGGCGATCGGCCGCCAGCTGTTCGCCAAGCACGCCTACGACGAGCTCTCGATTGACGACGTCGCGGCCGCGGCGGGCGTCGCGAAGGGCCTCCTCTACTACTACTTCGCGAGCAAGCGCGGCTTCTACCTCGCGACGATCCGCGCCGAGGCCGACGAGCTGCTCGAGCTCGCCCAGCCCGACCCGGCGCTGCCGCCCGCCGAGCGCCTGCGTCGCACGCTCGACGCCTACCTCGCGTTCGTCGACGAGGCCTCCGATCGCTTCCGGGCGCTCTACCTTGCCGGCCTCGGCTCCGACCCCGAGGTCCGCGCGATCCGCGACCGCGACCGCGCGGAGTTCCTCAGACTGATCGCGGAGGGCGTCGCCCACCAGCCCGAGCCCTCCCCTGCCTTGCGCACCGCGCTCGTCGGCTGGCTCAGCTTCATCGAGGGCGTGAGCCTCGACTGGCTCGACCACCGCGACCTCAGCGCCGAGCAGCTGCGCGAGCTGCTCGTCGCCTCGCTCGCCGGCTCGCTGCAGGCAGCGCTCGCGGTCGACCCAACGCTCGAGATCGACTTCAGCGTCTTGTAGCTCGTCGCCGGCTCATCTGGTCGACCCTGAGACCAGGTCGCCGGCACGTCGGTCCACGAGCTGCGTGAGGAGCTGCTGGGAGAAGCCGAACAGCGCCGCGTAGGCGAGCAGACCCGCCGTCGTGTCAAGCCCAGTCGAGGGCGCGATGACCACGTTCGAGGTGAGCAGCATCAGCCCGAGCAGTGCGGTCGCGGCGCCGGCGACCGCCTTCAGGATGATCTGCGGCGCGATCACGTTGTAGCGCGACGGCACCTCTTCGATCTTTGCGACGAAAAACGCCGAGCTCAGCAGGCCGCCCAGCGTGCCGACCAGCCCGACCGCAAACACGGCGCCTCGCTCAGGTCGTACGCACACCGGTCTAGTTGCCGGATCCGCCGACGCGTGGCAGAGGTCGATGAAGCTGCTGTTCGCCCAGTGCCAGAGGCCGACCGTCATGAGCACGACGAGCAACCCCGTGGCGACAGCGAACAGGAGGTTGCGGAACGCGCGCATGCTCGCGTGCCACTCGCGGTTGGCCGCCATCGTCTCCTCGTACGCCTGGCGGATCACGTTTCGATCCGGCGTGCCCGTCTCCACGAACCGATCGAACGCCTTCTCGTGCAGTGCTTGCCGCCCAGCAGCGGCACGAGACCCATCCACGCCCCACGCAGCGTCGATCCGCTCACCCGTCCTCCGCTCTCGCACCCCGATCCGTCCTGCGAACCGCCCCCGCCGTGATCTCCCGTCGACTGGAGTCTCACGGCTTGCAGCGAGGCGCGAGCCGGCTCTGTGGCGCGGGGTCAGGCCTCGATCGTCTGCTGCGACTCGCCGCGCGCCGCGACGTCAGGCGGCGTGTCGCGCAGGTACCACTCGGCATCCAGTGCAGCCCGGCAGCCGGACCCCGCCGCAGTGATCGCCTGGCGGTAGGTGTGGTCGACGAGATCACCGGCGGCGAACACGCCGCCGAGCGTCGTGCGCGTCGACAGGCCGGTCGTCTTCACGTAGCCGTTGTCGTCGAGCTCGACCTGTCCGGCGACGAGCTCGGACTGCGGCTCGTGCCCGATCGCGATGAACGTGCCGGTGGCGGGCACGTCACGCAGCTCGCCGGTCTCCGCGTGCCGCGCGCGCACCGTCGCCAGCGCGCCATTCTCACCGGCGACGAACTCCTCCGGGACGTACGGCGTGACGAACTCGATGTTGCCGACCGCTCTCGCGCGGTCGAGCATGATCGCCGAGGCGCGGAACTCGTCGCGGCGGTGGATCACATGCACTCTCGCGGCGAACTTCGCGAGGAAGATCGCCTCCTCCATCGCCGAGTCGCCACCGCCGACGATGACCGTATCGTGCTCCTTGAAGAAGGCCGCGTCACAGGTCGCGCAGTACGACACGCCGCGGCCGGACAGCGACTCCTCGCCCTCGATCCCGAGCTTCTTGTGCTGGGCGCCCATCGCGAGCACGACGGCCTTCGCACGGTGCGCCTCCTCGCCGATCCAGATGGTTTGGATCCCGCCATCGGACAGCTCGACTCTCGTCGCGTCGTCGGTGATGAAGCGCGTGCCGAAGCGCTCGGCCTGGTCGCGCAGCTCCTGCATCATCTCCGGCCCCATGATCCCCTGCGGGTAGCCGGGGTAGTTCTCGACGTCGGTCGTCTGCTGCAGCAGGCCGCCCCACGCGAAGCCCTCGATCACGAGCGGTCTGAGGTCGGCGCGCGCCGTGTAGAGCGCGGCCGTGTAGCCGGCCGGCCCGCTGCCGATGATGATCACGTTCTCGACGTCGTCAGCCATGCCCGCTCCGTTCGAAATCCCAATACTTCACAAAGTATAGCGTCTGATTGTCAGGCGGGCGACATCCGGTGCCGCCACTCGTGGACGCGCCGCCGCAGCTGGAAGTAGGCGATCACGCCCGGCACCGTCGGCAGCCAGAACGCGAACAAACGATAGGCGAGCACGGCCAGCACGGCGGTGCCGGCGGGCACGCCGAAGGCCGCCAGCGCACCGATCATGCCGCCGTCGACGCCGCCGATCCCACCCGGGATCGGCAGCAGGTTCGCCAGCATGCCGACGAAGAACGCCTGCACGAGCACCGCGATCGGCGGCGACTCGCCGAACGCGCGGAACGACGCCCACAGCACCGCGATGTTGAACGCCCACCATGTGATCGAGCCGAGCATCGCGAGGTCCGGGTGGATCGCCTTGCGCAGCGCGAAGCGGATGCCGCCCCGCAGCGAGGCGGGAGCGAGCGCGAAGCGGCGCAGCCACCGCGCAGCGCGCGGCCGGCGCGGCGCCATCCGCTCGATGCGGCGTTCGAAGTCCTCCGGCACGAGCGCGAGTCCGCCGAAGACGATGATCGCGATGCCGCCGATGATCGCCGGCACGACCGTCAGCCCGAACGGCGCCTCGCCCGGCAGGATCCCCACGCGCAGGCCGATCCCGCAGAGGAACATCGCGACGACGTAGACGCCGTAGAGCACGACGAGGAAGGCGATCATCCGCTCGGCCACCTCGCGCCGCTCCATCCCGGAGCGCCGCAGCGCCCACGCCGTCAGCGCGACCCCGCCCGCGCCGCCGGCCGCGAACAGCCGCGTCGCCGCGAGGCTCGCCATCGTGATGAGGTAGCTGTCGCGGTGCGTGAGCGGCGAGCCCGGCGGCACGTGGATGCCGTGGAACAGCGCGACGTAGCTGGCGATCGAGAGCAGCTCGAAGCCGAGCGCCAGCGCAAGCCATGCCTTGTCGCCGTCGGAGACTCTCTCGTACGCGTCCTTCACGCCGCCGATCTGCGGCAGCACGAAGTACAGGAACGCGATCGACGCGAGCACGAAGACGGCGAACAGGATCACGCGCCGGCGCGTCAGCGCGACGCGCGGCATCTCCTCCTCGTCGTGGAACCGCTCCCTGTCCGCCGGGGGCGGCTCGGCAAGCGGCGCGTTCGACGCCTCGTGCAGTCGGGTGGCGCGCTCGACGGCGTCCTCGGCCATCAAGCTTGGGCCTTGGCCTCGATCGCCTGCACGACCCCGGCGACGCGCTCCAGCGACGGCCCGAAGACCGGCGCGAGCGCACGCACGCCCTCCGTCAGCGCGAGCCCGGCGAGCAGGTCGACGACGTAGTGCTCGCCGAGGTAGACGAGCGCGAGCCCGAGCGTCATCGCATACGTCCAGCCCAGCGCGCCCTCCACGCGGCCCGACTCGGCGAGCAGGTGCGCGGCGTTCACGGACGTGGCGAAGTGAAGGGACGGCATGGCGGCGAGGGGATTGCCTCCCAGCACAGAGTAGAGCGGCCCCCAGCGGTGCCGCCAGAATTGCTCGCCGTACTCGACCATCATGCGCCGGACCGGCGGATCGCGATGGTCACCGAGCCGACCTCTCTCAGCGGCGTACCACGGCGGCGCAGTCGGCAGCAGCCAGTAGACGACTGCGCCGAGATCGAAGACGGCGTACGTCGTCGCCGCCGCTCGGCCGAAGCGCTCGCGGTCGCGCACGAGCACGTACGCGGTCGCCGCGTGCGGGACGACGAACCACACCCAGTGAGTCCACACGAGCACCTTCTCGAAGCGCCGCGTCTGCCCCGGCGCGGGCAGCAGCCGCTGCAGCCGTAGCGTCGGCGGCACGCCCAGGCCGAGCGCGCGGTCCACCTGCACCGGGTAGTCGATCCGCACGCGGCGGGTGAGCGCCTCCGGATCGTCGTGCGGCATCTCGTAGGCTGCCAGGTAGGCCCACATCTGCAAGGCGCACGTCGCAACATCACGTGCGCGCGTGCGCGGGAGCGCGACGCAGATCGCGACCGGCGCGGCGGCTGCGGTCGCGAGCACGGCGGCCTTCGGCAGGCGCATCCGGCGGCGCACCAGCGGTGCGGCGACGCCGGCGGCGACGACCGCCCATGCCGCGCTTCGGATGGCCCGGGACTTCCGCAAAGCGCGGGGAGTATATGAGGGGCGTCCGCGGCGCCGGCCGCAGCGGCTGGCAGATGTCGGCGCGCCAGGCAACGACGCAGTCGGTGAAGTGGTGCTTCGCACATGAACCGGCGAGGACGCCGCCTGGCGTGATGCCGGCGCTGCCAGGCGCTTGCGGCCGTACAGTCCGGCGCATGAGCGACTACGAGCTGCTGCACGCCTACGAGACCGTCAACCTCCAGCGCGCCGGCGGCGCCGCGCGGGTCGAGCTGAACCGGCCGGAGCGGATGAACGCCTGGGAGGCGACGCTCACGCGCGACCTGAAGGCCGCCTTCGGCCGCATCGCGGAGGACGACGACCTGCGCGCCGTGCTGCTGACGGGCGCCGGCCGCGGCTTCTGCTCAGGCGCGGACCTGTCGGCCGGCTTCGACCCCCGGCCAGACGGCAAGCCCGATCTGCAGACGTCGCTGCGCGAGCGCTACCACCCCGTCATCCAGACGATCCGCGAGCTGCCCAAGCCGGTCGTCGCGGCGGTCAACGGGGGCGCCGTCGGCGTGGGCTGCTCGCTCGCGCTCGCGTGCGACCTGATCCTCGCGGCCGAGTCGGCCTACTTCCTGCTCGCGTTCGTGAACATCGGGCTCGTGCCGGACGGCGGCTCGTCCGCCTTCATCCCGGCGCGCGTCGGGCTCACCCGCGCGATCGAGATGGCGATGCTCGGCGAGCGCGTGTACGGCCCGAAGGCGCTCGACTGGGGGCTCGTGAACGCGGTCCACCCCGACGACGAGCTGCAGGGCGCCGCCGACGCGCTCGTCGCCGGCCTCGCCGCGGGGCCGACGCTCTCCTACGCCGGCGCCAAGCGCCAGTTCAACGCGTGGGCTTACTCGACGCTCGCGGAACAGCTCGAGCTCGAGGCGGAGATCCAGCAGGAGCAGGCGCTCACACAGGACTTCCTCGAGGGGGTCACGGCCTTCCTGCAGAAGCGTACGGCCGCGTTCGAAGGCCGTTGACGCCGGGCCTCGCTCACCGTGTCACCACCCTGGCGCGGCACTCCGCCGCTCCATGAGTAGAATCCGCGCCGCCTTGCGACCTGAATCCTCTTTCCGCCGCCGCCTCGTCGCGGCCCTGCTGCTCGCGACGACCGGCTCGCTGGTCTTCGCCAGCGGCGCGTTCGCCGACTTCCTCACCCCTGAATCGGGTGGATCGCCGAACGCCGACCAGATCGACTCGCTGTACAAGATCATCCTCTACATCGCGATCCTCGTGTTTGTCGTGGTCGAGGGTGCGCTGTTCTACTCGCTCGTCAAGTTCCGCGCCAAGAGAGGCCGCGTCGCCGCCCAGATCCACGGCAACACCCGTCTGGAGATCACCTGGACGGTCGGCGCCGCGCTGATCCTCGTGGTGCTCGCGGCCGTCACCTTCGCCAAGCTGGGGTCGATCCAGGACCCGCCGAACAGCAGTCCCGACGGCCTCAACCTCGCCCAAGGCGTGCTGACTGCCTCCACCACGGAGCCGAGCCCGCCGAACGGAAAGAAGCTCACCGTCTGCGTCACCGGCCGCCAGTACATCTGGCGCTACACGTACGGCGCGAACTGCAAGTCGAACGCGTTCGGGCTGCCCTTCTCCTACCAGGAGATGGTCGTCCCGGCCAACACGACCGTCGTGCTCGACATCCAGGCGACCGACGTCATCCACTCCTGGTGGATCCCGAAGCTCGGCGGCAAGTTCGACGCCGTCCCGGGCTACCGCAACTTCACGTGGTTCAAGGCGCCTCGCGCCGGCGAGCTGTACAAGGGCCAGTGCGCCGAGCTGTGCGGCCGCAACCACGCCGACATGACCGCGCGCGTCAGAGTCGTCTCGCCCGGCGAGTACGAGACCTGGCTCGCCGACCAGAGACAGGCGATCGCCGACGCGAACAGACAGGCCGTCCAGCTGCGCGAGCAGCTCGCGTCCGACGGCGTCCTGTAGCGCCTCCACTCCGAGCAGACAAAGGAATCCCGAACCGATCATGGCCACCACCGCTCCCGCACTGAAGCCAGTGCCCCAGGTGATCGCCCACGAGGTCCAGGCCGAGCCCACGCGCGCGCGGTGGACCGAGTGGTTCACCACGACCGACCACAAGAAGATCGGGATCCTCTACATCGTCACGACGTTCGCCTTCTTCCTGCTCGGCGGCGTTGAGGCCCTGCTCATCCGCCTGCAGCTCGGCACGCCGAACAACAACCTGCTGACGCCCGAGCACTACAACGAGCTCTTCACGCTCCACGGCACGACGATGATCTTCCTGTTCGTCGTCCCGATGATGGCGGGCTTCGCGAACTACTTCCTGCCGCTGATGATCGGCGCGCGCGACATGGCGTTCCCGCGCCTCAACGCGCTCTCCTACTGGCTGCTGCTGTTTGGCGGGATCGTCTTCTACTCCTCGCTCTTCTGGCAGCCGCCGGAGGCCGGGTGGTTCTCCTACACGCCGCTCTCCAGCGAGATCTTCACGCCAAGCGGCGGCCAGGACGCCTGGATCTACCTGATCCACATCACCGGCATCTCCTCGCTCGTCGGCGCGATCAACTTCTACGCCACGATCGTCAACATGCGCGCGCCCGGCATGGGCTGGGGCCGCCTGCCGCTGTTCGTGTGGGCGATCCTGATCTACGCGCTGCTGCTGATCCTCGCCCTGCCGGTGATCGCGGGCGCCGTCACGATGCTGCTGACGGACCGCAACTTCGGCACGCACTTCTTCGACCCGACCGAGGGCGGCTCGCCGATCCTCTGGCAGCACCTCTTCTGGTTCTTCGGGCACCCAGAGGTCTACATCATGATCTTGCCGGGCTTCGGGATCATCTCCGAGGTCCTGCCGGTGTTCGCGCGCAAGCCGATCTTCGGCTACAAGGCGATCGCCGCCTCGACGGTCGTGATCGCCTTCCTCGCCGCACTCGTGTGGGCCCACCACATGTTCGCGGTACCGGTGCCGACCGTCGTGCTCGGCTTCTTCATGCTCTCGTCGTTCCTGATCGCGGTGCCGACGGGCGTGAAGATCTTCAACTGGATCGCCACACTCTGGCGCGGCACGATCGAGTTCACGACGCCGCTCTACTTCGCCGTCGGCTTCCTCTCGATCTTCGTCGTCGGCGGCATCACCGGCATCTTCCTCGCCGTCTTCCCCGTCGACTGGCAGCTGACCGACACGTACTTCGTCGTCGCGCACTTCCACTACGTGCTGATGGGCGGCGCGGTCTTCACGATCTTCTGCGGCCTCTACTACTGGTACCCGAAGATGACGGGCCGGATGTTGAGCGAGCCGCTCGGCAAGGCCTCCTTCTGGTTCATGTTCGTCGGCTTTAACCTGACGTTCCTGGTCCAGCACGCCGCCGGTCTGTCCGGCATGCCGCGGCGCGTCTACCAGTACCCCGCCGACGCCGGCCTGACGCTGTACAACCAGATCTCCACCGTCGGTTCGTTCGTGCTCGGCTTCGGGATCCTGCTGTCGGTGATCAACTTCATCCGCAGCTACAAGAACGGCGCCGTCGCCGGACCAGACCCGTGGAAGGCGAACACGCTCGAGTGGTTCACCACCTCGCCGCCGCCGGTCAACAACTTCGACGTCGTGCCGCGCATCCGCTCGGTCGAGCCGATGAAGGACATCCGCCGGCAGGTCGAGCGGCAGTCCGGCGTCGAGCACAGCGAGACCGAGGGTCAGCCCGTCACCTTCGCGTGACGCCGGCGGCTCGGTTCGGCTCCGTCACCCGCTAGGCTCCCCAGTCGCGTGGAAGCCTCCCGTCTCACCTCTCCCACGCCGGTCGAGCGCACCGCTGCAGTCGTCGAGCAGCCGGTGCCCGCACACGGTGTGCGCCAGCTCGTCTCGGACTACGTCACGCTGACGAAGCCGCGCGTTCAGCTGCTGCTGCTGCTGACGACCGTCGCGACGATGGAGGTCGCCGGCAGCCCCTCGCTCGGACTGATCCTGCTGACCCTGCTCGGCGGCGCGCTGTCCGCCGGCGGCGCCGGAGCGGTCAACCACTGGTACGACCGCGACATCGACCTGCGGATGGCCCGCACGGCCACGCGGCCCGTCCCGTCCGGGCGGATCTCGCCGCGTGCCGCGCTCACGTTCGGCATCACGCTCGCGGTGCTGTCGTTCGCCGAGCTGAGCCTCTGCGTCAACGTGCTCGCCGCCTGCCTGGCGCTGTCGGGCTTCCTCGGCTACGTGTTCGTCTACACGCTGTGGCTCAAGCGCTCGACGCCGCAGAACATCGTCATCGGCGGCGCCGCCGGCGCCGTCCCGCCGCTCGTCGGCTGGGCTGCCGTCACCGGCTCGCTCGACCCGGCTGCGCTCTACCTGTTCGCGATCGTCTTCTACTGGACGCCACCGCACTTCTGGGCGCTCAGCCTGCTGATGAAGGACGAGTACGCGAAGGTCGAGATCCCGATGCTGCCGGTCGTGCGCGGCGAAGACGAGACGCGCCGCCAGATCACGCTCTACAGCGTGCTGCTCGTTGCGATCACCTTCCTGCCGTTCGCCGGGCGCCTGTTCGACGGCCTGTACGCGGTCGCCGCGGGCGTGCTGGGCGCGATCTTCCTCACCTTCGCCGTGCGGCTGCAGCGCCGCCCGGATCGCCGCGCCGCGCTGCGCCTGTACCTGTACTCACTGCTCTACCTCGCGCTGCTGTTCGCCGCGATGGTGGTCGACGTCAAGCTCTGATCAGCGCGACGCCGGCCCGCCCCCGACCTCGATAGGATTCGCCCCCTCATGGACCGTCGCCTTGCCCGCAAGAACATTCGCTCAGCCCTGATCGCCACGGCGGTCTGCGTCTTCATGTTCGGCGCCTCCTTCCTGGCCGCCGCCATCTACATCTCCTAGCTGCCAGCGATGACCAACCCAGAGCAGACGCCCCCGCCCGTCGGCGAGGAGATCCATCTCCCCGGCCCGAGCCTCCTGCCGATCCTCAACGCAGCCGGCATCACGCTCGCGCTGATCGGCATCACGCTCGGCTGGGTGCTGAGCGTCGTCGGCGGCGTTCTGTTCGTCGTGACGACGTGGAAGTGGATCGCGTCGACGCGCCGCGACATCGCCGAACTTCCGCCCGAGCACCACTCGCACTGACGCCGCGCGGGCGCTCGACGCGCCTCAGCCGTTCGCGCTGCTAGCCAACGGCACGGCGCACACCGCGCCGTCCTCAGTCCAGCAGCGCACGACGTCGCGCATCGAGAGGATGCCGACGAGCTCGCCGCGCTCGACGACGATCAGGTGGCGGAAGCCGCCGCGGACCATCTCGCAGGCTGCCTGCTCGAGCGACCAGTCGGGGGCCGCGAACACGAGGTCGCTCGTGAGGTGGTCGCCGACGCGCTCGGCATCCGGCTCCAGGCCGCGGCCGATCGCCGCCAGCACGTCGCGCTCCGTCAGCAGCCCCGGCCCCGGCTGCTCTCCGTCGAGCACGATCGCCGAGCCGACGCGCCGCTCGTGCATCATGCGCGCGGCCTCACGCAGCGTGTGTCCCGGCCCCACCGTCAACGAGGTCGCGCTCATCCCCTCACGCACTTGCATCGTCCGGCCTCCCGTTTGCTTGCAACGATTGTCTCAAATCATAGTCTCCCGGCCGGGTGGTCGGGAGATGCCCTGCCCGGCGCGATCGAAGCGCGCCGACGCGCCAGCTTGCAGCTTTCCTGTGCGAAATGGCAACCAAACCTGCGATTTGCACGTATCTGCTGCACATGCAACGACCCGGAACCGTCCGTCATCGCACGCAGCTCTACACGGAGGCGATCCGGATCGTCGAAGCCGAGTACGCATCCGATCTCGAGCTCGACGACATCGCCCGCCGCGTCGCCAGCTCCCGCCGCCAGCTGCAGCGCGCCTATGCGGAGATCGGCCACACCACCTTCCGCGAGCACCTCACGCGCGTGCGCATGGAGCGTGCCGCCGGTCTGCTCGCGAACGGGTCGATGACCGTCCGCGAGGTCGCGCGCCGCGTCGGCTACCGCCAGCCGGCGCAGTTCGCTAAGACGTTCCGCCGCCATCTGGGCGCGGTCCCCTCTGCCTACCGCACGCGCATGCGCGACCGCGGCACGGCGATGCAGCACGCAGCTTAAGCAGCTCTTCGCCCGCCGGTCATTCGCAAGCGACGACCTCCTGAACCGCGCTTTCGCTCTCCTGAACCGCGCTTTCGCTCTCCGGTCATCGCAAGCGACGACCTCCTGAACCGCGCTTTCGCTCGCCGGTCATCGCACGCGACGACCTCCTGAACCGCGCTTTCGCTCGCCGGTCATCGCACGCGACGACCTTTGAGCGACGTCACCGTTTGCGGTCCATCCCACCTGTCGCGTAGGATCGCGCCCGGAGAGTTTCGAAGGGTGCTCGCGATAGGACACGAAGGTGCGTAGGCACCCAATCATCCAGATGGTCGCCATCGGTGCGATCGCGTCTGCGATCGGCATCGCCCTGGCGCTGTGGATCAACTGGTTCCCGGCCGACGCCGCGAAGCAGGATCAGCCGATCGACACGCTCTACGACGTGCTGATGATCGTCTCGATCCCGATCTTCGTGCTCGTGATGACGGTGATCCTCTACTCCGCCTGGGCGTTCCGCATGCGCCCCGGTCAAGAGAAAGAGGACGGGCCGCCGATCCACGGCAACACCCGCCTCGAGGTCTTCTGGACGGCGATCCCGGCGATCATCCTGGTGTCGCTCTGTAGCTACGCCTACGCGGTGCTGAACGACATCGAGAAGACGCACGCCGACGAGCTGGTCGTGAAGGTCCACGCGATCCAGTTCGCCTGGTCCTTCGAGTACCCGCAGGGGAACGGCAGACCCGTCGTCTCCAACCAGCTGTACCTGCCAAAGGACAAGCCGGTGCGCTTCGACATCGACTCGCAGGACGTGCTGCACGACTTCTGGGTCCCGGCCTTCCGCGTGAAGATCGACGCCGTCCCGGGCATCACGACGAGACTGCGCGTGACGCCCACCAGAACCGGCACCTTCCCCGTCGTCTGCGCCGAGCTGTGCGGACTCGGCCACTCCGTCATGCGCTCCACCGCTCACGTGCTCTCGCCCACGGCCTTCGACAGATGGATGGCGTCGAAGAGAGCGCCGGCGGTCAACGCGGGCGGCGGCGGCGAGAGACAGCTCTCGCAGGAGCAGCTGATCGCGCTCGGCAGAAGCACCTTCACCGGCGACGGCGGCTGCGGCGCGTGCCACACGCTCGCCGACGCCGGCACGACCGGCACAACCGGCCCCGATCTCGACAGAGTCCTCCCCGGCATGAGCGAGGACGAGATCCGCACCGACGTCGTCGACCCGAACGCGACCATCGCACCCGGGTATCAGGCCAACATCATGCCGCCGAACTTCGAGCAGACCCTCTCGGCCCAGCAGCTCGACGGGCTGGTTGCATACTTGGCTACCGTGTCGAAGTGATGGAGGAGATCTAGCCCCATGGTCGCCAAACTCCGCGCTCCCGGCTGGTACCGCGCAGGCCTGTTCATGCTGTTCGGCGTCACGTTCGCCTACGTGCTCGTCGGCGTCGTGCGGAGCGCGATGCACTACAGCGATCCGTGGACCGACGGCGATGCCGTCACGATCGTCTCGCTGCTCGGAGCGCCGCTCTTCTTCCTCGTCGGGCTCGGCTGCTTCGACTACTGGTTCTACTGGGTCTCAGGGCGCCCGACGCGTCCGGAGGATCACTCCGCGCACGGCGCGACCGGCTGGAAGGACTACTTCCGCGTCAACACCGATCACAAGGTGATCGGGATCCAGTACGTCTGCACGTCGTTCTTCTTCCTGTTCGTCGGCGGCCTGCTCGCGATGCTGATGCGCGCCGAGCTGGCGCAGCCGGGCATGCAGTTCGTCAACAGCCAGCAGTTCAACGGCCTGTTCTCCGTCCACGCGGCGCTGCTGATCTTCCTGTTCGTGATCCCGGTCTTCGCCGGACTCGCGAACTACGTGCTGCCGCTGATGATCGGCGCGCCGGACATGGCGTTCCCGCGCCTGAACGCGCTGTCCTTCTGGATGCTGCCGATCGCGGGCACGATGATGGTCGGCAGCTTCCTCGCGCCGGGCGGCTCATTCGCCACCGGCTGGACTGCCTACGCCCCGCTCTCGACCGAGATGCCGATCGGGCAGCTGTTCTTCACGATCGGCGTGCAGTTCGCGGGTGCGTCCTCGATCGCCACGGCGCTGAACTTCCTCGTGACCATCATCACGATGCGCGCGCCGGGCATGAGCTTTTTCCGCATGCCGCTGCTCGTGTGGGCGAACTTCTCGACCTCGCTGCTGGTCGTGATCGCGACGCCGTTCGTCGCCGCCTCGCAGTTCTTCGTGCTGCTCGACCGCGCGCTCGGCTTCCAGTTCTTCGACGCGTTCGTCGGCGCCGGCAAGGACGGAAGCGTGCTGATGTACCAGCACGTCTTCTGGTTCTACTCGCATCCGGCCGTCTACATCATGATGCTGCCGGGCTTCGGGATCATCAGCGAGATCATCTCGGTGAAGTCGCGCAAGCCCATTTTCGGGTATCGAATGATGGCCTTCTCGCTGCTGGCGATCGTCGTGCTCGGCTTCACCGTGTGGGCGCACCACATGTTCGTCTCGGGCATGCAGAGCTGGATCCGCATCCCGATGATGATCACGACCGCGATCATCGCCGTGCCGACCGGCATCAAGATCTTCTCGTGGCTCGCGACGCTGTGGCGCGGCGTGCTGCACCTCGACACGCCGATGCTGTTCGCGCTCGGCTTCCTGACGACGTTCACGCTCGGCGGCATCAGCGGCGTGATGCTGGCGATGATCCCGTTCGACATCCACGTCTCGGACACGTACTTCATCGTCGCCCACATCCACTACGTGCTGTTCGGCGGCTCGCTGTTCACGATCTTCGCCGGCGTCTACTACTGGTTCCCGAAGATGACGGGCCGGATGTACGACGAGCGGCTCGGCAAGCTGCACTTCTGGGCCACGTTCGTCTTCTTCAACCTGACATTCGCGCCGATGCACGTGATCGGCGTGCAGGGGATGCCGCGCCGCGTCGCCGACTACGCGGAGCAGTTCGCGGGGATGAACCTCGCGATCTCGATCGCGAGCTTCCTGCTCGGCGCGAGCATGCTGGTGTTCCTCTACAACATGGTCGTGAGCTGGCGCCTCGGGCCGCGCGCCGCCGCCAACCCGTGGCGCGCGCTGACGCTCGAGTGGCAGGTCTCCTCGCCGCCCCCGATCTTCAACTTCGACGCGGTGCCGACGGTGGTGGGCGGTCCGTACGAGTACGGCATCCCAGGCGCGGTCCACGGCATCTTCCAGTCGCCGGCGGAAGCGAAGCCGACGCCGGCCGGCAGCGTCGCCACATCACCGACCACGGAGTGAGGTGAAGCGCATGGCCAACGTCCTCGTCGTCGCAAACGACACCCACGGCGGGCGCAGTCTGATCGAGGCGATCAAGGCCCGCGCCGACGCCGGCGATGCGAGCTTCGTCGTGATCGCGCCGCAGAACAAGCCGCAGTCCGGGATGGTGATCTACGACGAGGCCGTGCGCGACGCCGCGCAGCATCGCGTTGAGGCGACGCTGGGCGCGCTGCGCGAGCTCGACATCGAGGCCCGCGGCGACGTGATGGATCCCGATCCCTTCAATGCGACGCTCGACGCGGTGCGCGAGTACGGGATCGACGAGATCATCATCTCCACGCACCCCGAGACGCGCTCCGGCTGGATGCGCCGCGACCTGATCGAGCGTGTGCAGGAGGCGACCAGCCTGCCCGTCCTCCACGTCGTCGTCGACCTCGACAAGGATCGCGAGGACGCCACGCACACGCTTGTCCTCGCGAACAGAACCGCCGCCGGCGATCCGCTGTTCGCGGAACTCAAGCGCCGCGCGGAGGCCGGACCCCACCGCTTCACCGTTGTCGTCCCGCAAGACGGCGGCGAAGGCCACCACACGGCCGAGGCGCGCGAGCGGCTCATGACGCTGCTCGACAGACTGCGCGAGGAGGGAATCCCGGCGACCGGCGGGATCGGCGACCCCGACCCCTACACCGCGGCCATGAACGCGCTGCAGTTCTACCGCGTGGACGAGATCGTGATCTCGACGCTGCCGAAGATGCGCTCGCGCTGGCTGAGGAGCGACCTCGTCGAGCGCGTCAAGCGCGCGACGGCCGCCCCGGTCACGCACATCGTCGGCGACACCGACGCCGCTGCGGCGGACGCCGGAGCGCAGGCCGCCTGATGGAGGCGTCCGCCGCATCCCTGCACGCCGGCCCCGCTCACGCGGCCGAGCACGACCACCACGGTCCTCCCGAGGCGCACCGCAGCTCGCGCGTCGAGCCTCAGCTGCTCGGGATGCTTCTTTTCATCATCTCGGAGATCATGGTCTTCGGGGCCTTCTTCACGGCCTACTTCTTCATCCGCGTCGTGGACGCGAACCCCTGGCCCGCCGCCGGGACGGAGCTCCCGAAGATCATCGCCGGCTTCAACACCGCGGTCCTCCTGTCGTCCTCGGTGACGATCCACTGGGCGCTCGAGGGCGTCAAGCGCGGCAATCGCTTCGCGCTGAAGGCCGGCATGCTGACGACGTTCTTCCTCGGCTGCACGTTCCTGTTCGTGCAGATCAACGAGTACGTCCACATCGGCTTCGCCCCCTCCAACAGCGCGCAGGCGTCGGTCTTCTACGGGCTCACGGGCCTGCACGGTGCGCACGTCTTCATCGGCCTGTGCCTGCTTCTCATGGTGACGGTCCGGGCGTTCCGCGGGCACTTCTCGCCCGAGCAGCACCGCGGCGTCGAGGTGCCCGGCATCTACTGGCACTTCGTCGACGTGATGTGGGTGATCGTGTACACCACGGTCTACCTGCTGTAGATGCTCTCGGCAGCATGCTGAATCCGCTGCGGTCCGAGCAGGAGGCGTTCCGCTTCCTGCTGTACGTCGCAGCGGTCGTGATCGGGATCACCGTGGTCGTGCTCGTCGTGCGCGCGCTGACGTGAGCGCCGCGCGCGAGCCGCTCGCGCGGGACGATTGACGCTGCCGTGCAGCTCGTCGCCCTCGATCCCGTCCTCATCGTCCTGCTGCTGCTCGCCGGCGGGCTGTATCTGCGTGCGCTGCGGATCGTGCGCAGCCGCGGCCTGCGCGTCTCCGCCTGGCAGCAGACGGCGTGGTGGATCGGGATCGCTCTGCTGACGGTCTCCCTGCTCGGCCCGCCGGACGTCTACGACGACAGACTGCTGAGCGCGCACATGGCCCAGCACCTGCTGCTCGGCGACGTCGCCGCGCCGTTCCTGCTGCTGGGGATCCGCACGCCGCTGCTGCTGTTCTACCTGCCCCGCCCCGCACTCGTGCTGCTCGCGCGGCGACGGTGGCTGCGGCGCGCATTCGCGTTCCTGCGGCAGCCGCTCGTCGCGCTGCCGATCTACGTGCTCACCATCTACGTGTGGCACGTCTCAACGCTGTTCGAGGGCGCCATCCGGCACCCGTTGCTGCACGCGTTGGAGCACGAGTGCTTCCTCGTCGCGAACGTGCTGCTCTGGTGGCCGGTGATCGAGCCGATGCGGCGCCGAATGGGCGGGCAGCTGTGGAAGATCGGCTACATCTTCGCGGCGCGCATGTCGACGATGTTCCTCGGCATGATGTTCGTCTTCGCGAGAGGCGTCCTCTACGCCGACGTCTACGGTCGCGGCATGCGCGAGGGAATCGCGTCCCACGCCGACCAGCGCACCGCCGGCGGCCTGATGATGACGCTCGACATCGTGATGATGGTCGTCGCCGTCAGCTGGATCTTCTGGCTCGCCTCGCGCGAGCACGACGCATCCGGGGCGCCCCGCATGGAGCCGCCGGCCCGCTCGCGCGCCGTTATCTGACGGTCAGCGTGCCCCGCATGCCGGCCTCGCGATGGCCCGGCAGCGTGCAGTAGAACGTGTATCTGCCGGGTCTGAGGCTGACCGCCACGGTCGAGACCCCTCCGTTTGAGACTGTCTCGCCCTCGCCGAGGACTCTGCCGTCCGTCCCCTCCTGCAAGGCGATGTCATGCGGGACGGAGGAGGCGTTTCTCGAGTCGATCTGAAGCGCGCCCGCACCGGACGTCGCATTGCTCACCGTGTAGGCCAGCTGGCCGTCCGGGTTGGCGTCGATCTCGAGCTTGCCGTCCTGCGCCACTGCGGCTCTCTGCGACGTCGATCTGACGGCGGTCGCGAGCGCGCCGGTGTCCTCGCCGGACTTCGCCGTGGAGGCCGCGACGTAGGCGGCGATGTCGGCAGCGTCCTGGCCCGTGACGAGCTTGGCGGGCATCTTGCCCGACATGCTCGGGTAAAGGATCTGCTCCTTCACGACGCCGTTGACGACGCTGCGCTTGAAGCCTTCGCTGAGCGACTGCGAGAAGGCGTCGTCGAGGTCCGGACCGACCGTCCCTCTGGTGCCGGCGCGGGCCAGCGTGTGGCAGGCGCCGCATCTCTGCACGAACAGCTGCTTGCCGCTGACGAGGTCGGCGTGCCCGCCCTTGACGTCGCCGCCGCAACCGGCCAGCACCACCGCAGCGGTCGCCGTGATCGCGGCGAACGCCGCCCCTCTCCTCAAAAGCCCGAACATCGTGCCGTACGATGCTATCCGGAACGGCGGCGGATGCGCCAGTGCCTATTGCCGCGGCGTCTCGGCCGGCGCGGCCGGCGCGGCCGGCGCGTCCGCGCTGGGCAGGCGGGAGGCGGTCTCGATCACGCCGCGCGCCACGCCGTCCCACGACCAGCGCTCCCGCACCGTCTCGACGAGCGCGGAACGCGTCTGCACGCGCAGCTCGTCGGGTGCCGCGAGCCAAGCCGCGACGCGGTCGGCGATGCCCCGGACCGGGTCGGAGCCGGTCGCGGTCGGGAACGACAGCCAGGGGCGCGCCGGCTCCGGGACCGACTGCGCGAGCGCGCTCGCGACCTCGGCCAGCCCCGAGTGCTCGGCGCAGATCGGCAGCGCGCCGCACGCGGCCCCCTCGGCGGCGACCATCCCAAACGCCTCCGGGAACGTGCTCGGGACGACGAGCGCCTCGCACGCGGGCAGCAGGTCGGTCAGCTCCTCGTGGTCGAGGCGCCCCGTCAGGACCACCCGCTCGCGCAGGCCCGCGGCAGCGGCGAGGTAGTCGGTGCGGGCGTCACCCTCGAGGCCGTCCAGGAATGCCCGCAGCAGCCCGAGCGGCGCGCGCGGTCCCCCCTCCTCCGCGCGGCCGGCTGAGACCAGCGCGTCGAGCGCCGTGAGATCGCCGTCGGCGAGCGCGACGATCAGGCGCTCGCAGCCGGCGCGGTAGGCCCCGAAGCCGACGACGACGAGCCGTGCGCGCGGCTCGCGCTGCAGCACGAGCGGCCAGGCGGCGAGCAGCAGGTCGATCCCCTTCGAGACGATCAGCTTGCCGACGAACGCCACCAGCCGGTCGTCCCTCCGCGCCGTCACGTCCTCCAGCGCGGTCGCAGCCTCGCCGGCGTCGCGTGCGAACGCCGAGCGCTCCTCGGGGTCGACGGCCGGCGCGTGCGCCTCGGCGACGGCAGTCTCCGCCAGCCGTCCGGCCAGCCCCCGCAGGCCGGCATGCGCCTCGGCGGGTGCCCGGGGCACGAAGCGCGCGACGTCGACGCCGGGCGGCCCGAGCCGGATGCGCGCGCGCAGCGTCTCGTCGCCGAGCGTCGCCACGAGCCGGTCGGCGATGTGCCCGGAGCCGACGAGGATGCCCTGCGCGCCCGCGACACCCTCGCGAGAGGGCGGCACGAAGCGCTCGGGATGCGGCGCCACGGTGTACTCGATGTCACTGCCGTGCACCTTCACGGCGTACGGGACGGCCGCACGACCGGCGCCAAGCGCGCGAGCGAGGATCAGCGGGCCCATCACGAGGTGGTTCGCGAGCGCGACGCCCGGCCGCGTCCGCGCGACGACGTCGCGCACCGCGCGCACGTTCGCCTCGACGTACGCCTCGACCTCGGCCTCGCTGCAGTCCGGGTAGGGCCGCGCCTCGACGCCCGCGTAGCGATCCGCGACATAGACCGGCAGCAGGCCCGCCAACGCGGGCCGGTAGACGGTGCAGCGGGCCGGCTCGCGCAGCGCGCGCACGGCGAGGGCGCCGCCGTCCCAGTCGCCGACGGCGTCGACGAACGGCAGCTCCTGCGGCGCGCGGTCCTGGCACAGCAGGTGGACCTCGTGTCCGAGCCGCACGAGCGCAGCGGCGAGGTTGGCGTTGTAGACGTTCGACCCGGTGCCCTGCAGCAGGTAGCCGTGGAAGATGAGGACGCGCACGCCGCTAGCGTACGGTCGCCGCCGGCTGCTGTACGGATTGGCGTAACCCCCGCGGCGTCTGGCGGCGGGCGACGCTGCACGGATGCTGCGTCCTCGGAAGGCGGCAATAGCGCTGCTATTGCTCGCCTCCCTGCGTCCTTGCCCCGCTTGGTCGCCCATCCGCCAGCCACTCACGCGGGTTACGCCAATCCCTACTGGGCGGCGCGGCGCTTCCGGCGCATGC
The DNA here is from genome assembly GCA_045805465.1 of Conexibacter sp. Classification (GTDB taxonomy): domain Bacteria; phylum Actinomycetota; class Thermoleophilia; order Solirubrobacterales; family Solirubrobacteraceae; genus Conexibacter. Next base: position 8,015 of record JBJMLB010000010.1, on the reverse strand, counting down.
GTTGGTAGCATCCCGTCGCGTGAGGAACCACCAGCGCTACCGCATGCGGACCCCCTCCACGGGTCGCGAAGTCGTCATCCAGGCCGAGGCCGGCCGCACGTACGTCGATCGCGAGACGGGCGAGCCGCTCGAGGTCGTGGCGGCGCTGGTGCCGCTCGCGCCGACCCCCTCCGACCTGCCCTGGGCCGTCGAGAACCTGCGCCTGTGCAACTGGTGCAACCAGTTCGCGCAGAAGGACCTCAACGACTGCCCGAACTGCGATCGCCGCATGGCGCCGATCGCCCACGCCCACTAAGGCCCTTCAGCGTCTCGTGCCTCGTCGCACGCAACACCCCCTGCTGCTGATCGCGGCCCTCGCGGTCGGGCTGCTGCTCGCGCTCGGCGTGGCCGCATGCGGCAGCGGCGGGTCGCAGTCGGCCGAGACGCTCGACACCCCGCCTCTGACGGTCGGCACTGGCGCGACGCTGCCGAACAGCGCCTCGACGACGACCACCACGACCGACACCACCTCGACCACGACCACCACCCCCGACGTCACCGGCGACACCGGGGGCGCGGTCGACACGAGCGGCGACACAGGTGACACCGGCGGCGGGGGCACCGGCGACACGGGGGCCGACACCGGCGGCGGGACCGCTCCGGCGACCGGGGGCGGCACCACCACCCCGACGACGCCCGCCAACCCCGGCGGCGCGGCGCCGAACTACCAGAGCTTCTGCAACGAGAACCCGGGCGCCTGCTGAGCGGTTCTCACGCCGCGGCGGGCGGAGCGCGGGAGGCGTCGTCCGCCCACGCACCCCGCCCTCGCGATCATCTCGTCGATCTTCTCGTGTCTGCCGGCGGCGTCGGCGCGACGGGCGTCGTGATGAGCGTCGACGTGTAGGTCACGCGGGCCGTCTGGTAGAGGCACTTGTACTGCGTGGCATTGCCGAGCGTCATCTGTGCCGTCTGCGTGAGCAGGTCGGTGCAGCTGTCGGCGCGGCTCGCGCGCCAGCCGTTCTCCTTCGGCAGGTTGACGGCGAGCACCGGCGCCCACGTCGGCACCGTCAGCGCGACGATGTCGCCCTTGCGCGCCGCGAGCGTCGTCTTCAACGGGAACTGCACTGTCGTGCCGAAGAACGGCTGGATCTTGAAGACGCCCGTGGTCGCGACGACCTCGTAGCTGCGCGCCGGTCTAGCCTGCTCCCGCAGCACCGCGAGCTGGACGCGCGAGGTGCCGCCGTAGGTCGAGTTGAAGAAGTGGATCTGTCTATCGCTCAGCGAGCCGAGCTGCAGCGTGAAGCCGACGATCCGCCCACTTTTCGGGACGGTCGTGGGATATCTGAGCGTGCCGGTGCGGACCTGCAGCGCCGTCGTGCGCGTCACGACGAAGCAGTTGTCCGGGCAGCTGACGGACGCGCCGTCAGTGCTCGCACCGAGCTCATACGTCTTGGCCGAGGCCGTGGAGGCGGCGGCGCCAAGCAGGCAGACGGCCAGGGCGACGCCGAGGGGGATGCGCTTCATATCCCCATTCAACACGAGTCGCGGGCGGAAGGACCGCCCAGCAACGCGCCATGCAAGCCGGAACGGGGCTAGCGGTGCCGGAGCCGGCCACGTGGCCGGCGGAGGCGGGCCCCGTGCGTTCTACAGTCTCGTGACGTTGACTGCCTTCGGGCCCTTGTCGCCCTGCTCCTCTTCGTAGTTGACCTTCGCGCCCTCGGCGAGCGAGCGATAGCCGTCGCCGGAGATGCCGCTGTAGTGGACGAAGAGGTCGCGACCACCGTCATCCGGCGTGATGAAGCCGAAGCCCTTGTCGTCGCTGAACCACTTCACAGTTCCCGTTGCCATTGCATCCCCCGAGGAGCAAGCTGCCAGCCGACGGCCGGCGGGGTTCCATCGAGCGGGAGCGCTCGATCTGTCGGGGAAAAACTAACAGGATCCGGTGCACCGGCTGCAAGTACCAGCCGACGCGGCTAGGGGTGGCGTAGCCGGCCATGTGGCCGGCGGAGGCGGCCCCCGTGCGCTATCCGCGCAGGAGCACGCCGGTAGCGGCGATCTCGTCCATGTCGCCCGGGGACGGGACCCACGGCAGCTCAAGCGGGTCGCCGACGTAGCGCGGCACGACGTGCATGTGGAAGTGGAAGACGGTCTGCCAGGCGGCCGCACCGCACGAGTTGATGAGGTTGATGCCATCCGCGCCGAGCCGCGCTCTCATGCGCCCGGCGAGCCGCTGAGCGGCGACGGCGCACGCCTGCAGGTCCTCCGGATCGAGCTCGTGGAGGTCCGTCGCGTGGACGCGCGGGATCACCAGCGCATGGCCGCGCGTCGCCGGGTTGATGTCCATGAACGCGAGCGTGCGCGCGTCCTCGTCGACGATCGTCGCCGGCAGCTCGCCCGCGACGATCTTGCAGAAGAGGCAGTTCTCGGGACCGGCAGGCACGGCGCGAGCATATCGGTAGCCTGCGAACGGTCGTGCCCGATCGCACTCACCTGCGCCAGGCGATCGCCCACCTCGCGGCGATCGAGCGTCCCTCCGCCTCGCCGGGGGAGCACGAGGCAGCCGAGTGGATCGCCGCGCAGCTGGCCGAGTTCGGCTGCAGCGTCGAGGTCGAGGAGGAGCGCGCGCACGGCGGCTACTGGTTCCCGCTCGGCGTCCCGAACGCGCTCGCCGGCGCGGCAGGACTGCTCGCGCGCCGCGGCGGGGTGGGCGGGAACCGGGTTCGCGCGCTCGCAGCGGCAGTCGGCGCGTTCACGGCAGCCGCGATCTGGGACGACGTCGGCGGCGGCCGGCTGTGGTTCCGCCGCCGCTTCCTGCCGAGCCGTCCCACCTGGAACGTCGTCGCCGAAACGGGCGATCCGCACGCTGATCGCACCGTCGTCTTCGTCGCCCATCACGACGCGGCCCACTCCGGCTTGCTGTTCCACCCCGGCGTGCTGCCGCTCGTGGACCGGCTGGCGCCCGGCCTGCTGGAGCGCAGCAACACGTCCCCGCCGCTGATGGCGCCGGTGATCGCAGGGCCGCTGCTCGTCGCGCTCGGGGCGCTCATGCGCCGGCGCCGGGTCCTGACGACGGGCACCGTGCTCGCGCTCGGCTCGGCCGCGACGTTCGCCGAGATCGGCGCGCGCGACGTGGTGCCCGGCGCGAACGACAACCTCACGGGCGTCGCGACGCTGATCGGGCTCGCCACGGAGCTCGCCGAGCGCCCCGTCGAAGGGCTGCGCGTGCTGCTCGTCTCGACCGGCTCGGAGGAGGGCTTCATGGAGGGGATGCAGGCGTTCGCGCGGCGCCACTTCCCCACTCTGCCGCCGGATCGCACACACGTCGTGTGCGTCGACACGGTCGGCTCCCCGCACCTCACGCTGATCGAGGGCGAGGGGATGCTCCGGATGCGCGACTATCCGGACGACTTCAAGGATCTCGTCGAGGCGTGCTCGAGGGAGAGCGGTGTCGAGCTGTGGCGCGGCCTGCGGCTGCGCAACGCGACCGACGGCCTGATCGCCCTGCGGGCCGGCTATCCGACGACGGCGATCGGCTCGGTCACGCGCCTGAAGGTGCCGGCCAACTACCACTGGCCGACCGACACCGCCGAGAACGTCGACCACGGCAGCGTCAGCGACGCCGTCACGCTCTGCACCGCGATCGCGCGCAAGCTCGCCGCGGTCGTGACCGACCGCGCGGCGCCGAGCGCGACGTCGGCCTAGCCGGTCGTCGCGCTGCCGGCGAGCAGCTCGCGGGCGCGGGCGATCGCGTCCTCGCGCGAAGCGACCTCGCCGGCGTAGGCGGCCTCCTCCAACTCGGCGAGCAGTCTGCCCAGCCGCGGCCCGCGCTCGATCCCGAGCGCGTCGGCCAGCTCGTCGCCGCGCACGAGCGGCGCCGGCGGACCCTGCTCGCGCCATGCCAGGGCCGGCCCGATCAGCTGGCGCACGAGCTCGAGGTGGTTCACGATCGCCACGTCGGATCTGCGCCCGCGCGTCGCCAGGCGGTCGGCGACCGACAGCAGCGTGACGTCGACCTCGACCGGCTCGCACGCCTTCAGGTAGCGGTACTCGACGCGCGGCGGCAACGGCCGCTCGCGCACGAGGAAGCCGGGCCGCAGGTGATGGCGCGTGAGCGCCGCGACGTGCGCGCGCAGCCGCTCGCTCGCGTGCAGCCGCGCGAGGATCGCACGCGAGAGCTCCGCCCCTTGGGCGTCGTGGTGCCAGAAGGAGACGCGTCCCTCCTCGGTGACGGCGCGCGTCTGCGGCTTCGCGACGTCGTGGAAGAGGGCGCCGAGGCGGAGCGCACCGCCCCGGGTCAGCTCGTCGGCGAGCGGCTCCGCCAGCACGGCGGCGACGGCGGCGCCGTGCTGCTCGCCGAAGATCCCCACCGGATCGCGCTCCAGCGCGACCGTCTCGGCCAACACCGCGAGCGTGTGCTGGTAGACGTCGAGATGGTGGTAGGCGCTCTGCTGCACGCCGGACAGCGCCGCCAGCTCCGGCAGGATCGCGTCGACGGCGCCGACGCGCTCCATCAGCTCGATCCCCGCGAGCGGGTCGGGGGAGGCGACGATCCGCTTCAGCTCGGCGAAGACGCGCTCGGTCGCGACGTCCGCGAGCCCGGCGCCATGCTTCGCGGCGGCGGCGATCGTGGCCGGCTCGGCGGCGAGCGCGAGCTCGCAGGCGAAGCGGGGCAGCCGCAGGACGCGCAGCGGATCTACCGCGAACGCCGCCGGGGAGACCATCCGCAAGCGTCGGGCGGCGAGGTCGGCCTGCCCGCCGGTGGGATCGACCGCCGCGCCGCCGGTGAGCGGCTCGGCGATCGCGTTGATCGTGAAGTCGCGCTGGGCGAGGTCCTGCTCGATCGTCTCGCCGAGCAGCGGCGAAAGATCAGCCTGCCACCGCCCGCCCCGCGCGACGACGCGCCAGGCGCCGAAGTCCTCCGACAACGGGAAGACGGCGGCGCGCGCGGCGCGCGAGAGCGCGCGCGCCGCGGCCTCCACGTCGCCCGCGACGGCGAGGTCCAGGTCGATCGTGGACCGGCCCAGCAGGCGGTCGCGCACAGCACCGCCGACGAGCCAGGCTGGCGTGCCGCCGAGCGCCTGCCGCGCGATCGCGAGCGCGTCGTCGCTCATGCGGGCGTCTCGCGGCTCATGCGCGCCCGCCCGTCCCCGTCGAGCTCGGCGCCGTCGCGGTGATAGGCCCGCGTCGGGCGCGCGGTCAGCGCGGTCGTGATCTCGTAGTTGATCGTGTCGATCCTCCGCGCGAGCTCCTCGGCCGTGATGCGCTCGTCGCCGTCGCGCCCGAGCAGAACCGCCTCGTCGCCCTCGGCGATGCCCGCCGGGTCGGGACCGACGTCGACGGTGACGTTGTCCATGCTCACCCGCCCGACGAGCGGATGGCGGCGCCCGCCGATCAGCACCTCGGCGTTGTCAGAGAACGCGCGCCGCCAGCCGTCGCCGTAGCCGATCGGGAGCGTCGCGATCCAGGTCGGCTCGCGCGCGACGAAGCGCGCGCCGTAGCCGACGCTCTCCCCCGGCGTCAAGGCTTTCAGCGCCGCCACGAACGAGCGCAGCTCGAGCGCAGGCTCCAGGTCGTGCTCGGCCGGATCGACGCCGAACGGGTCGAGGCCGTACATCGCCACGCCGCATCGCACCATCTCGAAGCGGCTCTCCGGCAGCGCGAGCGTCGCCGCGCTGTTGGCGCCGTGCAGGATCACGTCCGGCTTCAGCTCCCGCAGCCGCTCGCCGAAGGCGCGGAAGCGCTCGACCTCCGCGCGTGTCCGCTCGGGATCCTCGTCGGCGCACGGCAGGTGCGTCATCGCGCCCACCAGCTCCAGCTCGGGCGCGGCGTGGATCTGCTCGGCGACGCGCAGCAGCTCGTCCGCGTCGCGGATCCCGAGCCGGCCCATGCCGACGTCGAGCTTCACGTGCACGCGCACCGGCAGCGCGCCCAGCCGGTGATCGCTGCCGCGGCGCAGCTCGTCGACGAACGAGGAGCGCCACGCGACGACGTCTGCCTGTGCGTCCAGCGCCGCCGGCAGCTCCTCGGCGCTGAGCGCACCCATCATCAGGATCGGCGCCTCGATGCCGGCGGCGCGCAGCTCGGCGGCCTCCTCAGCGGCCGCGACGGCGAGCCAGCTCGCGCCGCCCGCGAGCGCCGCCCGCGCGACCGGCACGGTGCCGTGCCCGTAGGCGTTCGCCTTCACGACCGCGCACAGGGCGGTGTGCGGACCCGCGGCGAAGCGCAGCCGCTCGCAGTTGCGCTCGACGGCGGCGAGGTTGACCCGCGCGAGCGCGCGCAGCGCCACCGCTACTCCGGGGAGACGAGCGCCTCGAGCACGTCGAGGCGCGTAACGACGCCGACGAGGCGACCGTGCTCCACGACCGGCAGGCGGTTGTGACGATGCTCGGCGATCAGGCGGGCTGCGTCGTGCACGTCGGTGTCCGGGGCGACCGTCGTGGGGGCCTCGGTCATCATGTCGGCGACCGTCGAGGCGATCGCCTTCTTGACGCGGTCCTCGAAGGGCTTCAGCCGCCCGAGGAAGACCGTGCCGCCGAACAGGTCGATGTGCAGCGGGAGGCGCAGGTCCTCCTCCTCGTCCACCAGCACGAGATCGGACTCCGTCACGATCCCGATGCAGCGTCCGCCGCCGTTGACGACCGGGACGCCCGGCAGCTCGTGCTCGCGCAGCGTGCGCAGCAGCGTCTCCACCGTGTCCTCGGGGGTCACGGTCACCGGATCGCGCTCCATGATGTCGGCGACGGTGGGCATCTGCGAGGGGAGCCTAGCGGGTGCCGCGGCAGTCAGTCCCTGCGCCGGACGTAGGGCAGCGCCGCGATCACGTCGCGCGCCATCGCCCCCTCCACACCGATGCGCGCGCCGACCAGACGGCCGGCGCGGCGATGCAGCTCGACGCCGGCGCAGGCGGCCGCAAATGGCTCGACGCCGCGGGCGAGCAGCGCGCCGATCACGCCGGACAGCACGTCGCCGGTCCCCGCGGTCGCGAGCGCGGGAGCGTCGCCGCGGCTCACGCCCACCCGGCCGCCGGGCTCCACGACGAGCGTGTCGTCCCCCTTCAGCACGACGACCGCGCCCGCGCGGCGCGCCGCCTCACGGGCACTCGCGAGGCGTGCCGCGCGCACCTCGTCGCCGGAGGCGCCGAGCAGGCGCGCAAGCTCTCCCCCGTGCGGTGTGAGCACGGTCGGGGCGGAGCGTCCGGCGAGCCGTTCGAGCGCGGTCTCGGTGGCGTGCGCGTTCAGGCCGTCGGCGTCGAGCAGCAGCGGCAGCGACGCGTGCAGTGCGAACTCGCGGGCGAACGCCGCGGCTCCATCGGAGCGCCCGAGCCCCGGACCGAGCACGAGCGCGTCGGCCCGTTCGCAGCGGGTGAGCGCCTCGTCGAGCGCGCCCGGTACGAACGCCCCGCCCTCGTCCGCCAGCGGGACGCTCATCACCTCCGCGTCGCGCAGCTCGAAGACGAGGTTGAGCGAAGCCGGCACGAGGGCAGTCACGTATCCGGCGCCCGCGCGCGCGGCTGCCTCGGCCGCCATCGAGGGCGCGCCCGTGAGCCCGAGCGAACCGCCGCATACGAGCACGCTGCCGCCGTCGAACTTCGTCGCCTCCGCGCCGCGCTCCGGCAGGCCGTCGAGCACGCCGTCGCCGATCAGCCCGATCTCGGCGCTCGCCTCATGCGGCCGTCCGTCGGCTGGGATGCCGATCTCGACGACACTCACCTCGCCGGCGTGCTGCTTGCCGGGTGCGATCCACAGTCCGGGCTTCCCGGCGTGGAACGTAGCCGTCGCGACCGCCCGCACGGCCGGCCCGGCGACCTCTCCGGTCGACGCGTCCACGCCGCTCGGCACGTCGCATGCGATCACGGGGATCCCCCGCTCCGCCGTCATCGCCATCGTCTCGACCGCGTCGAGCGCCTCCCCGCGCGGCACGCCGTGCGAGCCGGTTCCGAGCACCGCGTCCACGATCCCGGCGACCTCCACCAGCGAGCCGGGGTTGAACGGCCGCGGGGGCGAGAGATGGTTAGTGTGTCTTTTAGGGATAGAGTG
>JBJMLB010000009.1:0-6944 GCA_045805465.1 Conexibacter sp. | reverse complement strand
GCGCCGAGACCGGCGAGGTCTCGGTCATGCCGTAGCAGATCGTCACCTCGTCCATGTGCATCTCGGCCCGCACGCGCCGCATCACCTCCATCGGGCACGGCGAGCCGGCCATGATCCCCGTCCGCAGCGAGGAGAGGTCGAACTCTCCGAACCGCGGATGCTCGAGCTCGGCGATGAACATGGTCGGGACACCGTAGAGGCTCGTGCAGCGCTCCTCCTGCACCGCCTCCAGCACGGCACGCGGCTCGAACGCAGGGCTCGGCACGACGATCGCGGCGCCGTGCGAGGTGCATGCGAGGTTGCCCATGACCATGCCGAAGCAGTGGTAGAAGGGCACGGGGACGCAAACGCGGTCGCGCTCGTCGTAGCCGCAGCCCTCACCGACGCGGAAGCCGTTGTTGAGGATGTTGCGGTGGCTGAGCGTCGCGCCCTTCGGGAAGCCGGTCGTGCCGCTCGTGTACTGGATGTTGATCGGGTCGGTGCACGTCAGGCTCGCCATCCGGGCGCGCAGCGCCTCGGGCGCGACCTGCTCGCCGGCGCCGAGCAGGTCCTCCCACTCGGGCCCGTCGAGCAGCACGACGCGCTCGAGCGCGGGCAGGCGCGGCGCGACCTCCGCCGCCATCGCCGCGTAGTCGGACGTCTTGAACGTGCGCGCCGCGATCAGCATGCGGCAGCCGGACTGCCGCAGCGCGTACTCCAACTCGCTCGTGCGGTAGGCGGGGTTGACGTTGACCAGGACGATGCCGGCCTTGGCCGTCGCGTACTGCACGAGCACCCACTCGGCGCAGTTGGGCGCCCAGATGCCGATGCGATCGCCGGCCTCCAGCCCGGCCGCCATCAGCGCACGCGCGACGCGATCGACCTCGGCGTCGAGCTGCGCATAGGTCAGTCGGACGTCCTGATGGCGCACGACGAGCGCATCGCGATCGGCGAAGCGCGCAACCGTCTGCTCGAAGTTCTCGCCGATCGTCTGCTCGATCAGCTCGCCGGTCAGGGGGCCGCGCACGTGGGCGTCTATCGACCCGTCCATTGCGGCTCCCGTCTCTCGAAGAACGCCTTCACGCCCTCCTGGATGTCCTCGGTCGAGAACGCGATCGTCAACTGCGCACGCAAGAAGTCCAACGCATCCTCAAACGCCATGTCCTGCTGGCGATAGATCGCATCCTTGCCGAGCTTCATCAACACCGGCGACTTCGCCGCCAGCCGGCCCGCCCAGTCCGCGACCGCAGCATCGAACTCGCCTGCCGGCACGACCTTGTTGACCAGCCCGATCCGCTCGGCCTCGTGGGCGTCGATGCGATCGCCGAGCAGCAGCAGCTCGTTCGTCTTCTTGCGCCCCAAGTTGCGATAGATCAACGCCATGATCATGAACGGAAACGCGCCCACGTTGATCTCCGGCGTGCCGAACGTGACGCCCTCCTTCGCAACGATCAAATCGCAGGCGAGCGCGATCCCGAGCGCGCCCGCGAGCACGTGACCGTTCGCCGCACAGATCGACGGCTTCCCCAGCCGCCCGATCGTCGTAAACAACTGCGGGAACCGCTCGACCCCGAAATGCTTGTGCACCAGCGGCACATCAGCCGCAAAGCCCGCGAGATTCGCGCCCGAGCTAAACACGCTCTCGTGCGTAGAGGTGAGCACGACACAACGCACCGCCGCGTCGTCGCGAGCCGCCTCGAACGCCGCCTGCAAATCGGCGAACAACTGATCGGAAAGCGCATTTCGCGTCTCCGGCTGATCGAGCGCGATCGTCGCCACGCCATCGGCGACCGCGTAGCGCAAGGTGTCGAACGCGGGCATCAGCGCCGCCACTCCACCGGTCCGGCCACGAGCGTGTGCGAGCCGAGCGGTCGGCCGAGCACGTCGGCGACCATGCCCGAGGCGACGATCAGGGCAGGCAGGTCGACGCCCGTGGCGATTCTCATCTCCTCCAGCATCGAGACGAGGTCCTCGGTTGCGATGTTGCCGGTCGCGCCGGCCGGGACCGGGCAGCCGCCCAGCTCCCCGAATGAGGACTCGAACGAGACCACGCCGGCATGGAGGGCCGCCAGCACGTTCGCGAGCCCCTGGCCGCGGGTGTTGTGGAAGTGGGCGGTCAGCTCCACGCCCGGGAGCGCCTCGCGCCAGCGGGCGAACAGCTCTCCCACCTGCCGCGGGTTCGCCATCCCAGTCGTGTCGCCGAAGCCGACCTCCTGCGCGCCGGCGTCGACCAACGACCGTGCGATCGACACCACGCGCTCGGGATCGACCCAGCCCTCATAGGGGCAGCCGAACGCGGTCGAGATCACGCCCTCGCAGCGCAGCCCCTCTGCTCGCGCGCGCTCCAGCACCTGCGAGACGCCGTCGAGCGACTCGGCGATCGAGCGGTTGACGTTCTTGCGGTTGTGCGTCTCGGACGCGCTGAGAAAGACGTTGATCTCATGGATGCGGTCGCGGTGGTGCAGCGCGTTGTCGAGGCCGCGCTCGTTCGGGACGAGCACGCTCACGCTCACGTCGTCGGGCAGCTGGATCGCCTCCAGCACCGCCGCGGCGTCGGCGAGCTGCGGGATCACGTCGGGCCGCACGAAGCTCGTGACCTCCAAGCGTCTGAGGCCGGTGCGCGCGAGCTGCTCGATCAGCCGGACCTTGTCGACGGTCGAGATGACCTCCGGCTCGTTCTGGAAGCCGTCGCGCGGGCCGACCTCGCGGATGTGGACGGCGGACGGAAACGCTCCGGCGCTCACGGCTTCAGGCCCCCAGCGCCCGCGCGATCACCATCTGCTGCACCTCGTCGGTGCCCTCGCCGATCGTGAGGATCTTCGCGTCGCGGTAGAAGCGGCAGACGGGGTACTCCTCCATGTAGCCGTAGCCGCCGTGGATCTGCACGGCCTCCTCGGCGCAGCGGACGGCGAGGCGGCCGGTCTTGAGCTTCGCCTGTGCCGCCGTCAGCGTGAAGTTCTCGCCTGCATCCTTCAGGCGCGCCGCCTTGTAGGTGAGCAGCCGTGCGGCCTCGATCTCCGTCGCCATGTCGGCGAGTTTGCCCTGGATCGCCTGGAACTTCGAGATCGGCTGGCCGAACGCCTTGCGCTCCTTCGCGTAGGACAGCGCCTCGTCCAAAGCGCCCTGCGCGAGCCCGAGCCCCATCGCCGCGACGCCGATGCGGCCGATGTCCAGCACGTGCAGGAACTGCTTGAAGCCGCCGCCGCGCGGGCCGAGCAGGTGGGTCTCCGGCACGCGGCAGTCGGTGAACGTGAGCGGGCGCGTGTCGGACGCGTTCCAGCCCATCTTGCGGTAGGGCTCACCCTGCTCGTAGCCGGGGGTGCCGTAGGCGACGATCAGGTTCGAGATCTCGTCCGCGCCGGTCTTGGCGGTGATGCAGACAACGCCGGAGATGTCGGTGCCGGCGTTGGTGATGAACTGCTTGGCGCCGTCGATCACCCACTCGCCGCCGTCGAGGCGCGCGCGCGTCTTGACGTTGCCCGCGTCGGAGCCGGCCTCCGGCTCGGTGAGGCCGAAGGCGCCGAGAATCTCCCCGGCGCACAGCCGCGGCAGCCACTCCGCTCTCTGCGCCTCGTCGCCGAACAGGTAGATCGGCTGCGTGCCGAGCGAGGTGTGTGCGCACAGCGTGATCGCGACGGACGAGTCGACGCGCGCGAGCTCCTCGACCGCGAGCGCGTAGGCGAGCGAGTCACCGCCGCCCCCGCCGACCGACTCGGGGAACGGGATGCCCATCAGGTTCAGGGCGCCGAGCTGTCTGACCAGCTCGTACGGGAAGCGCTTCTCGCGGTCCAGCTCCTCCGCGACGGGCGCGACCTCGTTGGTCGCGAAGTCGCGCACGGTGCGCTGGATCAGACGGTGGTCGTCGGAGAGGTCGAAGTCCATGCGGCGACAATACCGAATGACTACTCGAATTTCGAATGATCGTTCGGTCCTGCGCTAGCCTGTGGCGATGGCCGCCGCCTCGCCGCCGACCCGTCCCGCCCTGCGCGCCCGCTACGACCGCAAGCAGCAGGAGGTCGTCGCGACGGCCGCGCGCCTGTTCGCCGCGCGCGGCTACCAGGCGACGTCGATGCAGGACCTGACCGAGGCGACGGGGCTCGCCGCCGGCGGCCTCTACCACTACATCGGGAGCAAGGAGCAGCTGCTGATCCGCATCTGCGACGAGCTGCTCGAGCCGCTGCTGGAGCGGGCACGCGCGATCGTCGCGCGCGAGGCGCCCGCGACCGAGCACCTGCACGAGCTGGTGCGCGCGTGGCTCGCCCACGTCGCGACGCATCGCGACCACATGCTCGTCTTCGCACAGGAGCGCCACGCGATCGAACGCGGGCCGCAGTGGCGCGAAGTGCGCCGCCAGCGCAAGGCGTTCGAGAAGATCCTCGACGACGTGCTCGCACGAGGAGAGCAGGACGGGACGATGGCCTTCGCCGACCGCGGGCTGACGCTGCTCGCGCTGCTCGGGATGGTCAACCACACCGCGACGTGGCTGCGGGCGGGCGGGAGGGGTCGGCTGTCGCCCGAGCAGATCGCCGACGGCTACTGCGACCTGCTGCTGAAGGCGGGCGCGCCTGCCGGTGGTGACGCGCTCGCCGCCGCACGCGGGGCGGCGAGCCGGTGAGCGCGGCCGCGCCGCCAATCCTCTGGACCCCCTCGCCGGAGCGCGTCGAGCGCGCGTGGCTGACGCAGTATCAGCGCTGGCTGGAGCCGCGGATCGGCCGCACCTTCGGCTCCTACCGCGAGCTGTGGCAGTGGTCGGTCGACGACATCGACGCCTTCTGGCACTCGATCTGGGACTTCTTCGACGTGCAGGCCGACGGGTCGCCCGAGCGCGTGCTCGGCCGTCGCGAGATGCCCCGCGCCGAGTGGTTCCCCGATGTTGCGCTCAACTACGCCGAGCACGTCTTCCGCGAGCGCGACTCGGCGGCGGTCGCGCTGTGGCACGCCGGCGAAGGGCGCGAGCTCGCGGAGATGACGTGGGGCGAGCTGCGCGCGCTGACCGCCCGCATCGCCGCGGGGCTGCGCGCACACGGCGTCACGCGCGGCGACCGCGTCGTCGCGTATCTGCCGAACATCCCCGAGGCGATGGCGGCGATGCTCGCGTGCGCGTCGATCGGGGCGGTGTGGTCGAGCTGCTCGCCGGACTTCGGCGCGCGCAGCGTGATCGACCGCTTCGCGCAGATTGAGCCGACCGTGTTGCTCGCGGTCGACGGCTACCGCTACAACGGCCGCGCGTTCGACCGCCGCGAGGTCGTCGCGGGCCTCATGCGGGAGATGCCGAGCCTGCGCGCCACCGTGCTGCTCCCCTACCTCGACGCCGACGCGACGCTGGAGGGGGCGGTCGCGTGGGACGACTTCCTCGGCGCCGGGCCGGACGGGACCGCGTCCGCGGAGCTGACGTTCGAGCGCGTGCCCTTCGACCACCCCCTCTGGGTCCTCTACTCCTCCGGCACGACCGGACTTCCCAAGGCGATCGTGCAGGGCCACGGCGGGATCCTCATGGAGCAGCTCAAGAAGCTGCACCTGCACCTCGACGCGCACGCTGAGGACCGCGTCTTCTGGTTCACGACGACCGGCTGGATGATGTGGAACTTCCTGCTCGGCGTGCTGCTGACGCCGGCCTCGGTCGTGCTCTACGACGGCAGCCCCGCGGAGCCTGACATGGACGTGCTGTGGGAGCTGGCGGCCGCTGCCGGGGTGACCGTCTTCGGCACGAGCGCTTCCTATATCGCGCAGTGCATGAAGGACGGCGTCGAGCCGACGGCCGGCGGGCGGGACCTGTCGCAGCTGCACGCGGTCGGCTCGACCGGCTCCCCGCTCGCGCCCGAGGGCTTCCAATGGATCTACGACCACCTCGGCGCCGACACGTGGCTGTTCTCGACATCCGGCGGGACCGACGTCTGCACCGCCTTCGTCGGCGGCGTCCCGACGCTGCCGGTGTACCGCGGCGAGCTGCAGGGCGCGTCGCTCGGCTGCAAGGTCGAGTCGTGGGACCCGGACGGCACACCGCTGACCGGCGCGGTCGGCGAGCTGGTGATTACCGAGCCGATGCCGTCGATGCCAGTGTCGCTCTGGGGCGACCCCACGGGCGAGCGGTACCGGATGAGCTACTTCGACATGTTCCCCGGCATCTGGCGCCACGGCGACTGGATCGAACTGACCGACCGCGGGACCGCCGTCATCAGCGGCCGCTCCGACGCGACGATCAACCGCGGCGGCATCCGCATGGGCACCGCCGAGATCTACCGCGCCGTGCTCGCGCTGCCGGAAATCCTCGACGCGCTCGTGGTCGACGTCGACGGCTGGATGCCGCTGTTCGTCGTCCTGCGCGAGGGCGCGAGCCTCGACGACGCGCTGGTCAAGCGGATCGCCACCCGCGTGCGCGAGGACTGCTCCCCGCGCCACGTCCCTAACGAGGTCCACGCCGTCGCCGAGATCCCCCGCACGCTGTCCGGCAAGGTGCTGGAGATCCCCGTCAAGCGAATCCTCCAGGGCACCGACCCGGCGAAGGCCGCCAGCCGCGACTCGCTGAAAAACCCCGCCGCGCTCGACTGGTTCGCCGAGTTCGCGGCTCAGCGCGCCGCGAGCTGAGCCGCGAAGCGCAGCGCGTCCGCGTAGACCGGCAGCATCCCGAACGTCGCCGCCTCGGGGACGACCTCGACGGGCGCGTCGCCCAGGCGGGCGGCAAGCCAGCGCGAGTGGGCGGTCGGGTGCACGACGTCGCGCTCGCCGCTCCACAGCGCGACCGGGCACGCGACACCGCCGAGCCCGATCCCCCACGGGCGCGCGAGCAGCGAGAGCTCGTGCGCGAGCGCATCGGGACGCCCGAGGATCTCCGCCGTGCAGCGCACGTGGATCGCCCACAGCGCGGGATCCTCCAGCACGGCGGCGTCCGCCGGCGGCACGTCCTTCGCCGCCCGGCGCGCGGCCCGCTCGGGCTCCTTGCGCGCGCCGCGTGCGGCCGCCCGCAG